>JBKBKS010000046.1:0-16090 GCA_046294565.1 Fimbriimonadales bacterium
AAGGCTATTACTCACGGCGAATGGCAGGCAGAGGTGCTGAACTCGCCTGTGCCCGTGCTTGTGGACTTCTGGGCAGTCTGGTGCGGCCCCTGCCGACTGATTGCGCCGATTGTCGAAGAACTCGGTCAGCAATATGAAGGTAAGATGAAAGTGTATAAAGTTGATGTCGACCAAGAGCAGCAGTTGGCGATGCAGTACGGCATTATGAGCATTCCGACTCTGCTGCTGTTTAAGAACGGGCAAGTGGTGGAGCAGATTGTGGGCGCGCTGCCCAAAGGCGCAATCGAGCAGAAACTTGCCAAACACCTATAAGTCTTTGCACTCCTACCCATTTATAGCTTGTAGTAGCAGCCCTGCGCCGAACCGAACGGGGTCGGTGCAGGGCAATTTTGTCTCGGTTTCCACTTGCGCGATTGCCGCGCGCGCCTCGGAGTCTGTCAGGTGCGCAGTGTTGAGCGCGACGGCGACCACTTTGGAGGGATAGAACGCGCCGCCCATCGCAGCGACCTGCTCGTAGATATGCACTACTTCGGGCAGGGGCGGGATGGGCACATCGGGGAAGGTGCGAATGTGCGTTTGTCCGGCGCGATGCACCAAAATCAGATGTGTCGGTTGTGCGCCGCGTAGCAGCGGCAGCGTGGCGGTGGAGGCGGGGTTGGTCAGCGCGCCCTGACCCTCGATGTGAACAACCTCGGCGTCGGTTGCCAGCGCGCACACGAACTGTTCGACCGCGCCTGAGGCGAAATCGACGCGCACGGCGTCCAACGCGACGCCGTCGCCCTCGATCATTATCCCCGTCTGCCCCGTCGCCAGAAAGCGCGAGCGCAGCCCCTGCTGCAGGCAGGCGCGGTGCATCTCGAGGCTCACGGTCATCTTGCCGACCGCCATGTCTGTGCCGACGGTCAGCACGCGCTTGCAACTCAAAGCACGCGCCTTGCCCGACCCGACGCTCAGTCCGGGCGGCTCTTTGCGCACATCCCAAATCCACTGGCAGCTGTGCAGGAAGGGCGCCAAGTCGGGATGCTTAGCGAGCGGCGCGTGCATGCCGTTGATCAGGTTCAGCCCTGCAAGGACCGCCGTGCGCACCTCGCGCCACAAATCAGGGGGGAGCGCGCCGCCCGACGGCGCGATTCCAATCGCCAGCGCCTCTGGGCGATACGCCATCGCCTCCTGTACCGACGCCACAATCGGCGCATCGCGCGGGATGCCTGTGAGTTCGCGCAACGACTGACCCGCGCACTCACGGTCAATCACTGCGACAATCGGGTTCGAACTGTAGCGCAGCAAGCCCAGCCCTGTCTTCCCGAACTTGCCTCGTATCCCCTCGTGCATCAGAATCGCCAAGCGGTGGTCGGGTCTCAACACGGCGCGAGATTATACCCTGTGATTGGGTATACTCTAATTGCCTTGTGGCGCATCGTCGCGTATCACCTCCCCGCGGCAAGGCAGACTCAACCAGCGAGGTGAAGCTGCTATGACTACCAAGTGGGCGCTGGTCAAAACCAGCCCGTTTCAGTGGCTCAGCGAGGACGAAGCCCACGAAATCATGAGCCGCATGTTGGCAGTGCGTTATAATCCGGGCGAGCGCTTAGAATTAGGGCGCGAGCCGGGCGGCTGGTGGGTCGTGGAGAAAGGGTTGATGAAGGTCTACACCATTGCGCCAGACGGCAGCGCGCTTACCTATGCGATTCTGGGCGAGGGCGACTCGTTCGGCGAAACGACCATCCTCACAGGACACTGGGTACGCGCGACTGTCGAGGCGCTGGAGCCGACCGAAGTGCGCTACCTCTCCGCCGAGCAGTTCGAACAACTCCTGCGCGAGTACCCCGACTTCGCGCTCGCGCTGCTGCGCAACTTAGCCGAGCGGATCCGCCAATCGGAAGAGCGCGTGTTCCACATCAGCCGCCTCAAACTCAGCCAGCGCGTGGCGCACGCCCTGATGGGACTGGCGCAAACCGTCGGCGAACAAGTGGAAGAGGGCATCGAAATCCACCTCACGCACCAAGAGATTGCCGACTATGTGGGCGCCAGTCGCGAGGCGGTCAGCCGCACGCTCGGACGTTGGGCGCGCAAAGGCTGGCTCGCCACCAGCCGCAAGTCCGTCATCCTCAAAGACCTTCGACCCTTCCAAATCATGACCAACCAGTTGAACTTTGCCGCATAAAAAAGCGGGTGGAGAGACGCCCCTCTCCACCCTATACGAGTTGCGAGGTGATCGGTTGCTTACTTGGGCATAATAACCTTGTCAATCACATGGATGACGCCGTTGTCCGCCTCGATGTCGGCTTGAACTACATTGGCGTCGTCCACCTTCACGCCGCCCTCCGTGCTGACGGTGATGCTCTGACCTTGCACCGTTTGCAGCTGGCTGCTGCGCACGACATCCGCCGCCATCAGCTTGCCCGGCACTACATGGTAGGTCAGAATCGCCGTGAGCTGCTCCTTATTCGCCAGCACCGCTTGCAGCGTGTCCTGCGGGATCTGCGCGAACGCCTCATCTGTCGGGGCGAACACAGTGAACGGACCCTCGCCGCTCAGCGTCTCCACCAGACCCGCCGCCTGAACGGCTTGAACGAGCGTATTAAACGAACCTGCCTGTACCGCGATATCTACAATCGTTGGCATGTTGAACCTCCTGTCATTTTCTGCGTGGAACTCTCCACGCGCCTAGAGTATGCGCGAGCGGCGACAGCGATGTCTGTGATTGGAATCACACTGGAGCGAATTGGGGTATAATGGCTGTAAAGGAGGCTACAGATGGGATTTTTGCTACGGGTGCGCACATGGGCGCAAGGCGTTTGGGAAAGGCGACTGCAGGCGCAGGCGACAGTTCGGATAGCATTCCTTCGTGCGGGCGTATTGGTGCAATCGCTGCTGGAGACCGTGCGCGAGCAGGTACGGCACTGGCGCGGCATACAAGTGGAGTTCCCAGTGGCGGAGCAGCGTGAGTTGCTGGCGCAGTATTACGACCGTTTCGAGCAGTTAGCGGAGCTGATTTGTGATGCGGCGTTCGCAGGCGAGGGCGAGCCGTTCCAAAATCAGTACACTGAGCTGCGCCGCTGGCTGCAACGCGCCTATCCACCGCTTAAACCTTACCTCACGGCGCACATGAACCTCGAACCCAGCGATGCGGAGTTCGGCATGCAGGTCTGTGGGAAGCCTACCGACGCGATGGAGGCGTTATTTGTGGCGGAGACGGTAGACGACATCCTGCGCCACGATGGGGGCGCGCTGATTGGGCGATTGGAACGCGCCCGCAGCGCTCTGTACCGCTACGGCGACTACCTCCGACAACTCGCCTAATCCGTTTCGGCGCGGCGATCCAACCATGCGACCGCCGCCGCCGTGATTGCCAGCGCGATAGTCAGCCCGACCGCGACCCCGATTCGCGTGGCGCGAGGCGAGTCGGCAAGCGTCGCCGTGATACTGCCCAACGGCAACAGGATAATCGATCCCAGCAAGCTCAGTGGCGCGAGCCAGTGGAACAGGCGATTGCCGTACAGATACGCGCTCAGCGCTGCGCCCAGCGCGCCCGCCGTCCAGCCCGCCGCCGCGCGCTCGGTGAAGATGGCGGTCAGCGCCAGCGGCGCAGCCGTCGCCCAAAACCCAGCCAACACGCTACGCCAAAGCGGTGAACGCTCGCCCCGACCGCTCCACCACAGCGCGAGCGCGCCCAGCCCAATCAGCGCTATCAGGAACGCCGCCAAAGTGAAATAGAGATACAAATCGGCGCGCGGCGCACGCCACGGATAACTCAGCGTGAACAGCCGAAACCCCAGCACGCTCACCAGTAACAGCGCGCCCGCCGTGTAAAGCGCGTTCTCGTGGGCTGTCGTGCGCGTGAACGCCCTATGCCCCATCACCAGCGCGTGCAGCGCCGTCATCAATGCGCACACAGCCAAGCCGAACCCACGCATCGTTGCGAACGCCGCCGTCAGCAAACCCACCCACACCAGCAGCGCGTAGCGCGACCAAGCCTCGCTGCCCGATAGACCGCGCGCTAATGTGGCGGTGACTAGCGTCAGCAGCACCAACTCCAGCCACGGCGCGTCCGAACCTGAGAGCCGATAGCCCACTGCCGTCAGCGCGAACCCGCCGAACAGCAAGATATAACTGACGCGCCATCCCGTGCGACCCGCCCGCGCCAACAGCGTCGCGATGCCAAACGCCGCCACGCCTGCGCCCGCCAAGCACACCCCGAACCAGCGCGGCGCGCCCGCATAGACCGCCAACCCCGTCGTCCAGCTCAGCGCCAGCACGCTCAGTGCGACGCCTTCCAACGTCTCCCACGCCCCGCGCAGCAACACCCACATCAGCCCAGTCGCGATTCCCACCCCCCACAGCGCAGGCAGGAGATTATCGCGCACCAGCGTCAGCGCCAGCACGGGCGCGGCAAGGGGCAACAGCGCGCCCAGCCACTCGGAGTGCAGCCGACTGCCCACAAACGCCCCTATCAACCACAATCCCGACGCCGTCAGCACTCCCCAACCCAGCGCGCCCCCTGCCTGAAAGTAGGGCGCAGGCTCAGCTGGCAAGGTCAACCCGAACGCCGCCAACGCCAATAGCCACACCAACGGCAACGCGAAGGTCGGGAACGACGCAACACGCGCACGCGCCATCAACGCCGCCGCCAGCCCCAACCCAAAACAGACGCCGCCAACCGACCACGCTACAAGGCTCATATTCAAGTTCCCTCCTTGGAAGTTAGCCGATTATGAGAATGTTCGAGAACGCCCGCAAGTAGATGGAGATTCCTCGCCTTCGGCTCGGAATGACAGACTTGTGCCAGTGAAGAACCACTGTCATCTCAAGCGGAGCGAAGCATCTCAAGCACCTGTGCCCCATTTTTCGAACACCCTCACTCATACTTAGCGAGGGCATATCCAAGTCCTGCAACTCTTGATGCGCAACGACAGGAATGTCGTCGCGCCTGCGTTTGGACTCAAGTCCAAGCCACTTTGGGGCGTCGCTCGTGTCTGCCGCCGCGCGTTATAGCGACTGTTTACCGAGCGTGACGGGGAGCGTGATGCGTCGCCCCTCACGCAGTATGGTGACGGCGACGCGCTGGTTAGGTGCAGCGAAGTAGAGTTCGCGTGTGAGGTCGGCGGTGGTGCGGATGGGCTTATCGCCGAACTGCACGATGATGTCGCCAAGGGCGAGTCCTGCTTGTTGGGCGGGGCTGTTGGGCGCGACGCGCCGCACCACCACGCCGGTCGGTAAGCCTTGATAATCGATGCCCAGCCATGCATGCTCGGCGCGCCCCTTCGTGCGCAGTTCGTTCACCACGCGCTGGGCGATTTCGGCGGGTATAGCGAAGCCCACCACGCTCACGGGTGCGACCGACGCCCCCTCGATGGAGGCGAGTTCGCCTGCCATTACGCCAATCACGCGCCCTTGCGAGTCGAGTAGCGGCGCGCCAGGCTCGCCCGCGCCGACCGTGCCGTTGAACTGCAGTAGCAACACCACGCGCCCGTTGTCGCGGCGTACCCCGACGCGCTCTTTACCGCCCAGCGTGCCGACCGTGACGCTACCCTCTAAGCCGCTGCGATTGCCAATCAGGATGGCGGTCGCGCCCAGCGGCGTGCGTTCCGAATCGCCCCAGCGCAGCGCGGTCAGCCCCGACGCCTCCTCTAAGCGGAGCAGCGCAATCCCAGTGATACCGTCCGCGCCTACCACCTGCGCTCGGAGCTGCTCGCCGTCAGCGAGGTACACCGCTATCTGCGACGGCGCGCGCACCCCATCCGCCGAGCAGACCACCAGCCCAGAGGAGTCGATGATGAAACCGCTGCTGCGCACCGTGCGCCCTGCAATCCGCGACTCGACAGTTACTACGGCTGGCAGCGCACGCGCCACCACACGGCTGACCTCTTGCTCCGCGCGTTGTAAGATCGAAGGCTGCTGAGCCGCCGCCCAACCCGCGCCGATGCACACGCTAAAAAGAGCCAACCATCGCATCTTCATCTACCCCCTCTGGAGTGGAATTTCCATAGTTGAACGGTAAGTAGTCGACCTCCGCGCCGTCGCCTATGCGAAACTGGCTCATCGGCAGCGCAGCGACTTGATAGGAGACGCCCGAGTCGAGGTCGTTAGCGACGATGCTCTCGATCTCAGGGGGCTGCCGCCTGACGCGAGTGTGTGCCGAGTCAGTCGCCTCGCTCGACGCCTGCGCAGGGGCGGTTGGGGCGTCTGAAGGGAGCGCATGGGGCGGCGTTAGGCGCGTCGTGTCGGCGAATAGGGGCGCAGCGTCGGTTGTGGGCGCAGCGAATGATGTTGCTGGCGCATCGACGACGCGCGTGTTTGGCTGAGCGTAGGCGACCTCTCGTGGCTGAGGCGCGTGTGAGAGGAGCGCGACGCCAAGTGCGAACAGCGCGACGACGGCAACGCTGAGCGCGGGGGCAAACCTCCCCAGCGCGGGGCGCGTGCGAGCGACGGCGCGCGCCGCCAACTGCGCCTGCACACGCGACCATGGCAGGCGGCACACGGGTATCGGCTCGCCGCGCGCCGCCTGCACCGCGCGCCGATAGCGCTCCTCCAACGCCCACGCGCGACGGCACGGCTCGCAGTCCGCCAAGTGTGCCCGAACCGCCTCAGGCAGCGACTCCGCATCGGTCGTCAGGTAGCGTTCAATCTCACGGCAGCGCGTTCTCATTCCAGTTCTCCAATCGCTCGCAGCAGCGGCTCCAGTTTCGCTTTGAAGGCGCGTCGGGCGCGCATCACGCGCAACTTCACCGCGCCCACGCTCGTTCCTAAAATCTCGGCTATCTGCTCGTACTCCATCTCTTCCAAATCGCGCAGCACAATCAGCTGCCGATGGTGGTCGGGCAGCTGGTTCAGCGCGGTGTAGAACGCTTCGTGGAAGGCGTTCTGCTGCACGGTCTCCATCGGGTCGGGCGGGTTCGGATGGCTCCACGCTAACTTATGTTCGGCTTCGCGCTCCAGCAGGTCTAGACGCCGCTGGCGCATGCGCGCGCGGTCGGTGCACAGGTTCAGCGCGATACGCATCAGCCAAGTGCTGAAACGGCTCTGCTCACGGAAGGTGTGTAGCCGCTCGAACGCCTTGAGGAACACATCCTGCACGATGTCTTCCGCCTCGTCGATATTGCGCGTGGAGCGGTACACGATACGGAACACAGGCTGACGATAGCGCAGGTAGAGCTCTTCCATCGCGTCGCTATCGCCCGCTTTGGCTCGTGTTGCCAACTGCTCGTCGGTGAGCGTTCGGTCAACCGCTCCGGCGTGTAGATTGTCCATCGCTAACGCCCGTTCCATCACATCGTAGGACGCTTAGTCGGCGTTCGCGTTTCGGTGGAGGCGCGCCTGCAGGACGCGCCGTGTGGCGGGTGTGATTTTGACGCGCTCGGCAATCGTGTAGCCAGGTATCCACACTACGCCTGCTTCATCGCAGAGCAGGGGCAGCCGTCTCCGCTCGGATGGGGGCACTTTGCGGTCAGTGAAGATATCGCTGATTTTTTTCGGTGTGTGCATGCCCAGCGGCTGGAAGCGGTCGCCCCGTCGCCAGTTGCGCACGATAAGTCGCCCTTGAATTGCGTCGGCATCGAGAATGGCTTGAACACCTGCGTCCATGCTACGGTTGTGGCTTGGGCACTCTTGTCCAAGCGCGTTATCGGCACGGAGGGGAATGTCCGTGCTACGGATGTGGCTTAGGCACTCTTGTCCAAGCGCGTTTTCACGGACAGGAATGTCCGTGCTACGGAGTTCGAGCCACAAGTCCGCTTCCAGAATCCACATAGGCGCGCCCTCCGATACAAGATATTCATAATCTGCAGTTGGAGGCGCGTCTTCGTGGAGAGTGAGCGCATCTGCGTCGATTGTTAGGCGCAGCGTCGGCGTCAGTTGCCACGAGGCGGGTTCGCCCGTCATGGCAGACGCGCGTATCGCCTCCAAGATTTCGAATGGGGGCAACTGGAGCGCGCCTACATGGGGGCGCAGCCACTCGCGTAGTACGCGGCGTTGCAGCGCAGTATGGAGCGCGCTAACAAACGCACGCGAGAGCCGCCCGGAGCCGCCCTGCGCAGATGCCTCGCGCAAGAGCTGCGCCACATGCTCGCTCCACCATGCCTCCTCCTGCCTGAGGATCTCTGCCAAGCGTAGCAGGTGCGCCTCGTACGCGGGCGAGAGGGCGCGCAGTAGGGGCGTCAGCTCCGCGCGGATGCGACGACGCAGTTGATGAGGGTCTAAGTTGGTGCTATCGAACACAGTGGGTAAGTTCTGCTCGGCGCAGTAGCGGTGGGTCTGCTCGCGCGAGGCGTCGAGCAGGGGTCGGATGATGCGGTCGCGCTTGTAGGGCATGCCACACAAGCCGCGCGGACCCGTGCCACGCAGCAGGTTGATGAGGATCGTTTCGATTTGGTCGTCGCGGGTATGCGCCAAAGCGACGGCGACGGCGTCGAGTTGCTGGGCGAGCCGTTCGAAGAAGGCGTAGCGGGCGTTGCGCCCTGCCTCTTCCAGCGAAAGTTTCTGCAGACGCGCGAGATTGGGCACATCGGCGCGCTCCACATGCAGGGGCACGCCGAGCCGCTGGCACAGCGATTGGCAGACCTCCACATCGGCGTCGGCTTCTGGGCGCATGCCATGATGGAGGTGCGCCGCGTGCAGCTGGAGTCGCCACTCGTCGCGCAGGCGCGTCAGCAGGTGGAGCAGCGCGGTGGAGTCGGCGCCCCCCGAGTAGCCGACAATCACCACGCCGCCTGCTGGCGGCAGCAGACAGTGCAGCCGAATGGTCGCGCGCACGCGCTCCAGAATCTCCATCTCAGTAGGCGCGCCAGTGTCGGCGAATGAGGTCGCGCGTTTTGCGCACCCCCTCGATGGGGTCGCCCTCGCCGAGATACTCGATGGAGAGCGCGCCCACATAGCTGGCGAGGCGCAGCGTGCTGAGGATGCGCCCGTAGTCGAGGCGGGTCTCCTCACCGCGCGGGTCAAAGGCATAGCTTTTGGCGTGCGCGTGGAAAGCGTAGGGCGCAAGCAGCCGCGCAGCGTCGTAGAGCCGTTCAGGCGCGCCGTGCCCGAAATCGTAGCACACGCCCAGCCAGCGCGGATCTAACACGCGGATGAGATGCAACAGCAGTTCGGGGCGTTGCCCGACGCCATCGCGGTTCTCAATCGTGAGGCGGACGCGACGGCGACGCGCCTCAGGCAACAGACGCTGCAGAAACTGCGCCGCGCGCTCGAACTGCTCATCCTCGCGTTCGGCGGTCAGATGTAGCCGCACCAACGGGGCTTGCAGCACCGACGCCGCCTGCAGGCGGTCAATCAGCTCATCCATTCGTCGGCTCAGGTTCGCCTCGTCGCTAAGGTTAATCGGCTCCGACGCCATCACGCCCGTAATCGAAACGCCATACCGATGGCAGGTCTCGCGCAAGTTCTCCAAATAGCGCGGGTGTAGGCTGGTCAGGTGGCGGTCGCTGAGACTGACGCCGTGAATATCAAGTTCGTGGAGCAGGGCGCAACAGGTTTCTGGGGTCAGCTGCCCTGTTTCAAAGAGGGCGTGGAGCGTGCGGGTCTCGCAGCTGAGTACGGGCGTAAGCGGTGCAGGTTTCGGCTCGCTACGCTCCACCAGTTCGCCCACCCGCTCTAGCTTCTCGAAGACGCCCCCAAAGCCTGCATTCACCAGCGAGCGCAACCCCTCGCGTAGGAAATCGCGCCGACTGGTGGGTTTCTCATGTCGGTTCATGAACAGAGCAATTATACCCTATCGGCAGGATTTGAGAAAACGGCACTCTGCACTGATAGGTGACACTCTCAGCCCCTCCCCACACGCAAGGAGAGGGGCTACTGGAGGCTTAGTACCCGCCGCCGCCGAAATACTGCTCGAAGAACTTGCGCCCCATCTCCATCATCTCGCGCTGTTGCTCGGGCGAGAGGCTCTGCCAATACTCAAAAGAGGCGCGCATTCCCTCGAAAATCATCTGATTGCGCAGGTTCGGGTCGGCATTCATCCACATGCCTGTGAGGGAGCGTAGCGCTTGCGCGCGCTCTTCAGGACCCATCTGCGCCAGCATATCGAGCAGTTGCTGTTGGAGTTGCGCGAACTGCTCCAAGCGGTTGCCGCGCAGGGCGGTTGCAGGCATGGGGCGTGGATTCAAAATCACATAGACGGGTTTGGCGCTGAAGGGCGGCTGCAGCTGCTCCAGCGTCTGCTCCAAGTCTTGAGGGACGGGAATGTTGGTGCGGAACGAGTTGAGCGTGGAGGTGCTCGGGTTGACCACCAGCACGCCTCCTAACTCGATATTGAGCAGGGCGCGCACCGAGCTGAGAATCTGCTCTGGGTTCGGCTCTGCGCCCAGCACGCGATTGACATACACCTTGCGCCACACCACATCGCGTTGGTTCGCCGTCAGTTCGTCGAGAGCGCGCTCCAGCGTCTCCGCTTGTGGGGGCGCCACGCGAGCCGTCAGGTTCGGGTCCACGATAATCTGCACTTTAAATTTTTGGGCGACTTCCTGTGCGGCTTGCGCGATGGGGACACGCCCATCGTCCGCTTGCGCGGCGCCCCGCTGGGCGCGCGTCCCTGACTGCGCAACGCCTAACGCCATCGTCGCTGCCAATCCCACCAACCACATCATTCGCATTTCGTTTGCCTCCATCGGAAAGCGGCAGGAATCGATTCCCGCCTAACGAATATTGTACCACACGCGCGTGCAAAATGTGCTATAATTCCAACGCACGAGCGGCAGGGACTCTATGGGTAGGAGTGATAACCGATGGCTATGACACGCAGAACGGCAGGCGAATACCTGCTGGAGAAGGGTCTAATCACGCAAGAGCAGCTGGAGGACGCGCGCAAGGTTCAGGAATCCACCGGCAAGGAGTTGGTGCAGATTCTAATTGACCAAGCGATTGTAAGCGAGCGCGACGCTTACGAGGCGAAGGCTTTCGAACTGGGGATGCCGTTTGTCGATTTGGATCGCGTGCAACCAGAGCCGTCCGCTTTGAATGTGGTCAAAGAGCATATCGCCAAACGTTACAATGTGATCCCTGTCAAGAAGGACGGCAACATCCTGTATTTGGCGATGGCAGACCCCAACAATGTGATGGCGATTGACGATGTGCGTGTGAACTCGCGCTGCGTGGTGCGTCAGGTGATTGCCGCGCCGGGCGCGATTGAGGATGCGATTCGCAAAGCGTATGGCGGTTCCGCCGTCGCTGCAACCGATGGCTCGACGCCTGCCGCGATCGACGGCGGCGCGCCCGCCCGTCCGCAAGACCTGCGCGGCAGCGTCATGACCGATATCGCCGCCTACAGCGCGCGCGGCGACGCCGAAGACGACGAGAAAGCCGTCATCCGTGAAGCCGAAGAAGGTCCCATCGTGCGCGTGGCGAACACTGTAATCCAGCAAGCCATCAACGAACGCGCCAGCGACATCCATGTGGAGCCGCAACCGCGCAACCTGCGCATCCGCTACCGCATCGACGGCGTGCTGCACGAAGCCCTCTCGCTGCCCAAATATGTGCAAGCGCCGCTCATCTCCCGCTACAAAATCATGGCGGAGATGAACATCGCCGAGAAACGCCTCCCCCAAGATGGACGCATCCCCATCCGCTACAATCAGAAAGACTACGACCTGCGCGTCTCGTCCATCCCCACCCCCCACGGCGAGAAGATTGTAATGCGTATCCTCGACAAAACCAGCGTGTTGCTCGGCTTGAATAAACTCGGCTTCACCCCAGAAACGCAAGCCCGCCTCGAGGAACTGGTCATCCAGCCTCAAGGCATGGTACTCTCTACAGGTCCCACAGGTTCAGGGAAAACCACTACCCAATACTCGGTACTCCACAAGCTCAACTCCGTCGAAAAAAACATCTTGACGATTGAAGACCCGATTGAGTACCAGTTGCCCGGCATTTCGCAGGTGCAGGTGAACCGCAAAGCGGGACTCACTTTCGCCAGTGCGCTGCGCGCGTTCCTGCGTCAAGACCCCGACATCATCATGGTGGGCGAGATGCGCGACTTGGAGACGGCGGAGATTGCGATTGAAGCGTCGCTGACCGGACACTTGGTGCTGTCGACGCTCCACACGAACGACGCGCCGTCCGCCGTGATTCGTATGGTGGATATGGGCGTGGAGCCGTACCTGATCGCCGCGACCGTGACGGGTGTAATGGCGCAACGCCTCGCGCGCCGCGTGTGCCAGCACTGCAAAGAGCCGCGTGAAATCCCCGCCGCCGACCTGCGCGCCTTCGGATTCCAAATCGAAAACCCAGACCAGATGGTCACCATCTGGGAAGGCGTGGGCTGCGACCACTGCCGCGGACGCGGCTACGCCGGGCGAGTCGGTATCTACGAACTGATGGTGGTCAACGCCGAAATCGCCGAGCTCATCGTGCGACGCGCACCCCTCTCCGACATCAAAGAAGCCGCCAAAGCGAACGGCATGAAGGAACTGCGCGAGGACGGACTCATCAAAGTGCTGGAAGGCATGACCACCCCCGACGAAGTGCGCCGCGTGGTCTTCACCGCAGGATTCTATTAATACTCAGGAGGTCTCACCAACGATGACTATGAACCAGACGCCAACAGTAGCGATGCCAGGCATGCAGGCGGGCGGCGCAGCCGCCCCCACTGCGCCTCAACCCGCTGTCGCGCAACCGCGTAGCCTCGAAGACATCCATATCGACGAGCTGCTCTACATCGTCACCGAGAAAGGCGCGTCCGACCTGCACCTGTGCCCCTATGTGGAGCCAGTCATCCGCGTCGACGGGCAACTCCTGCGCCTCAACTACGAAAAAGCGCAACCTACGCAGACCCAGCGGATGATGTACGAAATCCTAACCGACGAACAAATCCAAAAGTTCGAAACGAACTACGAACTCGACTTCTCCTACAGCCTGCACAAGGTGGCGCGATTCCGCGTGAATGTGTATAAAGATAAAGGCGCTGTGGCGGCGGCGTTCCGCTTAATCCCTGCCCGCGTGCCCACCGTGCGTGAATTAAACCTGCCGCCCGTGTTGGAAGAGCTCACCCGCCGACCGCGCGGACTGATTCTGGTGACGGGTCCCACAGGCTCGGGCAAATCCACCTCGCTCGCCGCCATGATCAACCAAATCAACACTGAGCGTAGCGTGCATATCATCACTGTTGAAGACCCCATCGAGTACCTGCACCAGCACAGGTCCAGCATCATCAACCAGCGCGAGCTGGGGCAAGATACAAAGTCGTTCGCGGCGGCGTTGCGCTCGGCGTTGCGCGAAGACCCCGATGTGATCCTGGTAGGCGAGATGCGCGACTTAGAGACGATTCAGCTCGCCATCACCGCCGCCGAGACAGGGCACTTGGTGTTCGCCACACTCCACACCAATAACGCCGCCGAATCGATTGACCGTATCGTCGATGTGTTCCCCCCAGGGCAACAAGAGCAGATCCGCATCCAGCTTGCCAATAACCTGCAGGCGATTATCAGTCAGCAGTTGTTGCCGCGCGCGGGTCAGCCAGGGCGCGTGCCTGCCGTGGAGGTGATGATTGCCACGCCCGCCATCCGCAACCTCATCCGCGAGAACAAAACCCACCAAATCCACACGATGATTCAGACCAGTGGGCAGATGGGCATGCAGACGATGGATCAGTCGCTGCGCGACCTCTATGTGAAGGGCTGGGTGACCTACGAGGAGGCGATGTCGCGAGCGATTAACGCGGACGAGCTGCGCAAGATGATTGCGCCGACGGGCGGCATCCCCGGTGCGCCCGGCACACCGACGCCCCCACGCGGACGCTAAGGAGGTAAACGATGCCGTACTTCAACTACACTATCCGAGACGCCAACGGGCAGACCCGTCAGGGCAAGGTGGAAGCGCCCAACGCCGAAGAGCTGAAGAAACGCTTACAAGCCGAGGGGTTGCAGGTGCTGGAGGTCACTGAAGACCGTAAAGCCCCGCGCGTGCCTGCAGGCGGCTACGGGCGTGTGAAACTCAGCGACTTGGCAATCTTCTCGCGCCAGTTCTCCACCATGCTGGACGCTGGCGTGTCGCTGATACGCTGTCTGGATGTGTTGCAAGCGCAGACCAATAACGCCCGCCTGCGCAAAATCCTGATCGACCTCTCCGCCCGCGTGGAATCGGGTGAGAGCCTCTCGCGCTCGATGGCGCGCCACCCCAAAGCGTTCAGCCAGCTGATTATCGGTCTCATCCGTGCGGGCGAGGTCGGCGGCGTGCTGGAAGAGTCGCTGCAGCGCATCGCGGGCTTCCTGGAGAAAGATGTGGAGCTGCGACGCAAAATCCGCTCCGCGCTAACCTACCCTGTCATCGTGTTGCTCGCAGCAATCGGTATCGTCATCTTCCTCGTGACTTGGCTCGTGCCCCAGTTCGCTGAACTGTTCAAGGAACTCGGCATCAAAGAGATGCCCGCAATGACGCAGTTCCTGATTGACCTCAGCGCGCTCTTCACGCAACGCTGGTATGTGGTGGTTCTCTCGGTGATTGCAATCCTGATTGCCTACAAGCTGTTCGTGAGTACGCGCGTGGGCAGGCGCGTCGCCGACCGAGTCAAGTTGCGTATCCCTGTGTTCGGACCGCTCCACCACAAGATTGTGATGGCGCGATTCAGCCGCACGATGGGCACACTGCTTGCGTCGGGCGTGCCGATCCTGCAGGCGATGGAGACCGTCGCGGGCGTCGTGGGCAACTCGGTGGTGTCGGACGCGGTCATCGAATCGCGCTCGCGCATCCGCGAAGGCGAGAAGATCGCCGACCCGCTCCAGCGTAGCAAGATGTTCTCGCCGATGGTTGTCCACATGATCAGCGTGGGCGAGGAATCGGGTTCGCTGGATCACATGCTCAATAAAATCGCCGACTTCTACGAGAACGAGGTGGAGATGACCATCGCCAGCCTCACAGCAGCAATTGAGCCTGTGATGATTGTGCTATTGGGCTTCATCGTCGGCTTCATCGTGATTGCGATGTTCCTGCCGATGATCGAGGTCATCTCGAATCTCAGCCAGAACCAGAATTAATGCTTCCTTCGTGGAGCATCGTCTTTGGAGTCGCGTTCGGGGCGGCGGTAGGCAGCTTCTTGAATGTGCTGATTTACCGCTTGCCCCGAAACCTTTCGATAGCCTTTCCGCCGTCGCACTGCCCCGCCTGTGGGCATCGGCTCGGCGTCCGCGATTTATTTCCGCTGCTGAGCTACTTGGCACAGGGGGGTAAGTGTCGCTATTGCCGTGCGCCAATCCCCACCCGCTACTTTCTGGTAGAGTTGTGGAACGCGAGCGTATGGGCGTGGTTGTGGCATCAGTGGCTGATTGTGGGCGAGTCGCCGTTTGGCTTTGTATGCTACGCGCTGGCGGCGTCCGTACTGATTGCCATCTTTTTTATTGACCTACAGCACTACATCATTCCAGACGAGCTGAACACGGCGTTGCTGATACTGGGGCTGTTGCATGCGGGGCTGCTGCGCGGCGTGCCCACCGACTGGGATTGGGCGTCGCTGGGGATGTTGAATCTGCGCAACGCGGCGTTGGGCGCACTTATCGGCGCGGGGTTGTTCAGCATGATTGCGATTCTGGGACGACTCGCTTTCCGCAAGGACGCGATGGGGCATGGCGACATCAAGCTCGTGCGTGGGATGGGCGCGTTGCTGCTGACGCCTGGCATGCTGGTCGCATTCGGCATCTCGATTGCGACGGGGGCGATTTTGGGGGGCTTGTGGACACTGTGGCGAGCGCGTTCGGTCGGCGCGGTTGCCCCCACAGAGGACGCCGACGCCGAGCCGCCGCCTGAGCCGATTGGCAGTCTCATGCTCGCGTGCGCCCTTTACACGCTGTGGGTGGACGCGCTGATTACGCTGTTGCCGCGCCGAGTGCAACAGCGCGTGTACGCCTCGCTTGGTCAACTCGAAGAGGAGCTCGACGACGATGCGTTCGAAGAGACGCCTACGATGCTGCCGTTCGGTCCGTTCTTGGCGGTGGGCGCGCTCATCGTGATGCTCTTCGGCGACGCGCTGTCAGGCTGGGTGCGAGCCTATTTCGCCTGGGCGGGGTTTTAGGCTACTTTGAAGTGCAGGGGGCTTCATGGCGTTGGACACTTTCCCACACGCTTTTCAGTGGCTTGGACATTCCTGTCCAAGCGCGATACCTCCAGT
>JBKBKS010000047.1:0-16020 GCA_046294565.1 Fimbriimonadales bacterium
GTGATGCTCGGCAACCTGCTCGCAGGCTGCGAAGAGTCGCCTGGCGAGATCGAAATCTACCGCAATCGCGCCTACAAGGTCTATCGCGGCATGGGGTCTGTGGCGGCGATGCGCGAGGGTTCCAGCGACCGCTACTACCAGACCGACCCGCGCAAGATTGTGCCTGAGGGCGTGGAAGGGCGCGTGCCCTATCGCGGACCGCTGTCGGAAACAATCCATCAGTTAGTAGGCGGTCTCCGCTCGGGCATGGGCTACCTGGGTGCGCGGAACCTGCAGGAACTGCGCGAGAAGGCGCGGTTCATTCGCATCACCAACTCCGGGCTACGCGAGAGCCATCCGCACAGTGTCTCCATCACGCGCGAGCCGCCCAACTACTGGACAGGGGGCGAGGAGTGAGGCGTCAGGCGGAGTTCGAGGGCGTCTGGTGGGGTGTTCTGGGGGCGGCTGGGGCAAGCCTGCGCCTCGTGGTACGGCTCAAGCGCGACGCGAACGGCGCGTGGACTGCGACGCTCGATAGCCCCGACCAAGCATCGTTCGGCATCCCGGTCAGCACGGTTCAGATAGAGGGCAGGCGCATCACGCTCCAATCCGAGGCGGTGCAAGGTGAGTTCACAGGGACGCTCAGCGAGGATGGCACGCGCATCGAGGGCGTGTGGAAGCAGGGCGGCGCCGAGCTCAAGCTGACACTCGCGCGCGGCGAGCCGCCTGCGCCCAAACGCCCCCAAGAGCCGAAGCCGCCGTTCCCCTACAAGACCGAAGAGGTGCGCGTGCCGAATCGCAAGGCGCGTATCGAACTCGCGGGCACGCTCACCTTACCAGAGGGCAAGCCGCCGTTCCCAGCGATTGTGTTCATCACGGGTTCGGGGGAGCAGAACCGCGACGAGGAAATCTTCGGGCACAAGCCGTTTTTAGTGCTGGCAGACTACCTCACACGCGCGGGCTACGCGACTCTGCGTATGGACGATCGGGGCGTCGGCGGCTCTGGGGGCGACACGAGCCGCGCTACCACCTTCGACTTTGCCGACGACGCTTTGGCTGCAGTGGCGTATCTCAAAACGCGCCGCGAGATAGACCGCAAGCGCATCGGTCTGCTGGGGCACAGCGAGGGCGGGCTGATAGGCGCGATTGCCGCTGCCAAAGCCCCCCGCGAAATCGCGTTCCTGATTGTACTGGCGGGCATTGGCGTCTCAGGCGAGCAGCTCCTCTATCGTCAAGCGGAGTTGATTGCCCGCAAGTCGGGCGCCCCCGAGCCGCTGATTGAACGCCTTCGCGTCCTGCAACAGCGCGTGTTCGAGATTCTCAAGCGCGAGAAGGACGACGCAAAAGCACAGCAAGCCATCTACGATGCGTTTATGGAGATACTGGGCGCAGGTGCGCCGCTGTCCGACGCCCAAAAGAGTGTCTACCAAATGCGGGCGCAAACCTATGTCAGCCCATGGTTCCGCACCCTCATCCGATTAGACCCTGCGCGATACTTGCGGAAGGTGCGCTGCCCCGTGCTTGCGCTGAACGGCGAGCTGGATTTGCAGGTAGACCCCGACCAGAACCTGCCTGCCATAGAGCGCGCCCTGCGCGAGGGAGGCAACAAACGCGTTACAATCCGCCGCTTGCCAGGGCTGAACCACCTGTTCCAAAAGGCGCGCACGGGACTCCCTGAAGAATACGGCGCGATAGAGGAGACTTTCAACCCCGCTGCGCTGGAAGCGATACGCCAGTGGCTGGACGAGACGGTCAAGCCAAAGTAAGGGAAATCTGGTGACCCCAGGGGGATTCGAACCCCCGTCCTCCAGGATGAGAACCTGGCGTCCTAGACCGCTAGACCATGGGGCCACGAGCATCTTAATAATACCCCAACGGTTGTAGGCATGTCAAGAGACGAAGCGGGTGTTCGACAAATCGGGAGACCCGTGTGTAAGCGCGGTGCGTCGGTACAGACGCCGAGGCGACGCGCCCGTCAGGTAGAATCTACATGGCTCGATGCTGAGTCTAATAGTTAGGAGGGAGTATGATGAAACAGGTACAAGCGATGAACCTGGTGCGCGGACGGTGGCAGGAGTCCGCCTCGACCAAGCGATTTGAGAGCTTCAACCCCGCCGATACGCGCGAAGTGATTGGCACAGCCCCGTGTTCCAACGCCAGCGATGTAGACGCCGCTGTGCGCGCCGCCCGCGAAGCCTACCCCACCTGGCGCAGCATCTCGCGCGTCAAACGCGGCGAACTGATCGATAACTTAGCGCAACTGATCAAGCGCGACCTGAACGCGCTCTCGGAACTGGTCACGCGCGAGTGCGGCAAGCCGATTAATGAAGGGCGCGCCGATGTGGTGGAAGCGCTCCACATGACGCAGTATGTCGCAGGGATGGCGCGCATGCCCCACGGCGAGATTATCGACAGCGAGATTGCCGAGAAGGACGCCTACATCCTGCGCAAGCCCAAAGGCGTCGTGGCGTGCATTACCCCATGGAACTTCCCCATCGCCATCCCGCTCTGGACAATCCTGCCCAGCCTGCTGGAGGGCAACACCGTTGTGTTCAAGCCGTCGGAGGATACCCCCATCTGCGGACACGCGCTCGCGGAGCTGTTCGTGGAAGCAGGCTTCCCACCAGGCGTGTTGAATGTGATTCACGGACCCGGCGAGGACGCAGGCGACCCGCTGGTGCATCACCCAGAGACCGATGTGGTGGTCTTCACAGGCTCCTACGCGGTCGGACGCTCCATTATCGAGGAGTGCGCCAAGCAGCACAAGTTCGCCGCTGTGGAGATGGGCGGCAAGAACGCTGTGATTGTGCTGGACGACGCGAACATGGAAATCGCCCTGAACGCGGCTATCCTCTCCGCGTTCAAGACCAGCGGACAGCGATGCGTTTCCTCGAACCGCATTATCATCCACGAAAAGATCGAACCGCAGTTCACCGAACGGTTCGTGGAGCTGGCGAAACAAATTAAAATCGGCAACGGCTTGCACGAGGATACCTTCATGGGACCGCTCATCAACGCGCAGGGCGTGGAGAAGTACCTCTATCATAATCAGAAGGCGATAGAGGAAGGCGCGGAAGTGCTGCTGTCAGGCGGTCGGCTCGACGAAGGCGAGTATCAGTATGGGCACTTCGTGGCGCCGTTTGTGTATCGCATGCGCCATCACGCCGACAGCTTCGCGCTCAAAGAGGAGGCGTTCAGCCCGCATGTGGCGATTATCCCTGTGCGCGATATCGACGAGGCGATTCAGGTCTACAACGACACCAAGTACGGCTTGGCGATGGCGGTCATCACGGAGGACTATCGCAAGTGGCGCTATGTACGCGACAACTGCGAGTTCGGCGTGGGCTATGTGAACCTACCGAGCATCGGCGCGGAGGTGCATCTACCGTTCGGCGGCGTCAAGGGCAGCGGCAACGGACACCCCAGCGCCTCCGCCCTGTTCGACGCCGTGACCCACAAAGTCGCCTTCACGGTGAACCACGCGACCGAAATCAAGATGGCGCAGGGCTTGAGCGCGAAAGTGCGCTGAGGCATCGGCTGAGCGCAGGGGCGCTACACCGACCACTCCACCAGTTCGCCCAGCACGCCGTCGGCGGCGAGGTCGGTGATGCGCACCTGCGCCAGCTGCCCTATCAGACTGGGCGAGGCGGCGAACTCGACCTGCAAGTAGTGGTCGCTGGTGCCTGTCATCAGCCCAGAGAGCTTGGAACGGGTCTCCACCAGCACGCGCTCGGTGCGCCCGATGAAGCGCGTGGCGTAGCGTCGCGCCGCCGCTTTGCAAACCTGCTGCAGGCGTTGCATTCGCTCGGCTTTCACGGCGTCGGGCACTTGGTCGGGCATCGACTCGGCGGGGGTGTCGGGGCGCGGCGAGTAGCGGAACAGGTGCGCCCGACAGAACTCCGCCTGCTCCACCACCGCGCAGGTGTTCTGAAACGCCGCCTCGTCTTCGCTGGGGAAGCCGACCATAATATCGGTGCTGACGCCACAATCGGGGATGCGCGCGCGCAGCCGACGAATCAAGTCCAAGTAGAACGCTTGGTCATAGGGGCGGTTCATTGCGCGTAGGACGCCCGTGTCGCCGCTTTGGAGCGGGATGTGGAGCTGCGGGCACATCTTGGGGTTCTGCGCGATTAGGTCGATCAGCGCGTCAGTAATCAGCGTCGGCTCGATGGAGCTGATGCGGATGCGTTCCAGCCCATCGATGGCGCAGAGCATGGCGCACAGCTCCACCAAATCGGGTCCGCCGCTGCCCGTTCGGGGTCCGTAGTCGCCAATCAGCACGCCTGTCAGCACAATCTCGCGGAAGCCGTCCTGCGCGAGCGCGCGCGCTTCCGCCAGCACCTCTTGATAGGGCGTGCTGCGCATCATAGGGCGTGTGAAGGGGATGGAGCAAAAGCTGCAATAGACATTACAGCCATCTTGGATTTTCAGCATGGCGCGGGTGCGTCGGCGGAGGGGCGTCTCGGTTCGGCGCGCCGCCTGCGCCAACTGCGCCTTGAAGTGCGGAAAATGCTCCAGCAGGTACTCCACCGTGCGCAGTTTGTCGGGGTTGGGCACGGTCAGGTGCGCTTCCGCAAGCGTCTCGCCCCGGCGGAGGCTGAACTGCGCGTAGCACCCAGTCATCACGACCACCGCGTTTGGGTTCTGACGCGCCGCGCGACGCACCGTCTGACGCGACTTCGACTCCGCCGACTGCGTCACCGAGCAGGTGTTAATCACATATACATCGGCGGGCGCGTCGAACGGCACGATCTCGAAGCCCTGCGCCTCGAAACTCTCTAAGATTTTCTGCGTCTCGTACTGATTGACCTTACAACCCAAAGTTGTGAACGCAGCGGTAGGCATAGCGAGCGAATTGTACCTGAGTCGGTTTCAACACGGTATACTATGCGGCGATGCTCGACCAGCGCGACCTTCAGAAGTGTATTCACTGTGGCTTGTGTTTACAGGCGTGTCCGACCTATGTGGCGACGGGTCAGGAGGCGGAGTCGCCGCGCGGCAGGATTTACTTGATGCGTCAGGCGCACGAGGGGCGTCTTGAGTGGGGGCGTGCGGCGCGACATATCGATACCTGCATGGGCTGTTTGGGGTGTCAGACGGCGTGTCCTTCGGGTGTGCCCTACGCGCGTTTGATTGAGGCGGCGCGCGCGGCGGTGAACCAGCAAGCCCGCACGCCGTTCCAGCGCTGGGTTCGAGGTCTGGCGATAGGCAGTTTCACACATCCGACGCGCTTACGCTGGCTGCTGCTTGCGGCGCGCGTGATGGGGCTGCGCCGTGCGCCGCGCTGGATGGCGAACCTGTTGGGCGCACGCGAGTCGGCAGTGCGCTTGCCCGATGCGCCCCGACGCGCGTGGCGACCGACTCAAGCGGTCTACCCAGCGCAGGGCGAGCGGCGCGCGCGCGTGGGGCTGCTGCTCGGCTGCGCGATGCAGGCGCTGTTCGGACGAGTACACCGCGCCACGATTGGCATGCTCACCCTCGCAGGCTACGAGGTGCATATCCCCTCGAATCAGGGCTGCTGCGGCGCGCTCTGGGTGCACAACGGCTACCCTCGTCAGGCGCAGCGGAACGCGCGTCGGCTGTTCCGAGCGTTCCGCACTGTGGACTATATCGCCGTGAACGCCGCGGGCTGCGGCTCCACCATGAAAGAGTATGGACACTTGTTCGCAGACGCGCCCGACCGCGCGGAGGCGCAGGCGTTTAGTGCGCGCGTGCGCGATGTGCACGAGCTGTTAGCCGACGCCGTGCTGCTGCCGCCCCCACGCGACGACTCGCTGTGCGTCACCTACCACGACGCCTGCCACTTGGCGCACGCGCAAGGCATCCGAAATCAGCCGCGCACACTGCTCCAGCAACTCCCCAACCTCAAACTAATCGAGATGGAGGGCGCGGATATGTGCTGCGGCTCGGCAGGCATCTACAACTTGATGCAGCCCGAACGGGCGCGCGACGCGCTCAACCGCAAGATTGCCCACATCCAGGCGACGGGCGCGACGATTGTCGCCAGCGCGAACCCCGGCTGTACCCTCTGGCTCAAACAAGGCTTGGAAGAGGCTGGGTTGCCGATCGAAGTGCTGCACCCGATGGAGATTCTGGCAAAAGCCTACGACGCTATGCCATAATAGTAAGCATGCGGTTTCGGAAGGACGCCACCCCGCGCTGGCTGCAACGCTGGTGCCCCGACGAGCATGTCCAAAGCGTCACGGAGCTGACGCCCGGCTATCTGCACGCGCGCGGGGTACAGGCGATTCTGCTGGACTTAGACAACACCATCACCCCCTGGCGCAGCCGACAAGTGCCCCACGAAGTGGAGTCGTGGATCCGCCAGATGCAGGATGCAGGGTTCCAGCTCTGTTTCGTGTCGAACACGCGCAATATGGATCGGCTCCGCTGGCTGAGCGAGCGTCTGGGCGTGCCCTATGCGCGCGGTCCGATGAAGCCTCGACGCGCGATGCTGCGCCGCGCGCTGGAAAGGCTCGGTGTGGAGCCTCGACACACGGCAATTGTGGGCGACCAGCTCTTCACCGACATCTGGGGCGGCAATCGGTTGGGTCTCTACACAATCTGGGTGAAGCCGATGCATCCGCGCGAGTTCATCGGCACGAAGTTCAGCCGACGGGTGGAGCAGTGGTTGCTGAAACGCATGGAGCCGTACCGTGTGGACGATTGACGCCGCGACGATTCTGACGGGCGTGCTGGGCTATCCTGTGCGTCATTCGCTCTCGCCAGCGATGCACAACGCGGCGTTCCGCGCCCTCGACCTGAACTGGGTCTACTTGGCGTTCGAGACGCCCCCCAGCGCGCTACCCGACGCGATTGCAGGGATGCGCGGGCTACGCCTGCGCGGGCTGAACCTCACGATACCGCATAAGCAAGCCGTAATACCCCTTCTCGATGAGCTGACCGACTCCGCGCGACAGGTCGGCGCGGTCAACACGCTGTTTTGGGTCGGCGAGCGGCTCATCGGCGACAACACTGACGCAGCGGGGTTCCTGCACGCCCTGCGCGAGCATGGGGTAGAGCCGACAGGGCAGACCGTGCTGATTCTGGGCGCAGGGGGCGCGGCGCGCGCCGTCGCCTACGCGCTTCAGCAACAGCGTTGCCAGCTCATCATCGCCAACCGCACGCCCGAACGCGCTCAGCAGTTAGCGCAAGCGTTCACAACGACGCCCATCGCCTTGACTCCCGACGCGCTGAAGCCCCTACTGAACCAACTGGACGGCGTGGTGAACTGCACCGCGCTGGGAATGACGCCCGATGTCGACTCCTGCCCACCGATTGAGTGGGAGCGACTGCCCGATAGGGCGTGGGCGTGTGATTTGGTCTATCGCCCGTTGCAGACGCGCTTCCTGCAAGGCGCGCACGCGCGTGGGCTGACCGCCATCGACGGGCTGGGGATGCTGGTCTATCAGGGCGCGCTGGCGTTCGAACGCTGGACAGGTCTGCCCGCGCCGATTAATACGATGCGCTCAGCCGCGGAGCAGGCGTTAGGCGTTTCGTAGCGCCTTCCAGAAGGTCTGTAGGTATCGTCTTGCCCGCTGGCTGCGTCCCAGCGTGAGCGCCACGCCTGCGACGCCAATCAGCACGCGCAGCAGCGCGCCCATCGCGTTGAGCCATCGGCAGAGCCACGCCTGCCACGCGCCGTGAAACTTGCGAAAGTAGCGCACCTTGCCACGATTGTAGTAAATCACCATCTCGGCGCGCTGGGGTTCGCCGCTTGCGCCCAAGTGATGCACAAACACGGCGTCATGCACATAGTAGATTCTGCCGCCCGCCCGACGCACGCGGTAGCACAGGTCGGTGTCCTCGCAGTAGAGGAAATACGCCTCGTCGAAGCGCGGGAACGGTCGGCGGAGCATCATACACGCGCCCATCACCTGCTCGGTCTCGATGGTGCTGCTGAAGTCCCACTCGGTGCGCCAGTAGCCGCCGAACAGGCGGCTGCGCGGAAACAGCTTCGCCAGCAGGCTCTGCTCGCAAAACACTGCCCAGAGGGTGAGTTCGCGTGCGCAGGAGGGCTGCACGCGCCCGTCAGGATAGCACAACTGCCCGCCGCATACTTGGGCGTCGGGGTGCGCGTCCATAAACTGCGTTAATCGTGCGAGGGCGTCGCCCACCGCGCGGATGTCGGCGTTGAGAATCAGCGCGTACCGCCCCGCCACGATGTCCAACCCCTGATTGCACGCCGCGCCGAACCCGCGATTATCGGCGTTGGCAATCAGGCGCGTCTTGGGGAAACACTCGGCGACCATCGCCGCGCTGCCGTCCGACGAGGCGTTGTCGACCACGATAATCTCGCGTGTGGGGCAATCGCCTGCGCTGTGGAGCGACTGGAGGCACTCGCGCAGGAGCTCGCGCGTGTTGTAGCTGACGATAATCACCGAGACATCGGGTGTATTAGGCATCGAGGAAGGCGAGTCGGAGTTGGAAGGCGTAGCCGTGTCGGGTGGGCGCGCGTTCGCAAGCGACCACACGCGCCAGTCGCTCCGCTTCCGCTCCGGCGAGCGCGGGGGGCAGCTCCAGTCGCACTTGGGCGTTTGGGGGCGCAGGGACAGGAGCAACCATGCGCAGTCCGCCCTCGCTCGCATCGCACGCCCAACCAATCCACTGCTCGCCTTCCACCTCCAAGGCGACTTGCGCTTCGTCGGGCAGGAGTATCCGTTCGTAGCGGCGGCGTTGCGTGTGTCGCCAACGGCTCGCTAAGCGTGCGTGCAACACTGGCTGCGCCCGCGCCGACCGCCCCACCAACTCCCCCGACGCCTCGAAGCCGCCTGCCGGCGTCGTGCGCTGCAGGTTCGCCAACGCGCCCAACTCAAACGACACTGGCGCGCCGCGCTGCAGCGGTGGAACAATCTGCAGCACTTTGCCCTCCACTTGATGCAGCAGCGTCGTATACCGCCTGCCTGAGACGGTGAGCTCCAACCGTTGCCCCGCTTCCAGCGCAGGGCATTCGGTCAAGGGGCACAGGCGCAGCCGCTGCCCCCAGAGGGCGACGCCCATACCCCCCAACAGTGCGACTCCCCACCCCAATCCTACCGTGACCCAATCGATCATGGTTCGCGTTTAGGCAGCGCGTTTTTCGCCTGCTCCAGTTCACGCATCGCTTCCACGCGGAGCAGGCTGGCGCGCTCTTCCTCCTCTGGATTCCGCGACAGCACGAATCGTGCCATATGTTGCGCGGCTTGGGCGAGCATCTGTCCGGCGAATCGGGCGTGGGCGACGGTTCGGCGCGAGGCGTCCTCCGGCTGAACGCGCTCCAGCCACTGCCCGATGCGCAGCCCGGTCAGCACGGCGCGCTCGCTGCGCTGGCGCAACTCGTTGCGGTTCGGGTTCGGGCTGAGCGCGAGGCGGCGCAGGTCTAACAACTCGCTTGCAAAGTCGGCGAGCATGCGAGTTGCCATCTGGAGCCAGAGGTGGGCGTGTGCGTCTCGAAGCGCGAGGGGCGTCGCTGGGCTGTCCTCTGGAGTGTTTGTTGCGCCGCTGAGCAGGTAGCGTCGGAACGCCGTTTCAGGGTCGTCGTGCGTCGCGAGGGGTTGCAAAGCGCGCGCGGCGGCGTCCGCATCGCCCAACATCAGCAGCGCGTCCGCCAGCGCGAGACGGATGGGTCTCGATTGGGGCTGCTGCTCTAATGCTTTCTGGAGTCGTGCGACAGCGTCGGCATAGTCGCCCGACGCGAGCAGCAGCTCCACCCACGCTTGGAGGATCGCCGCGTGATCGGGGAATAGCTGCATCGCTCGTTGCAGTTCGTCGCGTGCGGCGTCGGGCAGGTTCAGCCGTCGGTAGAGTTGGATGAGTTGCAGGCGTCGCTCCGTGTTTTCGGGTTCGGCGTTGACCAGCGTGCGCATGGGCAGCAGGGCTTCGTGCAGTTTGCCCTCGCGGAGCAGCTGCTCGACGCGCTGGGGTTCGTCTACGGGCGTTGGCTCCTCACGCGGTGGGGCAGGCGTCAGTGTGGGCGTGCGCACCTGTTCCGCCACGCGCGGCAACGACGCCCACAACTCGCCGTCGAGCCGCATCGCGATTGTGCGCCCCAGCGTCTGCAGCGCAGCGTCGGCGTCGGCACGCCCTGCGCCCGTCGCCAACTGCTGGAACCCCTCGCTCTCCCACACAGGCGCACGCCTGCCCAGCTCCCACACAGTAATCGCATACTCGTATTGCGCCTTGTCGGGCGGGCGCGTGCAACGCACGGTCATCACATAGGTCGCCCCCCACGCACGCGCGAGTTGACCGCGTAGCACGGGGCTGGGGTGCGCCAACTGCTCGTCGCGCAGGTCGCGCCGCTGGGCGAACTGGCGCGCCGTCGGGTGCGTCGGGCTGTACCATTCCACCTGCACCTTGCGCAACTCGTCCAAAAAAGGCGTGAGATGGGGCTTCAAGTCAACATTGGGATCGTAGGGTTGCTCGTTCTGTTGGATTGGGGGCGCGGGGTCGGCGAATATCAGCAGGATGGGCTGCGCGTTGGCTTGGGCGAGGGCAATCAGCCCACTCAGTATCACGCACCCCAGCAGCGTGCGCTTATGCCGCGACGCGCCGAACGCACGGATTACTCGTTGCATAGCAGCAGCCCGTTTTGGCAGGCGGCGAGGCCCTGACGCGCCGCTTCCACCTCGCGCCCCACTTGGATTTGGCGCTCGTACTCTGCGATGGCTTGCTGGAAGTGGGCGCGCGCGTTGGGTTTATCGCCCAGCCTCAGGTAGCAGGTCGCGATTTGCTGATGCACTTCAGCAGGGTTGGGCGCGTTGGGCAACGCTTGCAGATAGGCTTGGATGGCTTCGCGGTAGTTGCCAGCGCGCTGCAGGTTCTGCGCTTGCGTCAGGGGATTGGTCGATGGGCGTTGGGAGGGCGTCTCGCTGACGCGCTGCACGCGGATTTCGTACACGCCGCGCTGGGTCTCTTCCACTTTCACATCGGGCATCACTTCGCTGTCGCTGGTAGGCTTGGAGGGCGGGTTGGCGGATTTTTCGGATGTGCGTGCGGCGTTGGCGTTCTCGTCGGGCGCGGGCAGGGTCGGTATCGCGCCGCGCGGCGCAGGCGCGGCAGGCGCAAGCGCCACGCGCGACGGGTCTACCACCACTGGCGGCACGATGGCTTGGGGCGGTTGGGCGGGCGGTTCAGCGGTTGGCGGCGATGCGGGGGCAGTAGTGGTCAGGGGCGTCGGGCGCGACTCGATAGCCTCAGTCGCAGCGGCGGCAGGGCGCGCCGACTCAACCACTGGCGCAGGCGCGCCCCAACGCAGCACCAACGCCAACCCGACCAGCAAAATCACGCCTGCGCCCAGAAACGCCAGCACGACAGGCAAAGTCTCCTGCCATAGCGGGCGCGATGGCGCAGGGCGCGCCACGGCACGCGGGCTACGACGCAACGCCTCCAGCCGCGCACGCTCCGACACGCTCAGCGGATTGACCGCCTGCACGCGCTCGTAAGCCGCAATCGCCTCGCGGATCTGACCGCGCCGCTCGTGTATCAAGCCTTTCAGCGACAGTGCTGGCGCATAGGTATCGTCCAACGCCAACGCGCCCTCGCACGCCAACAGCGACTCCTCAATACGCCCCTGCTCGTACAGACCCATCGCTTCGCGCATCAGCCGCTCCACCTGCGTGCGTGTATCCGTCTTACCGTTTACCGACATGGCTCCCGCTTCTATTGTACCCCGATTGTCCGAACAATCGGGAGCATCCGTGTTCGAGACGCTTCGCTCCGCTCGGCACGACAGCGACCCTTGTCGTGCCGAAATGACAGGGGTTTCGCTCCGAGTGACCCTTGTCGTGCCGAGCGGAGCGAGGCATCTCAAACCTGGCTCCCACGATTAAACTTCTCCAGTGCGGTTCGGCGCAGCAAAACACTCCAACGCGTAGCGTCGGCGTCTCCGCCGACGAACTCTGCTTGGACAGAAATGTCCCAGCCGACGAAACACGCCCCAGCGTCGTTTGCCCTCGCTTCCCCCAACAGCCTTTCACAGCCCCCAAGGGCAATTCGGTATAATCTGGTGGGAGATTCCCGACCGATGAGACGGCTGTTCGGACTACTGATGGGGTTTGCTCTGCTGGTTTCTCTCTCTGCGCAGGTGCAGGGTCGCGCCGCGCTGGAGGACGCGCGGCGACGCGATATCGAACGCGCCCGCGATAAGGTGTTCCCCGCGCTCGTGAATATTCTGGTGGTCGATCGCTACTTTGAGGGCGGTCGTGCGCAATATTCTCTGGGCGGCGGCAGCGGCGTGATTGTCTCGCCCGATGGGCTGGTGCTGACCAACTATCATGTGGCGTCGGACGCGGTGCGCATCTTTTGCACTCTCAGCGACGGGACGCGCGTGGAGGCAGAAGCGCTCTGGCACGACGCGATGACCGATCTGAGCGTGCTGCGCCTCAAGCCGCCTGCCAACGCGCCCAAGCGCGAGTTCCCCTACGCGCCGCTGGGCGACTCCGACGCGCTCAAAACGGGCGACTATGTGCTGGCGATGGGCAACCCGTTGCTGCTGGCGTCGTCGGTAACGCTGGGGATTGTGTCCAACCCCAAGCGCGTGTTCCTCAACCCGTTCAATCAGGAGATTGAGGAGGCGGAGTTTGAGCAGGGCGACCGTTCGGGCATGCTCACCCGCTGGGTTCAGCACGACGCGCTGATCCTGCCCGGCAACTCAGGCGGTCCGCTGGTGAACCTGAAGGGCGAGGTGGTGGGGATTAACCAGCTCGGCGGCTCAGGGTTGGGGTTTGCCATCCCGTCGCGTATCGCCAAGAGCGTGCTGGAGCAAGTGCGCAAAACGGGTCGCGTAGAGCGCGGCTGGCTCGGCTTTCGCGCGATGCCCACTGAGAAACTGCGCCGCGCCGACGGCGTGCTGGTCGGCGCCGTCACGCCCAACTCCCCCGCCGAGAAAGCAGGCATCCAGCCTGGCGATGTTATCGTGCGTATGGATGGCAAGCCGACTAACGCCCGTTTCCCTGAAGAAATCCCGCTCGTCTACCAGCAGATTGCCGAGCTGCCGATTGGCAAAACTGTGGACATCGAGCTACTGCGCAATGGGGAGCGCAAAACCGTGCAGGCGCAGGTGGAGCGGATGGAGCCCTACTACGGCGAGGAGGACGAGTTCCGCACGCTGGGCTTCACCGCGCGCGACATCACGCGCCCGATGGCGCGCGCCAGCCGCCTGCCCGAAGAAGGGGTGCAAATCACGGGCATCCGTCCGGGCTATCCGTTGGACACTGCCGAGCCGAAACTCGCTACAGGCGACGCCATCATCCAGTTCGGCGAACGCAAGATTCGGAACCTAAACGATTTGCGCGAGGCGATTGAGGCGTACAAAGACCAAGAGCATATCCCCCTCACATTCCAGCGGCGGATGGAGACGCTGATTACTGTGGTTCGCAATCGTCCGCCGTCGCCGCCCAGCCCCAGCGCGGAGCTGCCCAAAGCGTGGCTGGGCGTGCGCACGCAGGTCATCACGCAGCCTGTCGCTCAAGCGTTGGGCGACCCGAACCTGAAGGGCTTCCGCATCACCGAAGTGCTACCCTACACGGAAGCGAGTAAAGCAGGGCTGCAGGTAGGCGATCTCATCCTCGCGCTGAACGGCGAGCCGCTGGAAGCGTTCCGCACGCAAGACGCCCGCGACTTAGAACGGCGCATCGAACGGATGAACATCGGCGGCGAGGCACAGCTGACAATCCTGCGCAACGGCGAGCGTCTGGAAATCCGAGTCAAACTGGAGCCAAGCCCCGCCGCCGCCGAAGCCGCGCCCAGCGTGCGCCAAAACGAACTCGACTTCGCCGTGCGCGACATCACCGCCTTAGACCGCATGCGCAACCGCTGGCGCGAAGACCAACAGGGCGTGCTGGTCACCGATGTGCCCAACGGGAGCTGGGGGCAACTCGCCGGACTGCGCAGCGGCGACCTCATTATGGCGGTCAACGAGCAGCCCATCCAAAATATCAAAGATTTCCAGCAGGCGATGCAGGAAGTGGTCAAACGGCAACCGCCCGTTGTGATCCTGTTCGTGCTGCGCGACCGCGAGACCTCGTTCGTGTTTGTCGAACCTGACTGGAAGGAAATCACACAATAGGAGGATCCAATGCGCTATCTATGGCTATTTGCTGTCGCTCTACCGCTCATTGGCTGGACGCAGGCGACGCCCGACCCCAGCGCCGCCTACAAACAAGTGGTGGACAAAATTCAACCGAACATCGTCACCGTGCGCGTGGTTATCAAAGTAGAGATCAAAGACGAAGAAGAGAGCCAATCGCAAGAGAGCAAGTTCACCCTGCAGGGCGCGGTGCTGAACAGCGACGGGCTGATTATGACCTCGGGTGTGCTACTCTCTTCCGAGAGTTTCAAACAGCTCGTCGGCGCAGACGACGACGATGAGAGCATCTCCATCACGCCCCAGAGCTTCAAGGTCATCTTCGGCTCTGACACAAAAGAGTACGAGGCGAAGCTAGTGGCAATCGACTCGCAGCTGGGCATCGCCTTTCTCAAAATCACGAACTTAGAAGGGCGCACGATTACGCCGATAGCCTTCGCGAATGAGGAACTTGCGACAGGTAAGGAGTTGATTACCGTGTCGCGCCTGCCGAAGGGGTACGACTACGCGCCCTACTTTGCAACGGGGCGCATCATCGGCGAGGTGAGCAAGCCGCGCACTGCATATTTGATGCGAGGCAGCATCAGCGAGCTGGGGCTGCCTGTCTACAATCTCAAGGGGGAAGCGGTGGGCGTGATGGTGGTACTGCGCCATGGGCTGAAGGACGAGGAGGTGGATTTCGGCTTCCGCTCCAACTTCGGCTCGGATGATGGCGCGGCGTTCGTGCTGCCTGTCGCCGCACTACGCCCGCTGATTGAGCAGGCGATGCAGCGCGCGCCGATGTGAAATGAAGCCGCGACCTGCGCATCTGATTGATCTGGGGCTTATCCGCTACGCGCCTGCGCTGGAACTCCAGCGCAGGCTACACGCGCGCCGCGTTGCAGGGGTAATCCCCGACACGCTGTTGCTGCTGGAGCATCCACCCGTGATTACGCAGGGCAAGGCGTTCCACCCCGAACACCTCCGCTTTGCCCACGAATTCTACACGCAGCAGGGTGTCGAACTCCAACCCACCGACCGCGGCGGCGATGTGACCTGCCATAACCCCGGTCAACTCGTGGGCTACCCGATTTTCGATCTCGCCCAGCGCGGGCGCGACCTGCACAAGTTTTTGCGGGACATCGAAGAGTCGCTCATACGCGCCCTTGCCGAGTTCGGCATCGAGGCGCATCGCGAGGCGGGCTATACAGGCGTGTGGGTGGGCGACGCCAAAATCGCCGCGATTGGCGTCAAGGCGTCCCAGTGGGTCAGCATGCACGGATTCGCGCTCAATGTGAGCAACGACCTGCGCCTGTTCCAAACGATTGTGCCCTGCGGCATCGCCGACCGCCCCGTAACTTCGATGGAGCGGGTGCTGGGCGGCGCGGTATCGATGGACGCTGTGAAGCGGCGCGTTGCCCAGGCGTTCGAGGCGGTGTTCGCGATGCGACTTGTCTGGCAGCCCTTTGCTCCGAAGGTGCAACTCACCTGATGAGAGGTTGTATCGGAATGAAGGCAAGCGATTCATGCTATAATAGAGTGTGAGCGTGCAGAACAGCGCACTCCTAACGCAAGGAACCTCCTCTGTGAGAGGATAGTGGTCGTTTGTGTAGGAGTTCGATCGATGCAGAATCACGATACTCTATACATTTGGAGGTGTTGACTAGTGGAACATACAGTGAACCGATGCTGCGTTACTGCCCAACGGTTGCGAGTTGATAAGAGCCACTGCCATCTCGAACGACGGACGCTACATCGCGGGCACAGGTGTCAACGCCTCAGTCGTTGGAGCGTTCCTGTTGGACACCTGGCGCACAGGCGACACGAACGGCGACGGCTGTATCGACGACGCTGACCTACTTGCCGTGCTGTTTGCGGTCGGTACGCGGGGCACAGGTTACACGCGCCACGAGGACATTAACAAAGACGATACCGTCGATGACGCCGACTTACTCCTCGTGCTGTTCAATTTCGGCAGCGGGTGTTAAGAAGACCCCCCT
>JBKBKS010000048.1:0-15641 GCA_046294565.1 Fimbriimonadales bacterium
GTATGCCGAGCGCATCCCCGTGCATCCCGTCGCGAGGCAGTGGACACAGGCGCGCGGGTTAGACCCCCTGCAGTTCGCTATCGCGGGCGGCGAGGACTATGAGCTGCTGATTGCTACGCCGCCAGCGGTCGGGCAACGCTTACTGGAGCAAGCGCCCGACGCGATGGGCGAGCCGCTCAGCATCATCGGGGAGGTGATTGCCGAGCCTGAGGTGTGGCTACAGTACCCCGACGGTCGGCGCGAGTCGTTCGCGATCGTGGGCTGGGATCACTTCGCTGGGTGAAGCTCAGCGTGCACAGGCGTGGTTGGCGGCTGCGCCAGCGCCTGCCGCGCGGCGCTGCGCGCGGCGTTGGTCAGACCTGCTGGCAACACGCCCAGCCCTATCAGCCCTATCGCGCAGGCGAGCAGGCACACCACCATCGGCGCAGGCACACGCCACGCCGTTGTCGGCTCGCGCGGCTCTGCATAGATACTGAAGGTCAAGCGCAGGTAGTACGCCGCGCCCATCACACTGGTCAACGCCAGCGCGAGCGCAAGCACAATCTGGTTCGCTTCAATCGCGGCGAGAAACAGATACCACTTGCCCCAGAACCCAGCGGTGGGCGGCGCGCCTGCCAGCGAGAGCATCAGAACTGCCATCCCATGCGCCGCAAGCGGGCTGCGCCGATACAAGCCCTGCAACGCATCGATGGTCGTTGCGTCGCCTGCGCGCGCCATCAGCGTCAGCACGCCGAACGCGCCCACCGTCATCAGGCTGTAGGCGACCAAGTAGTAAATCATCCCTGCCGTGCCTGTCGCGTTCGTAGCGACCAACCCGACCGTGAGGTAGCCTGCATGCGCGATGCTGGAGTAGGCGAGCATGCGCTTCGCGTCGCGCTGCACCAGCGCAGCGGCGTTGCCCAACACCATCGAGAATAAACTCAACCACCACAAGAGCGCAGTCCACAACTCAGCTGCGGGCGCTGCGCTGCCTGTGAGCCGTATCAGCACGCCGAACGCGGCGACCTTCGCCACCGCCGACATATACGCCGTCGCGAGGGTCGGCGCGCCCTGATACACATCGGGCGTCCATGCATGGAACGGCGCCAGCGACGCCTTGAAACCCAGTCCGATCAGCAGCAGCACGAGGCTCGCCGTCAGCAGCGCAGCGGACGCCCCTTCACTCGACTCCCACGCGAGCGGAACCGCCCGTATATCGACGCTGCCCGTCGACCCGTACAGCAGCGCAATCCCGTACAGCAGGAACGCCGACGCGAACGCGCCCAGCAAAAAGTATTTCAACGCAGACTCCTCCGAACGCGCCTCCGCCCGCGACAGCCCCGACAACACATACAACGCCAGCGAGAGCATCTCCAGCCCGATGAACATCACCATCAGGTTCGTGGTGGTCAGCATCGCCATCGCGCCCGCGCTTGCGAACAGCAACAGCGGATAGAACTCGCCGTAGCGCAATCCGCGCGCCTGCAGATACTCTTCCGAGAAGAGTAAAGTCAAAGCCGTCGCGCCCAGCACTGCCACACTCAAAATCGCGCCGAGCGAGTCCACAACCAGCATATCGCCGAAAGTGCTCATCCGCACCTGCCACAGCGAGAGTTGGAAATAGGCAGCAAGGGCTAACCCCAGCAGACCGAGCGCGACGAGCGGCGCGCGCTGACCGCGCGGCAAAAACAGCTCCGTTATCAAAGTCGCTAACGCCGTCGCAATCACGACGCCGATGGGCGCCAGCGCGCCCCAAGTAATTTCGGGCTTGACAAACGCTTCCATGCAAAGCCAAGTATACCCTTTCGAGGCAATTGCGCGTGAGCGTGTTCGGAAAATGCCTCTATTCGGTAGAGATTCCTCGCCTGCGGCTCGGAATGACAGGGATTTCGCCCCGAGCGGCACTTGTCATGCCGAGCGGAGCGAGGCATCTCAAGCACTGACGCCCCCGATTTTTCGAACACCCTCATTGCGCGTCTCATTGGCAGGAAACGCCGTGAAAATGTTGTATAATACGGTAAAGACCTCGCCCGTTGTTATCGCAAAGGGAGATAGAGCGTTTATGCCTTGAGGCGCCTCCGCTTCACCTCATTTTGAGACGGCAGAGGACGGCTATGCGATACTTCTGGTTGTGCTGGCTTCTGGCAGGGACTATCGCGACGGGGTCGGTTCAGCCGCCGCGCACGCCCGACGGCATGCTGTGGGCGGGGACGACCTTCCAACTGCGCGCAATCGCCATCAGTAACACGGAGCAGACGCTCAGCCTCTCGCCTGAGGCGCAGCTGACCGTCGGCGTCGTGTCGAACTGGCGCATAACTTACGAGACCGAGAACACTCAAACCGTCGCTGGCGCCGAGGGATGGTTCACCTTCGTGGTCGCCAATCGCGGCAACGCCGTGGACTGGCTCAACTGGCGGGTAAAGTCCAACGAGAGCCGCGACGCGAGCCCGTGGAATTTGACGCTATTTGAGGAACGCGAAGACGGTTCGGGGTTCTCTAACGGCGCGCTCTTGTCCGATACGACTTCGCCGCTCGCACCGGGCGAGGCGCGTCGGCTCTATCTGCGCGTCCGCCCGCCCAGCAACCGTCTTACCGACGGCGCATTTATCGAGTGGATAGCATCGCCCCAACAAAGTCGCGGGACCATCCACCGCCTCGACTTCGCCGTAGGAACGGAAGGAACCCACGCCATACATACAGCGGCGACCACTTGGAACGGTCAGGCGATTATCGGCGCGCCGCGCCTGATTCAGGGGCGACTCCACTGGCTCACTTGGGATGGAATGATGCTACGGCTGTACCTCACACCGAACCCGCTCAGCGTCGACACGACTTTCAATAACAATATCTCGATGGAAGCGCGTATCCACATGTCGGAACCAACTCACAATACCGTGCTGATTGACGACCGCTGGTATCTGCTTACGCGGTCGGGTCAGATAGTGTTCTTTTCGTTGGCGCAGGCGCGTGGCGGCACCACTCTGAGTGCGACGCCGATTAATTTGCCTCAGGGCGTTGTGCCTGAGCCGAGCGTGTCTCTCACGCGCTTGGGCGCCTTCCTCTGTTTCGCCGACCGCCAAAATCAGATTTGGGTGTGCAACCCATCGGACCTTGAGTGTGCGCAGCTGCCGTCGGCGTCCGGTCAGCCGATTCGCGTGCTGGCGTCTCTCGGCGAGGGCATGTTGGCAGTCGGGCGCGCCGACGGGCGCGTGGACATCTATCAAGGCGACCAACTGGCGTTATCGAACCTGCGCGTTCCTGGCGCAGGACGCCAAGCCGTGCAGTTTGTAGGACTGCGAGGGCAGCATCTCATTGTGGCGGCGGGGACGCGCGTCGGAGTGTACCACCTTGACACGCGCAAGTGGCACTCGATATATGTGTTAGAGAGCGCGCCTGTCGCCCCTCCTGTCTATGACGCTCGTACCGCTACACTCTATGTGCTGACGCAGCAGGGTTGGCTCCATGCGTATGATTTCGCCAAAAACGGCTTTGCCCCTCTCTACCCTCATCGCTTGTTCGACGAGCCGAGCGTTGCCCGTGCGACCTTGCACGCTCTCACACGCGCCGATCGTGGTACAACCTATCTGTACCTGCAGGCGCAGCTGAGCGATGGAACTGTCCGCACGCTCTTCATCACGGGCGCGAACCCCCTGAACCGATTCGTCAACACGCAGATACCGCTCAACGCGCCTATCGGTACGCAGTGGCTCTTCACGGGGGATACGGAGCGAGACCTCGCGCTGTGCTGGGTCGCGTTTGGCGCGGGCAACGCGGCCAATCGCGGCGCGTTCTACGGGTTCCGCCTGCGGTAGGTACAATAGGCCCTGATGTGGGCAATCGAGACGCGCAACCTGCGCAAAGTGTTCCGACCGCTGCTGGGCGGCAAACCGCTCACAGCGGTCGACAATCTGAACTTGCAAGTGCCTGCTGGAACCGTGTTCGGGTTTCTGGGGCCCAACGGCGCAGGGAAGACCACGACCATCCAGATACTGATTGGGAATGTGTACCCCACGGCGGGCGAGGCGTTCGTGCTGGGGCGACGCGCGGGCGCGTTAGCCGCCAAACGCCAACTCGGATTCCTGCCCGAAAAGTTCCAGTTCCACGATTTTCTGACCGCCGAAGAGTTCCTGCGCATGCACGGGCGTCTGGCGAAGATGGACGGCGCAACCCTGCGTAAGCGCATCGACGAGGCGCTGGAACTCGTGGGGCTGTCCGAGCGGCGGCGCAGCAAAATCCGTGAATTCTCCAAAGGCATGCAGCAGCGTATCGGACTGGCGCAAGCCATCCTGCACGACCCCGACCTCGTGATTCTGGATGAGCCGACCTCCGCATTAGACCCACTGGGGCGGCGGCGCGTGCGCGAGGTGGTACAGTATCTCAAAGAGCGCGGCAAGACCGTGTTCCTCAACTCGCACTTGCTGTCGGAAGTGGAACTGAGTTGCGACCAAGTGGCGATTATCAATAAAGGGCGCGTGGTGAAGCAGGGCGTGCTGGAAGACCTGCTGGTGAACCGCTCTATTGTGAGCGTGGAGCTCAAGCAGGCGACGCCGCAGGTGCTGGAGGCGATGGCGAAAGTGGCGCAGCGCGTGCGTCCGATTGACGAACGGCGCGCGACGGCAGAGGTCGCCCACGAAGACGATGTGCCCCAGCTGGCGCGCGCGATTATCGAGGCGGGCGGCGCACTGGTGGGGCTTCAGGCGCACCGCGAGACGCTGGAAGACCTGTTTATCCAGACGGTGGAGGGCGAGAGCAAGTAGCGATGAGCGTGATTGTGGCGTTAACCTTGAAAGAAGCGATGCGCCGACGCGCGTTTCTGGGCACGCTGATTATCCTGATAGGGCTGTATGGGCTGACCTTCCTGCCCCGCGCGTTCAAGGAGGCGTTCGGCGGCGACCAGCAACAGTTCGAGGTGGGCGTCAACCTTGCGGTGTTGTTCGGCGTGGATATGATCAAGTTCTTCTCGTCGGTGCTGGCGATTCTGCTGTGTGCGGGCGCGATTACCGCCGAGATTGAGCGCGGCTACCTCGCGGCGATACTGCCCCGCCCCATCCACCGCTGGGAGCTCTACTTGGGCAAGTGGCTTGGGGTGATGCTCTTCAGCGCGGCGAACGCCACGCTGTGGACGGCGATGCTGTGGGTCTCGGTCGCGGTGCAGGGCGAGCCGCGCGCCGAGATGTGGCATGCCCTGCCCTATGTGCTGCTCTACCCCGTGCTATACGGCACGCTCGCGCTCGCGCTCTCCAGCTTTTTGGGCGCATCGATAGCGTCGATGTTCACTGTCGCGGCGGGCGCGTTCGCCTACTTCGCCGACCACTTCCTGCGCCCGATGGCTGCCTTTTTCGATGTGCGTCTGCTGCAGCAGATGGTGTGGCTGTCGGAGTGGGTGCTACCGATGGCGGTGCTGAAGCGCTTGGTGCAAATCCGTGTGGACACGATTTTGCCGCCTGGCTTCGGCGAGCGTCCGCGATTCGGACGCCCCGATGTGCTGGAGTTTTTGAACCCGTCCGTGCAGAACCTCGATATTGCTTATGTGGGGGTCTACATCGCGATTGCGCTGCTGGTGGGCGCGGTGATTTTCTGGCGACGCGACGTGCAATAATGCGATGCCTGTGCTGATGTATATCGTGAACTACATGCCGACGACGGATGCGGCGCATGCGTTAGAGATTGCCGAGCGTGCGCTGTCGGGCGGGGTGAACGCGGTGATGTTGCGCGTGCGCGAGTTGCCCGCGCGCCTTGCGCTGGAGATGGCGTGGGAGCTGCGTCGCCTCACGCGCACGGCGCACGCACGGCTCCATGTGAACCCTTACCCTGCGTTAGCCGAGTGGTGCGACGCCGACGCGCTCCACCTGCCCGAACACGCGCCTCCCTACACCCCACCTGCGCCGATGCTACTCGGAAGATCCGTACATAGCGTGGAGTCTGCCGTCCGTGCGCAGGCGGAAGGATGCCACTACTTGCTGGTCGGCTCGATGTACCCCACTGCGAGTCACGCCGATAAGACGCCTGAGGGGCTTGAGTTGCTGCGCGCGGTGCGTCAGGCGGTTGCCATCCCACTGATTGCGGTGGGGGGCGTCACGCCCGAGCGCGTCGCGGCGTGCGTGCAGGCAGGCGCGCAGGGCGTCGCCGTCATCTCGGGGATTGCCGACGCCGACAACCCCCAAGCCGCCGCTACACGCTACTGGGCGGCTTTGCGCGATACTGCAACTTGATGTTCAACACCTCCACCGCCAACGAGAACGCCATCGCGAAGTAGGTATAGCCCTTCGGAATCTTGTACCCGAACCCCTCGCCCATCAAATTGAAGCCTATCAGCACCAGAAACGCCAACGCCAGCACCTTCAACGACGGGTGCGTGTCAATCACACGGCTCACCATCCCCGCAAACGCCATCATGAACCCTATCGCAATCAGCACGGCGGCAATCATCACCCACAACTCGCGCGCTAATCCGACTGCCGTAATCACGGAATCGACCGAGAACACTAAGTCAATCAGCACAATCTGAACGATTGCCGCGCCGAGCGTGAGCGTCTTGGGAACTCTCACCTCGCCTTGTGACGACTCCACTTTGTGATGGATTTCGTAGGTCGCTTTGCCCATCAGGAACAGCCCGCCCGCGATGAGAATCAGGTCGCGCCCTGAGAACTCGTTGCCCAAGAGAGCGAAGAGCGGGCTTTCCAAGCGCATAATCCAAGTGATGGAGAGCAGGAACGCCACACGCATGAGGAAGGCAAGGCTCAGCCCGATGAACCTCGCCTTCGCCCGCTGATCAGGCGGTAACTTGTCCGTCAGGATAGAGATGAAGACGATGTTGTCTATCCCCAACACAATTTCGAGGGCGGTCAGCGTCGAGAGCGCGATGAGGGCTTCCATCTCCGTGTCTCAACCTCTGCGAGTCGCTGGGTGATTTCGCTCCACCGCTTCAAAGATAGCTTCGACCCGCGCGTTAACCTCCTCATCGGTGAGGGTACGGTTTTGGTCGCGGAACACCAGCGCGAAGGCGAGGCTGTGGGCGCCTTCGGGCACGGGCGCGCCCGTGTAGCGGTCGAACAGACGCACCGATTCCAACATCGCGCCGCCTGCTTCCCGTATGGTGGCTTCCAGCGCGGCGAACGGCGTGGATTGCGCGACCACGATCGCAATATCGCGCAGCACGGGCGGGAAGGCGGGCAGCGGTCGGTACTGCACGCTGTGTGCGGCGGCGTGCAGTAGCGTCGTTAGCCCCAACAATGCCAAGTAGACGCGCTGTCGGAACTCGTAGCGCTGTTGCAGCTCGGGATGCAGCTCGCCGAGGACGCCCAGCCGCTGCTCGTGCGCGTCATGCACATACGCCGAGCGCGTCGGGTGGAGCCGATGGTCGCGCCCCTGAGCATCGATAAAACGCGCCTGAATGCCCAACTCGCTCAGCAGATGCTCCACTATGCCCTTGAGCGCGTAGAAGTCGGCTTGGGGGGGCTTGCCCGACCAGTGCGGGGCGTGCAGCGCGCCTGTCATCAGGATGCCCAAGCGCGTCCACTCGTGGAACCGCCCCTGCTCGTCTTGGGCGAAGACGCGCCCAATCTCGAACAGGTGCAGGTCGCGCCGATTGCGTCGGCGGTTGTGGTCGGCGGCGCGGATGAGACTGCTCATCAGCGAGTGGCGGAGCACGCTCAGCTCGTCGCTCATGGGGTTTTGTAAGGGTATAGGCTGATACATCCACTCGCCGACGCCCTCGCCGCCGCTTTGCAGGGGCGATGGGGCTTCCAGGGTATGCCCGACAATCTCCTGCAGCCCTGCGCTCAGCAGCACCGTGCGCACGCGCTCGGCGAACGCGCCGTCGGGACTGTCTTTGCCCTGCGTGGTGAACCCCTGCGGCGGTATCGCAGGGATACGGTCGTAGCCCAAAATGCGTCCCAACTCTTCCACCAAATCCTCTTCGCGCTGCAGGTCGGCTCGATACAGCGGTATCTGCACGCGAAAGCCGCCCTCAATCGGCGCTGGGCGCAGGTTCAGCCGTGTCAGCGCGGCGTGCGCCTCCTCGCGATCGATTTCGAAGCCCAGCAATCGCTGGGCGCGCGCCAGCCGCACGGTCAACACGCGCGGCTCCACACGGCGTGGATAGACATCGATCATGCCCGCCACCGCCGCCACGCCCGTCCACTGCTCCAACAGTTCGCACACACGATGCTGCGCCACAATCACCAAGTTCGGATCCACATAACGCTCAAACCGATAAGACGACTCCGTGCGCAGTCCCAGCTGGCGCGCGGTCGCGCGGATGGACATCGGGTGGAAGTGCGCCGACTCCATCAGGATATGGCGCGTATCGTCGGTGACTTCGGTCTCCGCGCCGCCCATGATGCCCGCCACCGCCACGGGTCGCTCCGCGTCGCAAATCATCAGCATGCTGGGCTCAAGCGTGTGCGTCTGCCCGTCGAGCGTGGTAATCCGCTCGTGCGGCGCGGCGCGGCGCACCACAATCGTGTGGTCTTTGAGGGTATGTAGGTCGAAGGCGTGTAGCGGTTGCCCCAGCTCCAGCATTACATAGTTGGTGGCGTCCACGATATTGTTGATGGGGCGCATGCCTGCGGCGAGCAGTCGGTTCTGCACGGTTGCGGGCGAGGGGGCGGGCGTGATGTCGCGGATGACGCGCGCGGCGTAGCGCGGGCACAACTCTGGGTCGCGAACCTCCACACGGGCGTAGTGCGCGGCGTCGGACGGCTCGGCAGGCGGCGGGTTCAGCGTCAGCGCGTTCAGCCGATGGAACAGCGCGGTGGGGCGCGCCGCCTCGCCCAGCAGCGCGTACACCTCGCGCGCCACGCCGAACACGCTCAAACAGTCGCCCCGATTGGGCGTCAGGTACATCGATAGCACCGCGCCCTGCGGGGTCTCCAACACCGCCTCTACTTCCAGCCCCGCCATCGTGAGCCGCTCCGCGAGCTGCTCGGGCGTGAGCTCCACCTGTACAAAGTCCTTGAGCCACTCGATGGGTATGCGCATCGAGCAAGATTGTACCTGAACAGGTTCTATGCGGCGTTCTCATCGAGCCGTTGGCGGGCGCGTTGCTCGCAGAGGCGTTGCTCGGCGGCGCGGCGCATCTGCTCGGCGTCCTCGCAATCGCCTGGGTAGTATGCCCAGCCTGTGTGGACTTCGAACTGCTGACGCATGTTGGGGCTAAAGGCGGTCTGCAGCCATTCGGTGAGCAGTTCCGAGACGCGCGCGGCGATAGCGGGCGCGTGTTCGCCGGCGTACGGCATCAGTAAACCCACTGAGGCGCGCCCGTAGCGTCCCACAATGTCCGCTTTGCGCACGGCGTCGCGCACCACTGCCGACGCCTGCAGCAACAACTCGCCCAACGCAAACTCGCCCAGCGAGTCGATGGCGCTCTTCTCCGCCACGAACTCAAAAATCGCGAAGCCGACGCTCTGATTATAACGCGCGGCGCGTTGAATCTCCTCGCACAGACGCACGCTCAGATAGTCCGCTGAGAACAGCCCTGTCTGCGCGTCCAGTATCCGTGCCTCGAAGTCGCCCCGCTCCAGCGCACGCGCCCGAAACCGTTGCTCGTCGAGCCATTCCGCCTCGTTCACCATCCGACGCAGCTTCTGGGTGGCGTTGCGCAAAATATGCGATACATAGTTGCACGAGATTTTCAACTGGTGTGCTATCTCGGTCTGATTGTAGCCCTCGTTGAAGAACAGGTGCAGCACCTGCTGCTCAATCTGCTTGAGCTGTTGCATCGCCGTTTCCACCACCACACGCTCTTCAATCGGTAGGTTGAAGGTCTGGCACGGCTCGCAGTTGAGTTTCTCCAAGTCGTAGCCGTTCCACTCGTCCTCTTCATCTTCGTAGATAGCGTCCAGCGAGCTTACCTTGAACACCTCGCGCGTCATCAGCACATCCTCAATCGCTTTGGTGGTCATGCCGAGAAACTCCGCAATCTCTTGAGTGGTCGGAGGGCGTCCGTAGCGTGCAGTGAGCTCGTTGGAGACGCGGTTGATTTTGCTGTTGAGCTCCTGCAGCCACGCAGGCTCCTTGATAATCTTGCCCTTGTCGCGCAGGTAGTGCTTGATTTGACCGACAATCAAATGCGTGGCGTAGGTTGTGAACTTCACGCCCTTGTCAGGCTTGAACAGGTCAAGCGCGTTCAGCAGTCCGAGGTAGCCTTCCTGTATGAGGTCTTCAATCGGCTCGCCCGACCCGATGAACTTGCGCGCGATGCTTTCCACCAGCCCCGCGAGCTGGATGGTGATGGCGTCACGCAACTCCAAATCGCGCGTCTCGCAATATTCCAAGACCAGTTCCTCCGTATCGCGTTTCAACATAGCGCTCCTCCTGAGCCTCATGTGGCACGGACACTCCTGTCCGTGCTGGTTTGCTTGGACTGAAGTCCAAGCCACGATTTATTGAATCGCATTAATCAGCTTGAACATCGGCATCATGATTGAGATGGCGATGAATCCCACCACTCCGCCGAGGAACACAATCAGTAGCGGCTCAATCATCGAGGTCAGCCCTTTGATGGTCGCATCCACTTCCTGCTCGTAGAAGTCGGCGATTTTGACCATCATCTCCGAGAGTCGCCCCGATTCCTCGCCGATGTCCATCATGTGGATGACCATCGAGGGGAACAGCCCTGTGGCGGCGAAGGGCGCGCTCAGCGGTTGTCCCTCGCGAATGCTTTGGCGCGTGCCTTCGATGGCTTGCGCCAACACTTGATTGCCCGAAGTCTGCCCCACGATTTCGAGCGTGCGCATTAGGGGCACGCCGCTGGAGATGAGCACGCCCAGTGTGCGTGCGAACCGCGCCACCGCCAGTTTCAGCACCAGCTCGCCGAAGATGGGGAACCGCAGCTTCAGCCAGTCGTACTGATACCGCCCTGTGGGTTTGCGGATATAGGCTTTGACGGCGAACGCCACCCCCGCCAGCGCGCCTGCAATCGCCCACCAGTAAGCAATCGCGAAATCGCTCGCGCTGAACAGCACCTTCGTCATCGTGGGCATCTCCACATTCATGCTGGCGAATATCTCTTTGAACTTCGGCAGCACGAACATGAAAATCGCGACCAGCACCAGAAACGAGAACACCAGCACCATCACGGGGTACATCATCGCCGACTTAATCTTCTGGCGCACTTCCAGGTCTTTCTCCAAGAAGGTCGCGAGCCGATCCAGAATCTGGTCTAAGATGCCTGCCACCTCCGCCGCGCGAATCATGTTCACGAACAGGTCGGAGAACACGAGTGGGTGTTTCTCCATCGCTTCGTTGAGCGCCAAGCCCGACTTGACATCTTTGCGCGTGGCGTCGAGCGCGTTCTTGAGCGCGGCGTCTTTGGTCTGTGTGTGGAGGATGTCCAGACAGCGCAGGATGGGGATGCCCGCGTCGATCATCGTGGCGAACTGGCGTGTGAAGAGCACCAGGGCTTGCAGTTTGGGCTTTTTGGACTTGCCCAGCCCGCTGAAGAGCTTGGCGCGTGCGCGTTGTGGCTCCACGCGCACGACATGGAGCCCCTGCTCGTGCAGTTTCGCCAGCACGAGCGGCTCGTTGTCGGCCTCGATGGCGCCTTTGAGCGTGCGCCCCTTATTATCGACGGCTTCGTATCCAAACAACGGCATCGTATGACCTCCTTACGCGGTTTTGAGCAGCTGTTGGAAGTTCTCGCGGTCCATCGCGCGGTTCACGGCTTCCTCGTAGGTGATGGAGCCGTTGCAGTGCAGGTCGGCTAACGCGCGATCCATCGTGATCATCCCGTGCCCCGACTGTGTTTCCATAATCGAGTAAATCTGGTGGGTTTTGCCCTCGCGGATGAGGTTGCGGATGGCGGCGTTGGCGAGCATGACTTCAATCGCCGCCACGCGCCCGCCGCCCACCATCGGAATCAGTTGCTGTGCGAACACGGCTTCGATGGTGTTGGCGAGCAGCACGCGAATCTGCTCCTGCTGGTGGGGCGGAAACACATCGATGATACGGTCGATGGTCTGCGGCGCGTTGCGCGTGTGGAGCGTGGCGAACACCAAGTGCCCCGTCTCGGCAAGGGTGAGCGCGGCTTGAATCGTCTCCAGGTCGCGCATCTCGCCAATCAGGATGACATCGGGGTCTTCACGCAGCACGGCGCGGAGCGCGTTGTGAAAGCTCTCGGTGTCGGCGTGCACCTCGCGCTGGTTCACCATCGCCCGCTTGTGCTGATGCACATACTCAATCGGGTCCTCAATCGTCATGATGTGGCACGGGCGCGTCTGGTTGATGAGGTCGATCATGCACGCCAGCGAGGTGGACTTACCCGACCCTGTGGGACCCGTGACCAGCACCAGCCCGCTGTGTTTTTTGACCACCTCGTAGATGACGCTGGGTAGGCGCAGCGATTCGATGGAGGGGATGCGCGACGGAATCACGCGCATCGCCGCCGCCACCGCGCCCTTCTGCATATACACATTGAAGCGGAACCGCGCCACCTCTTTCACGGTGTAGGCGAAATCCAGCTCGTGGTGGCGTTCGAACTGTTCGAGTTGCTGGTCGTTGAGCGCTTCGTAGATGAGGCGTCGCGTGTCGTGCGGGGTGAGCGGTTGGTAGGGCAACGGCGTCAAGTGCCCGCTCAGGCGGATGGTCGGCGGCAGTCCCACGGTGAGGTGCAAGTCCGACCCGCCGCGCTCCACACACTGCTGCAGCAACTCCTCGATGCTGACATCCTCAATCGGCAGCGTTTCGCCTGCGATGGAGAGCGTGACATCCATCGCAGGCGCGGACGGAGTCGACTCGTCGTCCTGCGTAGCATCCAGCCCCACTAACTTACGCCAGTCAAAGTTCTGTTCCATCGTTCGCCCCCTCCAAAGGTTTCGAGCCGAAAGTATTTTGGGCAGGGGCAGTCAAAAACTTTACTGGCAAATTGTGGGGGGGCTTAGCAGCTCCGCCCGAAGTTGAACAGCACGGTGAGCAGGTCGGCGTCGTCCACAGTGCCGTCGCGGTTCACATCGGCTGGCGAGTTGTTCGAGCCGAACGCAAACAGCACGCTCAAGAGGTCCGCGTCGTCGATCACGCCGTCTTGGTTCAGGTCGCCCGCGCTCAGCGAGAAGTCCAGAGTGGTGATGTGGGCGAGCGTGGCGCTGGTTTGGGCGCAGAGCCACACGCCGTTCGGGGTGGCGATGCGCACGGTCGCCGCCCCGACGAGCTGCGTGTCGAAGGCGAAGCTGCCGTTGACCCCGAGCGTGGCGTTCACCGTCTCTTGCTGTGCGCCTGCCTGCACGACGAAGCGCACAGGCGTCCCTTGCGGGTTCGAGACGCCCTGCAACGCGACCTGACCCTGCACACGCACGGGCTGCACGCTGAGTGTGTTCGTGCTGAACGACGCCGCGTAGGTACTATCGCCGTCGAACTCCACGCGCAGCGTCTGATTGCCCAACGGCGTGGCGAGCGGGATGGTGTAGTTCAGTGTCGCTGTGCCTGCGCTGTTGGTGGTTGCGGAGCCGACAGCGGCGTTGTTGACCTTGAAGGTGAGCGTGCGCCCGCTGAGCGGCGCGTTATCCAGCGATTGGCTCAGTGTGGCTTGGAGCGCGACGGTCTGCCCGCGTCTGCCGCTGACAGCAGGAACGGTTATCGTGGTCGCGCGGCGCACCTGCATCGCCCCCACGAACAGGCGGTCGTCCACCAGAAAGTCGCCCGTGTTGATGGTGTTGCTGCTGTTGCGGTCGAACCAGAGCGCGGTCAGCACATCGTAGGCGCCTGCGGTGGCGTCGCTGGGCACGAGGAAGAAGCGCGAGCGGTTGTTCGCGCCTTCCACAAGGCTCACCTTGAGGTCGCGCGGGGGGTCGGAAATCCAGTGGCCGCCGCCGAGCCGTATCGACGCGCCCAGCATCACTTGGAAGTCGTGGGTGGACTGAATGGTGTAGCCCAGTGTGGCTTGCACGCCTGTGCGCGTGGGGTTGGGGCTGACCGTGAGGTTCTGAATGGCAGCGACGCTGCCCTGCACGAGCCGATAGCCGCCGGGGGTGTAGTAGTGGCTCAGAATCTGTTGCCAGTTCTTGGTTCCGTAGCCGTGCAGGGGCGCGCTGCTGGTGCACGCCTGACTACTGGAGAGCCGCCTCCCTGTCGCCCAGCGCGCGGAACCCCACTGACACAACCCGCGCCCATGCCCGAAACTGGCGAACCCTGTGCAGACAGGGTCGGCGATGCAGGGCCAGCTGCCGCCCGTCCCTGAGTAGCCGTTGCCGCAGCCTGAGTTGTTGTTCTCGGCGGAATATTCCGAGCGTGCGATGTTGCCCGCGCTGTTGAGCAACACAAAGCGCGTGGTGGCGTCCACCGCCGCGTTGCCGTTGCTGGTCTGGTTGCCCGTGAACACTTGGCACGAGGTGGAGTCGCAGATGTCGTAGCTGCTGTTGATGGGCGTATAGACGAACGACACGCCGTAGCTGCGTACGGCGACCGCGCCCGCCTTGAGCGACTCCATGCCTGCAGGCGGGTTCTCGCTGCCGAAGCGCACATTGCCCCAGCAGGCGTACCATTCGCTTGTAATCACGCCTTTGCAGTAGGTATCGATGGTGTAGACCTCCACGCCGCCGGGGCAGTTGGTGCGCGAGGTGCAGTTGCGCCCCACCTTGATATATTTGGGCAGCACAATCGGCGCGGGCGCAGCGGGGAAGATCCCCGATGGGGTTTCAGCGGTTTCCGCGGGTTTCTCGCAAGCCTCGCAGGGTTGGGTGGGTGCGTCCGCGCGATGGCGCGGCGAGCGCATATCGCGGCTTTCCACGCCTGCGCCTGCCTGCATCGTCAGCCGATAGATCCAGTCGCCCGCGCTCCAAAGCTGTACCTGCTCCAGCAACAGCGTGCGGTAGCCGGGCAGCTCCAGTTGAAGCGTCGCATAGGGTTGCGGTTTGCCTTGCAGGTCGTGGATGGGGAACTGCAGGTAGAACAGCCCGCGCGAGTCGGTATACGCTTCGCCTGCGTGATCCACAGGGCGCACACGCACCTTCTCCAACGGCTGACCTGTCTGTTCGTCCATCACGAAGCCGACCACTATCATCTGGTTCGGCTTGCGCTGCGCCCACAGGAACCGCCAGTCGGTCTCCTGCGGCGGCGCGAGCGGGTCTAAGTAGAACCGATGCGGGGGTGTATCGGCATTGATTCGGAGCGTCAGTGCGACGGGTTGGTAGCCGTCTGCTGCAGCGTAGAATACATAGTCGCCTTCGGGCAGTTGCGCCGTGAGGCGTCCATCGCTCAACGCACGGAACGCATAGGTCTGACCCGTGTGCTGATGGGTCAACGCGACCGCCGCGCTCAGCGCGCGCCCCGAAACCGAGTCGTGGAACCGCATCTCGAACCACGACTGCGCCCACAAGCCTTGCACAGCCCATACCGCCAAACTCAACAGTGCCCACTGTAGCGTCAAGGTTCGCATATCGGTATTATAGCCTATTTGAATGCGATTCGCCTTCCAGCCCCCTTGTAGCTCCTAACAAGGGCGCATCTTTGAGTGCAGCCTCGCTTCCAAGCGACGCAAGAGCCACGAACTCCCCAAGCCGCCAACCACGACGCCCGATACACCCCGACCGCTGCGCGGCGATTCGCGCCTGCATCGGCGTCATCGCGCCCCGCCGCGCCCCGAAAACCTTGACTAACCGTTCGTTCGACGACACTTCGAGACAACGCCTACTACCTGTAGCGAGACTCGCGCCCCACAACCCACCACA
>JBKBKS010000049.1:0-15055 GCA_046294565.1 Fimbriimonadales bacterium
CTCGGAGCGAAATCCCTGTCATTCCGAGCCGCAGGCGAGGAATCTCTACCGAATAGAGGCATTTTCCGAACACCCTCTGACCCCCTTGACAGCCTCCCCCGTGTTTGGGGTATATTAATACCCCGTGCGGACGTGGTGGAATTGGTAGACACGCTAGATTCAGGTTCTAGTGCGCGAAAGCGTGTGGGAGTTCGAGTCTCCCCGTCCGCACCAATCCTTGCGGGGCGGCGTAGCTCAGTTGGTCAGAGCAACCGGTTCATACCCGGTAGGTCGGCGGTTCGAGTCCGCCCGCCGCTACCACCTGTTATGTTTCCTCGATCGGCGTTCAGTGAGTTTCCTGTCCTGTGTGAGTAGGCGTGGACGCTTCGCCGCCGAGTTCCTCAGGCAGCTTGAGCCACTCGACGACGCCCGTGCGCAGGTCGTACACGCCCCCAGCGAACTGCACTTTGCCCTCGTCGTGCAGCTCGCGCACAATCGCACTGCGCTCGCGGATGACCTGAATCGTGTGGATGACATGTTCGCGGATGACGCGCTCTAAGAGAGCGTCGCCTTTGAGGTGGGGATGCGTTTCGCGCAAGCGTCGCACCACAGGCTCGATATGCGCGGTTATCTGAGGCAGGTGTCCTGCCAAGGGCTTATCGGAGAGCGTCGCCTGCACGGCAGCGCAGTGCGAGTGCCCCAGCACTACAATCAGCGGGGTCTTCAGATGCCCCACCGCGTACTCGATGGAGGCGAGGCTCTCCACGCTGACCACATGCCCTGTTGTGCGCACCACAAATAGGTCGCCCAGCCCCTGATTGAAGATGAGTTCGGGCGGCACACGCGAGTCGGCGCATGAGACGACCACGGCGAACGGCTTCTGCCCCTCGGTCTGCAGTTGATAGCGGGTCATCTCGTCCACAGGCGGCAGCGCGAGTTTGCCGTTGGCGAACAGCTTGTTGCCGTATTGCAGTTTGCCTTGCGGGTCTGTCGGGATTGGGTCGGGCTTGGGCGCGAGCATCCGCCCTGCCATCACACCTACGCCTGCCGCCAGTAGACCTACCGCCAGAATCTTAACCATCGGTTTCATCGCATAGGGAGTTATTCCACAGCGCAGGGTATACTTTGCACTGCTATGCGCACGGGTCAGCTGTCTACGACACGAATCGCGCTCATCGTGCTGGGGGTGTTGCTCGCCCTATATATTGGCAGTATTGGCGTGGGCTACTACCAGACCAGCCGAATACAGGTAAGCAAACTTGCGCCGTCGCAGTTCACCGTGTTTGGCTTTCCTGCCCGCGCGATGGAAGAGCGACGCTGGAAGATTATCATCACTCATGAAGTGCCCAAAGTGGTGGAGGTGCTGCGCGAGGCGGGCTTCGAACGCCCCGAATTCGGCGCGGAGGACCAGCAGAACTTCAAGCGCGTGCCGATAGAGGAAGTGGTTCGCACGCTGCCTGTCGTGCTGACCGAGCAACACATCGAGCAGGTATGGGTGGAGGAGCGCGCCGCCGAGACGCTCCGTGCGCAGGGACGCTACTTTGTGGTGCATCTCCAGCTCAGTCGGGAGGGGCGTGCGCGTTTGTGGAACTATGCCCGCGAGCAGGTTGCCCAGTTCCGCGCGCTGGGCGAGAAACCGCGCGACGAACGCCTGCTACTGATGGTCGGCGAGCAGCCGTGGGCGGCGCCCGTCATCAGCGCCGAGGTCGGCAGCAGCTGGTGGCTGATGAGCCGATTCTCGAGGCTCCAGAGCTCCGATGTGCAGATTTTCCCCATCTACGACGAGGAAATCGCCAACGCAATCGCGCAGGGCTTCGAGAACGCGAAACAGAAAGCGGTTGCGCAGGAGGGCGCACGATGACCATCCGACTCGGACACAGCCCCGACGCCGACGACGCCTTTATGTTCTGGGCGTTAGCAGAAGGCTTGGTCGAAACGCCCTTGCAGTTCGAGCATGTGCTGCGCGACATCCAGACGCTGAACGAGTGGTCGCGTGAGGGCAAGCTGGAGTTCACGGCGATGTCGGTGCATAACCTCGCGTATGTGGCGGATCGGTATGTGGTGCTGAATCAGGGGGGCAGCTTCGGCGACGGCTACGGTCCGATGCTGGTCGCTCGCGAGCCAATCCCCCTCGATGCGCTGCCGCGCCACACGATTGCTGTGCCGGGCTACCTCACCAGCGCGTATTTGGCGTTGCGCCTGTTCTTGCCCGACGCCCCGACCCTCGAGATGCCCTTCGATGCGATTATGCCCGCCGTGCAGCGCGGCGAGGTTCCCGTCGGGCTGCTCATCCACGAGGGTCAGCTCACCCACCAGCAGGCAGGGCTGCACCTGCTTCTGGATTTGGGCGTGTGGTGGGGCGAGCAGACAGGCGGGCTACCCCTGCCGCTGGGCGTCAACGCCGTGCGGAGCGACCTCCCACGCGACATCCAGCGCGAAATCGCCCGCGCCTTCCGCGAAAGCATCCGACAGGGACTGCACAACCGCGACGCCGCCATGCGCTACGCCATGCAGTTCGGGCGCGGCATCGACCCCGAAACCGCCGACCGATTCGTGGGGATGTATGTGAACGAGCTAACGCTCGACATGGGCGAACGCGGCAAACGCGCGATTACCGAGTTCCTTACGCGCGGCGCACAACACGGCATTACGCCTCCCGCCGCCGTGCAGTTCCTGGAAGATTAGGTACAATCCCGCCATGCGAGGCGCGAAGATGAAACACGACATCAGCTGGTGGTGCTATCAGGGGCGCGTGGAGCCGAAACGACTCATCGCCGAAGCCGAACGCATCGGCTACGAAGGCTTCGAACTCGTGCCCGAACCGATGTGGGATCTGGTCAAAGAGGCGGGCATGACCATCGTCACCCACGGCGGACACGGAACCATCGAGAACGGCATGAACGACCCGCGCAACCACAGCCGCATCGAAGACGAGCTGAAGGCGACCATCGACAAAGCCGTGCAGTACGAAATCCCCATCCTCATCTGCTTTTCGGGCAATCGGCGCGGACGCCCCGACGACGAAGGCATCGAGAACACCGCCGCCTGCCTCAAACGCATCGCGCCCTACGCCGAACAGAAAGGCGTCACCTTAGCGATAGAGCTGCTCAACAGCAAGGTAGACCATCGCGACTACCAGTTCGATAAGATGAGCTGGGGCGTGCGCGTGATTGAGCTGGTCAACTCGCCGCGCGTGAAGATACTCTACGATATCTACCACGCGCAGATTATGGAAGGCGATGTGATACGCACCATCCGCGCCCACCACGACAAAATCGCGCACTACCACACGGCAGGCAACCCCGGTCGGAACGAAATCGACGACACACAGGAGCTCTACTACCCCGCGATTATGAAGGCAATCAAGCAGACGGGCTACACAGGCTGGATTGGGCAGGAGTTCGTGCCCAAAGGCGACCCGATTGCCGCGCTGAAAGATGCGTTTGAGCGTTGCCGTGTCGGCTAAGCAGGAGAATCGCTGGCGCAAACGAAACGAGCAACCGTGAACGCACCAAAGAGCCTGCAGGAAACTTATGCGCCCAACAGCATCTGCTACGGCTGCGGACCTGCCAATCCGCACGGTCTGCACATCCGCAGCTTCGCTACCGAGAGCGGCGAACTGATTGCCGAGTGGCAGCCCCAGCCGCACCATCAGGCGTTTTCGGGCGCGTTGAACGGCGGCGTCATCGGCACGCTGCTGGACTGCCACTGCAACTGGACGGCGGCATACCACTTGATGACCACGCAGGGGCTAAACCACATCCCCGCCACCGTCACCGCCGAGTATACGATTAAAATGCTACGCCCGACGCCTGTGGACGCGCCCCTGCAGCTGCGCGCCCGCCCTGTAGAGACGCAGGGGAGTAAAGTCACCGTAGAGGGCGAGCTGATTGCCAAAGGCGAGGTATGCGCGACCTGCCGCGGCGTGTTCGTCGCGGTCAAGCCCGGACACCCCGCCTACCACCGCTGGGAGTAGCCGCTCTACAGACCCTGACGCTTCATCTCGGCGGCGATGTGCGACAGCGCGTAGACACGATACTCGCTGATGCGCAAGCGACGCGCCATCCGCACTGCCTCGCGATGCCTGCCCTGACGCGCTAAGCCAACGGCGTAGCCCGCACGATACACCTCGATAAGGTCACGCTCTACCCGCCCTGCATGCTGAAGCAGACGCTCCGCCTCATCAAAACGACACTCCCTCGCCGCGCTCGCCGCCACATAAACCACTCGACGCCGATCGCTCCAATCCTCACAAGGCGCACGCAAGAGCCTTTCTGCAAGACGCGAATCGTAAAAGCCCTGACGCCACGCATTACGCGGTATGTAGTACTCTAGCTCGATCCCCTTCCAGTACGCAGGTCGCTGCTGAGCGATTTGGATCGCCGCTGGATAAGTCCGATACTCGCCCGAAAGAACAGCGCCTAACACTGTGGATGGGTCGTGCGCCACAAATGGTAGGTACTGGTAAGTCTGAAATGGGCTAACCTTGTACATCTGCTGGATGGCGTCCACTGTCGCAGGCTCAACAGACTGAGCGCGCAGATTCCTGAGCTGTTGCTCGAAACTTTCGTGGAAGGTGGGCGTCTCAATAAAGTCCACGAGCTTGCGTGCGGTCTCCGTGCGCCCCGACTCTAACAGTACTTGCACGACGGAGAACACATCATCAAGTTCACCTATCGGCTCCGTGATGCGCTTGCCGATGCGCCGCGCGAATGCTTGCTGATTCTGTTCAATCGCCTCTGCAAGGAGCAGCCAGCGCAGTTCGGGCGCGAAGTCGAGCAAGTTGGAGCGTTCCTTCTTGCGGAGCAGCTCTTGCCAGCGTCCTGCGACGCCCAGACCGTACAGACAGCCTACCTGAAGGTGGCTCTCGGCGCAGTGGTAGCGTTGAGTGGGCAGTCGCGCGATGATGCGCTCCATCATGTCGGGCGATAGCAACACGCTGAGCGGCATCGAGAGCAGGGTCAGCTGCGCCATATCGATGGTTTTCTGATTGTGGCTGTTCAGATAGCGTCGCAGGGCGGTCTCGGCAGTGCGGATTGCGTCGGCGCGTCGTCCCTGCCGCACATACTGACGCACTGTGTCAAGCGTCTGCCGGTGGGCGGGATACAGCGGTCGGCGTAGCGAAAACCCTTCACACGAAGGAGCGGGCATGCGTTGTAGCCAGCGGCGCGCTTCTTGGATACGCCCCTGCTGGAGCCACGCCCGAAGCATATACAACTCGGCGACGGTGTAGTATTCGCCTAACTGCTGCGCCGCCTGCACTGCGAGGTCAAGACGCCCTTCTTCGGCTGCGCGCTGCGCATAGTAACTTAGGAGATGGCGATACTGGCTCTCGTTCGTGTAGCGTTTGTACAACTCGGCTGTACGCAGGGCGTCCTCGCAGCGTTGCGCTTGCCAGAGCCTCTCTATCAATCGCCCAAGTAGCGAATCCACTTGCTGTACGACGGAGTCATGGGGGGAGTATTGAGGCAGCGGCGCGAGTTGCTGAGCGGCGCGCGCGGCTTCCTCGATGTGTCCTGCATCCAGCAAGCCCTGAATCCATTCGTGGAGCAGGAAGGGTTTCAAATCGCTGGGTGCGCTTTGAATGAGAGCAAGCCCCTGCTGGAACTCGCCTGCCCGCGCCAACGCGGCGAGATAGTAGCTCGCGCTGCGCACCAAGAAACTTAGGTTCTCTTGGCGAAAGACCTCCGAACGCGCCTCTTGGAAGAGGCTCTCCGAGCGCAGTGGACGCAGCTCCTGAACCACCAACGGCGCAACGAAGAGCGCCAACACCCAAAAAACGACGCCGATGAACCACCACCGTTCTCCGAAAAGCCGCCACACTCGCATGGTTAACACCTCTTAATTAAGTATATCTCATGCTCTTGCAAAGGCGGCAAATCCCTCAGAGGGCGTTCGGGGAGTCAAGGGGGGGGGAGGGTGTTCGAAAAATCGGGGGGTATCGGGTATCCTATAACCTATGAGACGACATCGCAAGAAACGCTGTCCCATTCCACAAGCTACGCTCACCACTCTGCCTGCTCTTACCATCCTGCGCTGGATGGAACGCTTCTGCCAACTCCATCCCACACCCAAATCACGCGGACGCCCCCCCATCTACCCCGAAGCGTTCATCCTCACCCTCGCCCTCCTCCAAGTCCGCGACGGTGCCTCGTGGCGCCAACTCCGCTACGCCCGCCTGCCCAAAGTGTTCCCCACCCACGCCTTGCCTGCTTTGAGGACACTGCTCTAGCGCATTCACACCATGCCCGAAGCACGCTGGCATCCACTCTTGGCTTGGCTGGCTCGGCAGGGGATGACGCTGGAGGTGCCGACCACCGAGACCCCCTACGCGCTGGTGGACGGCACAGGCGTAGGGTATGCGACGCCGTTTTACGCGCGGTTTCGTCGGGGGGCAGAGCGACGGCGGTTGCGGTCGCATGGGAAAGCGGTGGCGGTGGGGTACTGGCAGGGGGGGGCTGGTGGGGATGGCATTGGGGCGAGCGTACGCGGATGAGGGCAAGTTGCTGGAGGCGTGGGTGCAGGCGCGTGGACGCGGGGGTGTGCCTGCGGACACTTTGCTGGTAGGGGATGCGTTGTATGGGTATCGGGCGTGGTGATTGAGCACGTTGGAGCAGGCAGGGTGGTTGCCTGTGGCGCGGGTGTCGGATGCGGTGTGGCAGCGGGTGCGTGCGTCGTCGCGGTTGCGTGCGCGGGCGCGTGGGGTGGCGCATCCTGAGGTATTGGGGGGTCGTTCTCGGATAGAGCCGGTGTTTGGGCGTGTGAAGCGTGCGTATGGGAGTTCTGTGGAGGCGCGTTCGTTGCGGGGTGCGCGGTGTTGGGTATGGTGGATGGGGGTATTGTAGAACTTGGTGGGGTTGGTGCAGGTGAGCGGTGGTCGGATGGTTTTATGTCTTTTTGTGGGGCTTCCCCGATTTTTCGAACACCCTCAGGGAGGAGGAGCGGAATAGTCGGAATTGCGCGCCTTTTAGCCACTACGCCTTTTGCCTGACCTTGATAAGGGTACAAAAATTGAGTTTGCATGGACTGGTGCGACGCCAAGAATGGCGTTGCACCAGTCCATGCAACGAAGCCCAAAATGCGTCGCACTCCGACACAACCACGCCAAGAATGGCGTTGCACCAATCGCTGACTGTCGCTACCTAAAAGGGTATACTTAGCGCGAGGTGAGAGGGTTATGAATCGCGAATTCTTGGCGCTGGCGCAGGATAGGTTGCGCGACCTGCAGATGGAGGCGCGCGCGGAAGGCGTGCGACTCGGCGAACTACGCAAAATCAATAAAGACTTCGCCAACGCCTACCGATTCCGCCGCATGACCGTGCGATACTTGGAGCCGTTCAAGCTGCGCTTGGAGTCGGAGGTGCAAGGTCAGCGGATTATCTATATTCTGAACGGGGGACAGAAGTTGGTGATTGCGCCGCGCCAGCGCGTGCGCGAGGATGTCTCCAACTCGCCTGGCAAACGCCAAACGCCGATGGATTTCGGCTTCTTCACGCCCGCCGTCGCCCGCCAGTTCGACGCCAAGTTCCTGCGTGAGGAGCGCGAGGACGGCGTGCTGCTGCTGGTGTACGAACTGCAGTGGAACTACGGCGACGACGACGCACGCCATATCGTGTGGATCGACCCCGAGAAACGCTATTCAGCACGGCGCGTGTGGTACAGCCGCACAGGACGCTACCGCGCTCGCTTCGAATACAAAGAGCCAATCCAAGCCGCGCCCGGTATCTGGATTCCCAGCAAGGTGGAGGTCTACAATGTAGACCAGCGGTTCGGCGGGCGCACGGTCAACAGCAACATCCGCGTCAATCAAGGCTTAGATGACGAACTCTTCCGCGTCTGACCCCTTTACAGCAGTCGCCCCTTACTACGACCTGCTGATGCAGAGCATCCCCTACTTGTGGTGGATGCACTATGTGGAGACGCTGCTGGACTACTTCGACCGCCCTGCGCAGAAAGTGCTGGATCTGTGCTGCGGTACAGGCAATCTGAGCGAGCTACTCGCGATGAGCGGCTACGAGGTGGTGGGCGTCGACCGCTCGGCGGCGATGATCGAGCAGGCGCGTCGCAAAGCGCAGGAGAATCGCTCCCGCGTGCGCTACTATGTGCAAGACGCCGCGGAGCTGGAGCTGGGGGAGACCTTCGACCTCATCGTGAGCCTGTTCGATAGCCTCAATAATCTCACCGAGCCAGCCCGTTTCGCAGAGGCGATGCGCCGCGCCTATCGGCACTTGAACCCCGACGGCGTGTTTATCTTCGATCTGAACACGGAGTACGCTTTCGTACGCAAGTTTTTCGACCAGACGCAGTTGGATGAGCGTGCGCCGCTGCGCTACCGTTGGCGCAGCCAGTACGACAAGGCGACGCGCCTTTGCACTGTGCGGATGGAGTTCTGGGTGCGCGAGGGTGAGACTGAGCGATATTTCACGGAGGTGCACACCCAACGTGCCTACTCGGAGCAGGAGGTGCGCACGATGCTCCACGAGGCGGGCTTCCCCGAAGTGCATCTGTTCGACGCCTACACGCTGCACCCGCCCGAACGGCGCAGCGACCGCGTGTTCTATGTGGCGTTGCGCTGAGGGCGTTTAGACGCTCAAGCGTAAGTTGTCCGCGAGGTACCAACCGCCCAGCAGTGCGAGAAACAGTAGGTTGCCCCCGAACAGCGCGGTGTAGAGCCAATCGTAGGGGTACAGGAGCGCGAATCCGAGCGTGAGTGCGCCCCCGACACTGAACACCCGCGCCACCGAACGGCTCAAGCCGCCCTGCGTGAGCGCGAGCAGGGTGTAGAGCAGCACCGCCAGCGGGAAGCAGATAGCGCTTAGCCCTACCAACGCGCCGCCTGCAGAAATCTGACCGCCGTGACGACGCCACGGGAAAGCGTCGGCAATCGGCGCGACCCAACGACTGACCGCCATCAGGAACCCTGTCAGAAAGCCCGCCAGTCCCAAGTACGCCCCCAGATGGAGGCTCCAGCCCATCCACAGCGGCGTTCCAGGCACAGTGTAGGCAAGGCTCAGCAGGAACAGCACCGCGCCCCATCCCAGCGACTGCGCCGCGTAGAGCTTCCACTCAGGCGGCAGTTTCAACGCGGGCAGATGACGCTGCACAGGCGAGGGCGTCGCAACAGGCTTCGACTGCGTGCGCTCAATCATCGCGTCCAACTTACGCTGCAAGTCGGGATTGTGTGGGTCTAACTGAATCGCGTAGGTGTAGGCGTTTAGCGCGGCGTCGTAGTGTCCCTGCGTGCGGTAGACATCGCCGATGATTTCGTGTCCTTTCGGGTGGCGCGGGGCGAGCCGTGTGGCTTGTTTCGCCCAGTAGAGCGCGTCCTGCATGCGCCCCTGCAGGAACGCCCGTTCCGCTTGCAGGATGAGGCGGCGCAGTTCGTCGGCAGGCGGATTGCTTGGCGGCGTGCGCGACGGCTGCGACGGCTGCGACTTCGGCGTGCGCGGCTGGCTATAACGCGCGCTCGGCGGCTCGCCCTGACGCAGACGCAGCAGCGCGTCGTAGTGCTTGCGACGCTCAGGGTCGGACAGCACCTGGTACGCCTCTTGAATGCGCAGAAAATGCTCCTGAGCCTGCGGTGAGGGGTTCACATCAGGGTGGTACTGACGCACGAGCTCGCGGTACCGACGCCGAATCGCCTCCTGCGTCGCATGCATAGACAGCCCCAGAACCTCGTAATGGTTGCGCATACCTGCATCGTGGCTGGAAATTGCTACGGTTGCCCTGCTGCGCCGAAAATCGCGTTGAAGTAGCCTGTGTAGTATTGAATCACGATTATCGCCACATAGATTGCCACACCCAAGTAGACCGCCACGCCGAGGATGTGCCCCGCTTGGTGGGAGCGCAGTTTGCCTTCCTCCTCGTAGTATTCGGCGACCTTGTCCATCATGAAGCCGAGTTCGCCCGTGTTCTCGCCTGTGGCGACCATATCCATCACCATCGGCGGGAAGACGCCCGTGCTGGCGAAGGTGTTGGCGATGCCGTAGCCTGCTTCCAGTTTCGCGCCTGCAGGCTGGATACGGCTGCGCAGGTATTCGTTGCCAGTGGCGTCGGCGGCGTAGCGCATCGCCTGCGAGAGCGGTAGCCCTGCGCCGTAGAGCGCGCTAAGCGCACGAGCGAACCGCGCCAGCGCCAACTGGCGTACAGTGAAGCCAATCCACGGCAGGCTGACCGTCAGTAGCCCCCAACCGTATCGGAACCCGTGCGCCTGCATCGCCAGCCGAAATGACGCCCATATCGCGAACACTGTCAGCAAAATCTTTGCGTAAGTCCACCCGATGCGTGTGAGCGTCTCGCCTACAGGCGCACCGCCCGGCGCGCCCACCATCGTAATCAGCGCAGGGATCAAGCCCGGTATCAGTATCGCGAAGAACAGCACCAACTTCGGGTAGAAGGTGACTCGGCTAATCAGGCGGCGCAGTTCCAGCTCGTTCTCCAAGTAGGTCGCGATTTGACGCAGGGTCTGCTCCAACGCCCCGCTGGTCTCGCCGACTCGTATCATGGCGCGTGCGATGGGGGGGAAGACGGCGGGATGTTGGTCGAAAGCGTCGGCGAGCGGCTGCCCTGCAAGGAGGGCGTTGCGGATGTCGTTGAGGGCGCGTCGGAGTTTGGCGTTGCCGCCGCGGGAGTTGCCCAGCGTCTCTAAGGCTTGATAGATAGGCACGCCTGCGCCGAGCATCGCTGCGAACTGACGGAAGAACAGGGCGAGCGTTTTGAGCGGGACGCCGCCGAACAGCGGTTGCCATATGCTTTGATGCGCGGCGCGCACAGGCGTGACAGGCTCTGGCTCAGCGTAGAGCTCCAGCAGCCAGTAGCCCTGTCGGCGCACAGCGTCGGTCGCTTCCAAGCGCGTGGACGCCTGCACCGTGCCGCGCACCTCGCGTCCTTCGGGCGTCTGCGCGATGTATCGGAAGGTGGGCATCGACGCCAATTATACCAAGCGAGACTACTGTCCTTGGGGCGGCTGATTGAGTGGGATGGTGTAGGTTTCGGGCGCGCCGGGCGGTTGAATGCCGTACTCGCCCGTGCGCGGTTCCAAGCGTACATCACCGACGCTGGGCGTCGGTGTGGATTGCACGGGCATGTTCTGACTGGCGGGCGGCGGCGCGTCGTAGCGGTTCGGCGGCGGCAGGTTCACCGCGCCTGAGTCGGGCGGCGCGCCCCCCGACCCGCCCGATGGACTTGCAGGCGGGTTCTCCATCACTACAGGCGGCGCGGCGCGCACGCCGCGTTCAATCTCCACCTGCGCCTCGCTCTGCTGCTCGGCAATCGCGCGCTGCACATCCGCCTCCGTGTACGACCGACGCTGACAACCCACAAAGACTAACGCCATCCATAGCGCCACGACACACCAAATCACTCTACGCATAGTCATCTCCTGTTCAGGTGGGGTCTCGCCCCGCGCGGCGAGCATCCCCAGCTCCTATTATGGCATATTCGCCTCGCCGTTCCAATCGCCCACACGCAACACCTCGCGTTCTAATCGCACGCCGTAGGTTTCGTAGACCACGCGCTCGATATGTTGCGCCAGATGCTCAAAATCGCGCGCGGTCGCCCAGCCACGATTGATAAGGAAATTGGCGTGCTTGCGCGAGACGCACGCGCCGCCGACCGCATAGCCTTTCAACCCGCACGCTTCAATCAGGTAGCCTGCAGGCACGACGCCAGCCGCTCGCATCGGCGTAGGCAGGTTGGGTAAGCGTTCGGCTAACGCGCGGTCATACACATTTTTGAAGAAGCTGCCTGCCGACGATTCGGGGGGCTGCTTGAGGATGCGCTGGCGCTGGAATTCGCGGGCGCGCTGCAAGATTGCGCGTCGGCAGTCGGGCTGCAAGCGCATCCGCACCGCCAGCAGGCTGGTCGGCGGCGCGTTCGGACGGCGCAAACGGCTGTCGCGATATGAGAACTCCATCCACTCGGGCGACACGCGCATGCGCACGCCCTCGGCTACCAAGTCCAGCTCGATAAGCAGGTCTGCAATGTTACTTCGATACGCGCCTGCGTTGGAGACCAGCGCGCCGCCAAGCGTGCCCGGAATGCCCACGGCGAACTCCAAGCCGCTCAGACCTGCCTGCGCCGTCTTCAAAAACACATCGCGAAACGCGGCGCCCGTCTCCGCGTAGGTCTCCACGCCGATGTCCATCCGCTGGCATGCGTTGTAGATGACCAGCGCGGACACCCCCTTGTCGCTCACCAAGATATTGCTGCCGTGCCCCATAATGAACACGGGCACGGCGTGTTGGTGCGCCCAGAGGGAGATGCGAGCGAACTCTTCGAGGTCGCGTGTTTTGTAGAACAGCGCGGCGGGGCCCCCTACGCGCAGGGTGGTATGGCGGCGAAGCGGCTCTGCACGGCGCGGTACGCCCCGACAAAGCCCCGGCAAAGGTTAAAACAGTGCGTCCCAGTTCAAACCAATGCGCGCAGCACCTTGCCCGCCTTGATACAGCGCGTGCAGACCCTGATGCGACGCACGGTTTTACTGCCGTTCACATACGCGCGCACCGTCTGCAGGTTCGGCGACCACTGACGCTTGGTCTTCGGGGCGCGGTATCGCCACTGCCCCGAATGCTTGTGCTGGATACTGTTGCCGAACATCGGACCCTTGCCGCAGATTTCGCAAACCTGTGCCATCGTTGCCTCCTCGTTCTCGAGGGGGTATTATACCCGACATGGACTCTTCGCACGGGTCGGGCGTAGCGCGTGTCGTTTCAGGGGGCGCGGTATCGAGAGGGGCGTGCGTCGGCTCTGGGACTGCATTTTTCAGGTGGCAGTGTCCATCGCTACCGCGCAGCCAGTCGCGCAACAGCGCTGCCGCGCCCGCTTTTCCCTCACCGATGAACTGTGCGCGGCGTGTTCGGTACGCCTGTAGTATCTGCTCGGCGCGTGCGCGAATCGTGAGATCCTCAGTATTGGGGGTATGTCCTTTCGGTACCGCCCACACGAAGAGGTTCGTTTCGCGCTCGAAGGTGGGCACATGGAAGAAGTCGCGCTCTACGAACTCACCTGTACGCTGCTGATGCTCTGCCGCCTGCACGAAGAAATCCACCGCATATTTGGGATAGCCGAACAGGTAGCCATAGCCGCGATGACGATCGCTGGGGTCGGCGTGTTCCACTGCCATCACGACTTCCATCGGGTGGCTGTTTTCGGTGACGCCCAGTTTCGCGAAGAAGGCGGCGTGTTGGCGGATTACAGCACGCATCGCGGGGATGTTCACGACAATCGCGTGCGCGGTTTTTTTACCGTCAGATGCCCGACGGAAGACCATCATATCGGCATAGAGGTCGTCGCCACAACGAAACTGCCTCAAGATGGCGCGTAGGTCAATCAGCTGTTGATAGGTAGTCTTGTCCAGCGGCTCCGCGCCATAAGCGAGGGTTGCAAAACCGCTGCTCATAGGTTTGAGACCGCCAATCACTGTGTAGAGCGATTCACGATCGAGCATGCGCAGTAGGATTTGCTCGGCTTGCGGGCGCAAGCGCGGCTCAAGCTGCTCTATGGGGAAGCATTCTGTGCAGGGGACGCCCTGCGCGAAGAGATGCCACCACAGAAGCAGCCCGAGTGCGCTACCCCATCGCCTTAAGGTTACCATCCTGCTTCCTTATTGCGGGTGAAGTAGTAGTCATACTGAGGCGCGCGCGGGTCGTTGCGCGTGAGGTCGGCAGGTACATTGTCAAGCGGCGAGAGCATACCGATGTTGCGTCCGCGTCGCCAGTCGCTGTCTGCCGATGCGCCCGCGACCCGATAGGACGGTCGCCGCGCTTTGGCGTGCCCGTCGCCCCACAGCACTACGCCGAACCCATGATGCCGTCCGTGAAACCGCTCAGGGAAGTGGAACTGCGCCGCCCCACTCGCCCACGATGGCGGCCAGATGAAGGGTGAACTACTCAGATTGGGCACTCGGAAGGCATTCACAGCATCACACAGAAACAGAGTCTCGGACGGACGCTCCAAACTCGCGTAGCTAATAGCCGCTTCGCGCGTGATGTCTACGAAAATTAGGCTGTTAGTGGCATAGTCGGGCCACAAATGACCGTTCACCATCGCCGTGTTTCCTGGCAAATCGCGCGCAGACGGGCAGTCTTGTATCTCATAGTTGCGCAGGTACGGCTGGATGAGACCCTGAGTGGGATCATAGATGAACGGAGTTCCTTGCGAACGAACGCTGGCTCCATGCCACCAACGAACCGTCGAGCGATTGTCGTTCGGGTCGGAGACCGCGTAGGGTACCAGCATCTCGTCATAGTCTTGGATATACATCAACATCCCGATACCGACTTGACGCAGGTTGTTGATGCAGTTGGCTTGACGCGCCTTCTCGCGCGCCTGGGCGAACACAGGAAACAGAATCGCCGCCAAGATTGCGATAATCGCGATGACCACGAGCAGCTCTATCAGCGTAAAACCGGCGCGTTTCATCTTCAACCCTCTATATCGCTGTTCACAGCAGTCTGGTGCAATCCGCACAGCCCCATGAGTATACCTTCGGAATACACACACGGTAGGTATAATACCTACACGCAACACAACGCCTCTAACCTAATAGGAGGGAATAACGATGCGATACAGAGTGCGTTGGATTGGGCTATTCACGCTGGCGTTGCTGGTAAGCTTGGTATGGCTGAACGCGCAGGATCGCCAGCGCGACGGTACGCTGTTTCTGAACCTAACAACCGACGACGCTTGGCGCAACGAGATGGCGTTGAACTACGCCTCGCAAGCGCGCGACTTGGGCTACGATGTCGTGGTGTTTATGAATGTGCGCGGGGTGTTGCTGGCGCGTAAGCAGCCGCCGACCGATTTGGTCAGGGCGCAAGAGCAGCTCAAAGCGTTGATGGCGAAGGGCGCGAAGGTCTATGTTTGCACGCCATGCAGCCGCCGTGCAGGGATGAACCCACCCGCTGACTGGATTGAAGGCGTCGTGGAAGGCTCGCGCGAAACGATTGAGAAGCAGATGGCGCCTAACACGAAAGTGATGAGCTACTGAGGGGGCTTCTGTGCAAGCGCACAGCTTGCCCCCTACCCCCGACCCGTCTGGGAAACAGGAATCTGAACGCCACTCACGAAGCACTTC
>JBKBKS010000050.1:0-15018 GCA_046294565.1 Fimbriimonadales bacterium
GCCTTAGGGCGTTCGAATCCTGTAGCAACTCAGATGAGCAGGTACAATTACCGCAACTCTATGGATTGGCAAGAATGGCTTAGCTGGGCGCAACAGCCGCAGGTGGTGTTGGGTTTAATTATCGCAGTGGCGGCGTTGGCACTCGTGAACCTTGTGCAGGCGTGGCGCTGGGGTAAGTTCATGCGCCGCTGGAAGCAGCTGATGACCCACTCGGAGGGCGGCTCGCTGGAACACACGCTCTATGAGACCTTGCGCCGTGTGTCGCTGATGGAAGAGACGCTCAAAGCGCACGGGAACCACTTAGCGCAGCTGCAGAGTCAAACGAACCAGTGCCTGCAGCGCGTGGGGCTGGTGCGCTACGACGCCTTCCCCGACATCGGGGGGCAACAGAGCTTCGCGCTGGCAGTGCTGGACGAGCAGGGCGACGGCGTCGTGATTAGCGGCATCCACAGCCGACAGGAGATGCGCGTCTACGCCAAGCCCATCCAGAAACGCGCCTCGCCGATTGGACTGTCGGACGAGGAGCAACAGGCGTTACGCGAAGCCAAGTAGCACGGACAATTTTGTCCGTGCAAAGGCTCCACAGCGCGACGCCACGAATGGCGTTGCAGCTGTGCTTGGACACCAAGCCACGGCGAGCGGGAGGGTACACCTATCTACGACTACAGCAGCGACGAGGTACTTATAGAACGCTTCAAAGAGGGCGACGAGTTCGCGTTCGACCTGCTCGTGCGCCGCTACGAGCAGAAGGTCTACCAACTCGCCTACCGCCTGACGAACAACCCCGACGACGCCGCCGATGTCGCCGCCGAAACCTTCCTGCGCATGTATAACTCGCTGCGACGCTTCCGCGGCGACGCCCAGCTCTCCACTTGGCTCTACCGCGTGGTGAGCAATGTGTTCTTCGATTTCCGCAAACGCGAATCGCGCCATCAGCACCTCCCGCTGGAACTGCCTACCGACGAGGGCGACGAGCCGATGGAACTGCCCATCGAGGATACAAGCGTGGACATCATCGGGCACGCCCTGCAAGAGGAGCAAAAGCGCGTGCTGATGGAAGCCATCCAGCAACTGCCTGAGTACCAGCGCGTGATGGTGGTGCTGTTCCACATCGAGGAGCGTCCCTACGAGGAGATTGCGCAGATTCTGGGGCTGCCGCTGGGCACGATTAAGTCCCGCCTGAACCGCGCCCGCAACGCGCTCAGGCAACTATTGGAGCCTCATCGGGAACTTTTTGAAGTCGATTCGCGTCCAACCATCGAGCAACCACAGGAGGCAACCGATGCGCTGTGAACAGGTTAAGCAGTTACTAAACGAATACATAGAAGGCTCTGTGAGCGAGGCGTTGCGCGAGCGGCTGCAGGCGCATCTGGGCAGGTGCGCTGAGTGCCGACGCGAGCTGAAGCTGACGCAAGCGATTTGGCGGGGGTTGAGTGCGATGCCTGAGGTGCAGCCTCCTGCCGACCTGCATGCGCGGATTATGACGCATGTGCGGGCGAACACGCGCCTGCGCGAGGCGTCGCCGCGACTGATCCTCTGGCGCTGGGCAGCGGCGACTGCAGCGGCGGCTGGGCTGTTCCTGATGGGCTTTTTCGCGGCGCAGCCCGACGGCGTGCAGGCGACCTTCGGATTCAGCGGCGCGTCCAAACCGCCCGTGGAGACACCCACGCCCGTACAAGCAGGCGTCTTTATTGAGTACCGCGAGGTGGAGCAAGGCGTGCGCCTGCCCGTGCTGGAAGCGCGCATGAACCGCGCTGCGAACGCCGAACTGCGCTATGCCCCCGACGCCCAAAAACAGCCGACGCTGGTCTGGCAGGGTACGCTGCAACCTGGTAAAACCGTCGAGATACCCCTGCAAGCGTTGCTCCAAGCCTCTAACGAACGCGCCCTAACGCTGTGGTGGAGCGTCGACGGTCAGCGGCGCGTGCTGCTCGTGCCTGCGGGCTATCCCCCAGCGAAACTCGCCTCCATCCGCTTGCAGGCGAAACTGGGCGATGCCCTGCGCCAGCTCGCCAGCATCTATCAGACGCCTATCGAGTGGCATCCCAACGGCGAGGAGCCGCTGGTGGTGCTGGATGTGCAGGACGCAACGCTGGAAGACGCTCTGCGCCAACTGCTGCAAGGCTCTGCCTACACCGTGCAGCGACACGGCGAGACGCTGCGCGTCGTCGCACACTGACCCCCGACGACGCGCACGCCTGAACTTCCATCCTTGTCAGAGCGATTGCTCGGCTAACGCGCTGCAAGCCGCTCCGTCAAGGTGATTAATCGCTGTTCCAACGCCTCGCGCGTGTCTGCGCGGAGAGTGATGTGCCCCACCTTTCTGCCCGAACGCGGCGACTTGCCGTACAGGTGCAGATGCGCGTTCGGGGCGCGCAAAATCGGCTCGATGGACGGGATGACGCCGATGAGATTCACCATCGCGCTGTAGCCGCGCGGGGCAACGCTGCCCAGCGGCAAGCCGAGTATCGCGCGCAGGTGGTTCTCGAACTGGCTTGTCTCCGCGCCTTCAATCGTCCAGTGTCCGCTGTTATGCACGCGCGGGGCGACCTCGTTCGCCAGCAGCTGATTGCCCACCTGAAACATCTCCAGCGTCATCACGCCCACATAGTCCAGCGTCTCCAGCAGGCGCGTCAGATAGGCGCGCGCTTGCCCCTGTTCGTTGAGCGCATCGTCGGGGTTCACCACCGAAAGGCGCAGGATGCCCCCCTCGTGATGGTTCTCAACGATGGAGTAGACGGCAATCTCCCCGTCGAGGGCGCGCACGCCAATCGCGGAGACCTCGCGCTCGAACGGCACGAACGCCTCAGCGATGAGCGGATGGGGCTGGAACCGCTGCACAAGCGCGTGGAACTCTTGAGCGGTCTGCGCCACGCCTTGCCCTTTGCCGTCGTAGCCGAGACGGCGCGTTTTCACCACGCAAGGCAATCCTGTGATATGCAGCGCGGCGTCGGGCGCGGCGGGGTCTATCGGCGCGAAGGGGGGTGTGGGCACGCCAACCGAGTTCAGAAACTGTTTCTCGTGCAAGCGGTCTTGAAATATCTCCAGCGCGCGGGGCGTCGGGTGGAGGGGCGCGCGCGCAGCGAGGAACTGCGCGGCGGCTAACGGCACATTCTCAAATTCGTAGGTGAGACACGCCTTGCCCTCCGCAAAATGTGCGAGGGCGTCGCGGTCGTCATATGGCGCGCAGACGAGAGGCGCAACTTGCCCTGCGCAAGCGTCGGGAGCGGGGTCGTAGAGCTCGGTACGGATGCCCAACGGGTAGCCTGCGAGCGCGAGCATCCTGCCCAATTGTCCCCCGCCTAAAATGCCGATGGTCATCCTATGCCTCACGGGGGTCAGGGTTCTCCAGCACCATCTGTGTCTGCTGCGCCCGATACGCCTCCAACGCCTCGCGGAACTGGGGATACTTATTCGCCAAGATAGCGGTCGCCAGCAGCGCGGCGTTCATCGCGCCCGCCTTGCCAATCGCCAGCGTCCCGACCGGGATACCTGCGGGCATCTGCACGATAGACAAAAGCGAATCCAGCCCTTTGAGGGCGTGTGATTCCATCGGCACGCCCAGCACGGGCAGAGTGGTCTTGGAGGCGGTCATGCCGGGCAGGTGCGCTGCGCCGCCTGCGCCTGCGATAATCACCTCCAGCCCACGCGCGACGGCTGTGCTGGCGTACTCGAACATCTTATCGGGCGTGCGATGCGCCGAGACCACCTGCACCTCATACGGCACACCGAGCTGCTCCAGCGTCTCCACCGCGTGGCGCATCGTCTCCCAATCGGAGCGCGACCCCATAATCACGCCTACCAACGGCTGCATACCGCAGATTCTACCCCGCGCACGGGTGAAACTTTTGCTCGAAATTCCGTATAATATATACAGAAGCCTCAAGCGCAGGGCTTCGCCGAATCCCGAGACGGTCGCAGCCGTTGCACGATTAGCCCTGATGGCTCAGCATGTTGACAGCATCTATCCCAATTTCGGACAGGAGGTATCACAAACATGGCGACATTCACACCGATGGAGGTTGAGGCGATACTGAACCGCTTGGCAGGTGAGAAAGCGGAGCAGTTCCAACGCGAAGTGCTGTACCCGCAGATGGCGCGTGCGATGCGCCTCCAACTGCCCCATAGCCAAGCCGTGCGCGACGCGCTGGCAGACCCTTACTATGCTTTCCGCGTCATGCTGGGCTACTACGCCTTCGCGAAGCGCGGCAACGACCGCGCCGAATACTCGGGCTACGCGCTCCAAGCCTTAGAGCAAGTGCTGCGGGGCGATAAAGCGAACTTCGGCGCGTTCCTGGCGTCGGGCAACGCCCCTGAGCAACTCTGGAACGCCTTCGTGGCTGTGTGCCAAGAGCATCAACGCAAAATCAACGAGCAGCTCAACCGTGGACTGATTGAAGGCTTGGCAGGCTACGCCGCGCAACTCTACGCCGACGACGAGATTGGCAATATCTGGATGGACATCCAGCAGGCAATCGTGCAGTCGGGGCGCGTGGAGCCTATCCATGAGAAAATCACGGGCATCAAGGGCATCGGTCCAAAGGTCGGCGCGCTCGTGCTGCGCGATATGGTCGCCCTGTACGATTTGGAGAGCCAAATCGACGCTGGCGACTTCCACTACTTGCAACCGGTGGACACATGGATCCGACGCATTGGACCGATGCTGAGCGACGAGATTACCGACCAGACCGCCGACTGGGTGATTGCTGGGAAGCTATCGAAGCTCTGCCGTCGCAACCGCGTGAGCGGCGTGCGGTTCAATCAAGGCGTGCAATACTTGGCGATTGTAGAGCTGCGCGACTTGGATCGGCTGAAGAGTCACCTGCGCACGCTCGCCGAGAGCGCGCCGCGCGGTCACACGCGCCACGCTCCCTCCAGCAGCGCACGCCCCGCCGCACGCTCGTTCAGCTGGCGCGGGTAAACTATTAACCCAGCAAGCGGCGTGTGGCGCGCCGCCTGCTCCACCGTAAATCTTATACCAACAACCGTTCGGAGGACACTATGAAACTCTTTCGTTTCGAAACCGAGCAGGTCATCCCTGCGTCGCTGGAGGTCGTGTGGGGCTTCTTCTCCAGTCCCGTGAACCTGAAGACCATCACACCGCCCTACATGGGGTTCGACATCCTCACCCCTGTGCCCAACAAGATGGAGGCGGGGCTAATCATCGCCTACACAGTGCGCCCCCTGTTCAACCTCCCGATGACTTGGGTCACGGAGATTACCCATGTGGAGCCGTTGCGCTTCTTCGTAGACGAGCAGCGGTTCGGGCCGTATCGGTTCTGGCATCATCGCCACACATTCACGCCTGTTGAAGGCGGCGTGCATATGCACGATCTCGTCTACTACGCGCTCAAGCAGCCGATTATCGACGGCGTAATAAATCAACTTTTGGTGCGTCCGCGCATCGAGGAGATTTTCGAGTATCGTCGGCGCAAGATTGTGGAGCTGTTCGGCGCGCCGCAGGCGACCGTCGCCGCGTCGGTCCCGAGCCTTGCGCGGTAGCTACTCCACCAGCGACCACGCCGCCATACTGCGAGCATAGTAGCTGCCGCATTCGGGTTCATTGAACGGGTTGCGTTTCGCGCCGTCGTGTCGCGCACGCACAGCGCGCGCCGCCTGCAACGCCTCCTCGCGCAAGCCGTAGTCCAGCAGGAGCCGTGCGAACATGTATTCCAGCCCTGTCCAGCACTCTGCCCAGTAGACAGGGGGCAGTTCGGGACGCTCGCCGCGCGGAAACGATTCAATCACCACGCCCGCCTCGTCGCCTGTGGCGTAGACGCGCAGATTGTTGTAGTGCGCGTGCAGGTTCGGCAAGAAGTTGTAGCGGTAGATTGCGCGCAGGCTCTGCACGATGTGCTCGCGTGGGAGCAGGTCGCCCAATCCAGCGCGGTTCGCTTTGTATTGCCCCGTGAGTTGGTCGATGAGGCATCCTGTGCCCATCTGATAGGGCGGCGCGTCGGGGATGGGCTTGAGCGCGTGGGTAGCGGGGTGGGTCGGCTGGGCGGGCGTCTGAATGCGCTGTTCGTAATACTCGCCGTTGAACAGGTTCGCATCGAGCCACGCGCTGCCCTGCTGGAAGAGGCGTTGGCACTCGCTGGCGAACTCGGCGTCGCCTACCGCCTGCGCCATCGCCGCGCCTGCACGCAACGCCGCCAGATACCATACGCCCGTCATCGGATTCGGTCCGAAGAACTCGATATCGTAAGTGTTGTGCTGCGCGTTCTCCATCACGCCATCGCGGTCGGCGTCCCAGCTGCCCGGCTGCCACGCGAACTCCAGCATGCGTTTGGCGTAGGGGTAGTGGGCGCGCAGCCATTCCAAGTCGCCGTCGCGCCGGTATTGCTGATAAACGCGCACAATCAGCCCCATCTGCCCGTCGGCGGCGGCGAGCGACCACTGCCCTGCGCCGAGCGGCAAATCCAGCCGAAACCGTTGCGCGCCGTCGTCCATTAGCCCGTAGCGCAGGTGCGCCTCCAGCATCGAGCGGTGCAAATCGGGGAACAGCGCGAGCGTCGCCTGCTCGTAGTTCCACACATGGGTGCAAGAGCCGTGGCAGCAGCCTGTCGTGGCGCTGCAGCCCTCAAACGCGCAGAAGGTTCCATCTTCCAGTCGAAAGCATGTGGGGCTACGCAGCACAGCGAGGCTGTTGAGGGCAGATTCGGCGAGCGGCGCGTCGTGGGTCGCCATTACGCGGCGCACGAAGGCGGCAGTGCGTGCATAGAGGTCGGGCAGGCGCGGGAGGGCATACTCGGCGACGGCGAGCGCGCCGTCAAAGCGTAGGGCGTAGTAGTTGCGCACAATCGCGTCGGCGTCGTCTGCGCCCTGAAACCAGCCGATTGCGCGCAGGTCGCGGTAGGGGAACCACCAGCACAGCAAGAACTGTCGCGTGGCGACGCCTTGCGGCGGCGCGGTCAGGCGCGTGGCGATGGAGCTACGCCAGCCGTGTTCGTCGCTTGGGGGGCAGGGCGCGTCGGGTTCGGCGTCGGCGAGCGCGCCTGTGCGCAAGAGCTCATCGATCAACGCCAGCACATCCGCGCCCCAGCCCCTGCGCGCCTCGAACGCCCAGCGCCGCGCCACGATAGCGCTCGAGTCGTCGCACAGCACCGCCAACTCGCCCCAGCGCGGATGGCGCTGCGCCTCCTCTTTGCGCATCAGCAGCCCGCGCCAGCCGTGCACCTGCGCGTATTCCGTGCGGTTGCCGCGCAGGTCGCTGCTGACGCCGTCGTCGCCGATGAAGTTCGTGAGCGCAAACGCCAGCGTCGCCTGCAACGGCGCGTCGGAACGGTTGTGCAACGCGATGCGCAACAGCCCCAACGGCAGGCTGGAATCGTCGGTCGCTTCGGGAATCAGCGGGTTGAACGCCTCGATATGCACCTCTAAAGGCAGTTCAGGGTCTTGGAGCAGGGCGCGTCCGAAGGGGTAGGCGGCTTCGAAACCGAGAGGACGCATGCGCGGAATGCCTGCCAGCGCGCCCGTTGCACCGTGGTCGGCGTCGAGCGCGAGGCGGTGTAGGCTCTCTAACACGCGCAGGCGCGGCGCGCCGCCCGCCCCCTGCACACGCAGCAGCAGATGCGCATAAGGCGGACGCCAACCTCGATGAGGACGGCTCATCAACTGCCAATCGAGCAGCGCGCCGTCGCCTCCCAGCGCCAAACATCCCGCGCCAATCCCACCGACGGGCATCACAATCGCGCGCACATGCTCGGCGTCATAACGCGCCAGAACAGGCATTATCTCCCAACTCATCATTCACTCCTGCCACGCTAACGCTGGCGCGTCTACAAGAATCTCCTGCAACCGCCAGCGCGCTTTACGCTTAAGCCTCAGCAGCGACAATCGTACACGGAACTTTTCACCCCGCTGCGGCGAATTCCTACCTGTGACAAGCCCCTCGAATTACAACCGCCCTGACGCCGATTGGCTCGGGTGTTACCCTAAATTCTTATCTATCAGTGCAGCGGTTCGGGTATCCTCTATGGCGAGGGATAGACCCATGCTTATTCGCAAACCGAACCGGCTGATTGATGAGAAAAGCCCATATCTGCTGCAGCACGCTTACAATCCTGTGGACTGGTATCCGTGGGGGGCGGAGGTGTTCTTCAAGGCGCGTGTGGAAGATAAACCGATATTCCTCTCGATCGGCTACGCTTCGTGCCACTGGTGTCATGTGATGGAGCGCGAGTCGTTCGAGAACCCTGCGATTGCCGAGTTGTTGAATCGCCACTTTGTGTGCGTGAAGGTGGATCGCGAGGAGCGTCCCGATGTGGATGAGATTTACATCAGCGCGGTGCAGTTGATGGCGGGTCATGCGGGCTGGCCGCTGTCGGTGTTTTTGACGCCCGATGGACTGCCGTTTTACGGGGGTACCTACTATCCGCCGCAGGCGTTTGCGGAGCTCGCAGCGCGTGTGGCGAGCGTGTGGCAGAGCAATCGGGCACAGGTGCTAAGCGCCGCTGCGGAGTTGCACAGCGAGTTGGGGCAGTTGGTGGCGATGCGCCACCAGTCGCTGCGAGGCGAGCGTAGCCCTCAGATTTATCGCGCCTACAAAGCGCAGCTGCTGGAAGGGTTTGACTCTCTGTATGGCGGGTTCGGCGGTGCGCCGAAGTTTCCGCCCAGCACCGCGCTGCCTGTGTTGCTCCATCTCGGCGCAGAGTGGGACGACGAAGACAGCGCCGCCATGGCGCTGATGACGCTGACGCAGATGGCGATGGGCGGCATGTTCGACCATATCGGCGGGGGGTTCCACCGCTACTCGACCGACGAGCGGTGGTTCCTGCCCCACTTTGAGAAGATGCTCTACGATAACGCGCAGCTCGGCTGGGCATACGCGCACGCCTACGCGCTGACCGACGAGCCGTTCTACGCCGACATCGCAACGCGCACCTTCGACTGGATGCTGCGCGCGATGCGCACTCCCGACGGGGCGTTCGCCAGCGCCCTCGACGCCGATAGCCCCGAAGGCGAGGGCTACTACTACACCTGGACGGAGCAAGAGATTTACGAGATCTTGCCGCGCGACGAGGCGGACCTGTTTTGTACGGTCTACGAAATCCAGCCCGAGGGCAACTACCACGACGAGGCGACGCGACGCCCCACCGGACGCAACATCCCTCATCTTGTCAAGCCTATCGAGCTGCATGCGGATGCGCTGAACTTAGACCCTGACGACCTGCACGAGCGATTAGCTGACATCCGCGCGCGGTTGCTCGTCGCCCGTCAGACGCGCCGTGCGCCCCTGCGCGACGACAAGGCGCTGACCGATTGGAACGGGCTGGCAATCTGGGCGCTTGCCTACGCTGCCGATGTGTTGGAAGAGCATCGCGCGTCGTACACGCAAGCCGCCCAAGACGCCGCCGAGTTCATCTGGCAGCACATGCGCGACGCGAACGGACGATTGTTGCACCGCTATCGCGAGGGCGAGGCGAGCATCCCTGCTTTCCTGACCGACTACGCCTTCTACGGCATGGGACTGATGGAACTCTACAGCCTCACTTTGGAGCGGCAGTGGCTGGAGCGCGCGATCGAGATTGCCGAGCAGATGATTCAGCGGTTCCACGACGCCGAGTATGGTGGCTTCTACACCACCGACAGCGCACATGACCTGCTCATCCTGCCGATTAAGTCGTATCAAGACCGCGCAATGCCGTCGGGCAACGGCGCGGCGGTGCAGTTCTTGGCGAGCCTGAGCAACGCGCTCGCGATAGACGAACCGACGCGCAGCGAGCAATACGCGCAGCTGGGGGGCGAGACGCTGAACAGCTGCTGGAGCATTTTACAGCGTGCGCCTGCGGCGGGCGATAGCCTGCTCTACGGCTACCTCCTGCTGGAGGGCGACCTGATGGAGCCGCCCGACTTGGAGATGCCCGACGGCGCGTTCGCCAGCGTGGACGACCAAGAGGGACCCGTGCGCATCGGCATCTTGCCCCAGCCAGAGGGGCTACTCGTCGCATTTGAGATCGAGGACGGCTGGCACATCAACGCGGCTTACGAGCAGGCGGGGCGCGTCGCCACCACCATCGAGACCAGCACCGACTTGCCGCTGCGTATCGGCGCGCCGCTCTGGATGCCGCCCCAGCCCATCCGCACAGGCAGCGAGCCGATACAGGTCTATTATGAACACGCGGCGGCGTTGCTCCCCATTGAAGCCATCGAGACCAGCGAACCCGCCGAAGGTTTCGTGCGCGTCACGGTGCGTTATCAGCCCTGCACCGAGACCGAGTGCGGCTTGCCTGTGGAGCGCGTCTACACGATACCGCTGAGCCTACGCTCGCAGGAGGAGTGATGCACGCGCAGCGTTGGCGCGCGATGGGCACGGAATATGAGCTGCTCTTGCCTGAAGGCGACGCGCAATACGCTGAGTCGCTCGCGGGGCTACTGCGGGAGGAGACGCTGCGGCTCGAACGACAACTGAGCCTCTACCTGCCCGACAGCGAGGTGTGCTATCTGAACGCGCACGCCCATCAGCGACCTGTGCGCGTGGAGCCTGAGCTGTTCGAGCTGCTGCAGACCTGCAAGTCGCTCCACGCGCTCACGCAGGGCGTGTTTGACCCCACGACGACGCCGCTGTTGCGGTTGTGGGGCTTTGTGGATAAGCAGTTCAGAGTTCCGTCGCCTGAGGCGATCGAGGGTGCGTTGGAGCGCGTCGGGATGGAGTTGGTGCTGTTGGAGCCAGAGGGTCGTTGGGTGTATTACGCGCTGTCGGGCGTGGAGTTGAGTTTCGGCGCGATTGGCAAGGGTTGGGCGATTGCTCGGTGCGTGCGTATCTTACGCGAGTTGGGGGTGCGTCGTGCGTTGGTGAGCGCAGGGGGCAGCACGCTGTACGCGCTGGGCGCGCCGCCCGACGCCGACGGCTGGACTATGCGCCTGCCCAGCGGCGAGGCAATCCCCTTGCGCGACTGTGCGCTCGCAGTTTCAGGCGACGCCGAGCAGTATTTTGAGGTGGATGGCGTGCGCTACGGGCATATCATCGACCCGCGCACGGGCTATCCTGCGCCCACACGCGTCCCAGTCGCCGTCGTCGCCGACGACCCGACGCTCTGCGACGCGCTCAGCACCGCGCTCTACATCGAGCCGTCGCTCGCCAGTATCGCACGCACCCGCTGCAAATCGGTCTCCGTATCCACCGCGATCGACGGATGTTCGAAGTAGACCATGCGGATTTTGTAGCCGTGTTCCAATACGCGCAGCTGCTCCAACCCTTCCGTCGTCTCCAACGGCGTGGGAGCCCACTGCGCGTACTGCAGCAGCAGCGTTTTGCGGAACACATACAGCCCGATGTGGCGCCGCACGGGCAGATTGGTCATCGCGCGCGGGTAGGGAATGCGTGAGCGCGAGAAGTAGAGCGCATCGCCGTTCAAGTCCACCACGACCTTCACGACGCTGGGCTGCTCGTAGTCTTCGGGTTGCGCGTGGCAGTAGAGGCTGCTCATCATCACCTGCGCGTCCTCGAGCAGGGGCTGCACGGCGCGGTCGATGGCGTCGGGGTCGAGCAGCGGTTCGTCGCCCTGAATATTGACATAGATGGCGCCGTCGGTGTTGCGGGCGACTTCCGCCATGCGGTCTGTGCCTGAGCGGTGGGCGTGGCTGGTGAGCATCGCCTGTGCGCCGAAGGCGTGCGCGGCGTCTAAGATTTCGGGGTCGGGCGTGGCGATATAGAGTTCGTGGAGCGTCTGGGCTTGACGCGCTCGCTCCCACACATGCTGCACCATCGGCTTACCCGCGATGTCGAGCAGCGGTTTGTTGGGCAAGCGAGTCGCTGCTAAGCGCGCTGGAATAACGCCTATGACTTTCATGGCTTCACCTGCCAGAGTATCAGTCCCGACAGTACTTTGGGGTGGAAGTAGGTGGATTTGTGGGGCATTTTACCGCCTGCACTGGCGATTTGTTGCAAGGCGCGCAGGGGCGGCGGGTTCAGCAGGAACGCCGCCGACGCTTTGCCCGAACGCACGGCGTCGATCGCCTCTGTCGCCGAGCGCGTGTAGGTCTTCGAGGGTTCCGCGTATCCGAGCGTGGGCATCACGCGCTCGTGCAGTACCCATGAGTCGAGGCGGATTAGCGCGTCGGGCAACCCTTCCACAGGGGGGTAGGCTTTGGGGCGTATCAGCCACGCGCCGCCCGACCACACGAAGCCAATCGCCTCGCCGTCCGAGCGCGCCATCTGCTCGACAATCGTTTCGTGACTCACGGGCGTCAGTTCAAATGCGTCTTGGAGCCGCGCCTGCCATTCGCTGGGCGCGCCCGGCGGCGTCTCGCCGAGTATCCGATGCGTAGGCAGGATTACCAAGCCCGGATCGTTCATCGGCACGAGCAGGATGGGCAGGAACCGTTCGGGGGCGCCTTCCGCGCCGTAGGTCTGCCCGAAGCGGAGCGCGGTCTCGTAGCGGTGGTGTCCGTCCGCAATCCACACGCGCGCGCCTTCAAACACACGCTCGATACGCGCCACTTCCACAGGGTTTGTGATGCGCTCCAGCTTGTGGAAGTTGCCTTCGGGCAGGTCGTCGCCTTCCACCTGCGCAATCGGCTCCCACAGGCAATCGGCGATAGCCTCGTGGAACGCGGGCGTATCCTCGAACAGCCCGAAGATGGTCTCCAAGTGGGCGCGGGTGGCTTGTAAGAGGCGGAACCGATCCTCTTTCACGCCCGGAAAAGTGTGTTCGTGGGGCAACACGACGCCTTTCTCGTAGGGTTCGGTGTGTAGCAGCACGAAGTAGCCTGTGCGCGTGCGCTGTGTGTTCGTCAAGGGGTCGTGGAAACGCTGAGTGTAGCGATAGATGGCAGGGGTGGAATCTTCACGAAGTACGCCGTCGGCAAGCCAGTGCTGAAAGGTCTGCGCCGCGCGGTTGTAGCGCTCCTCCTCGCCTGCAGGTAGGGTCAGATGCACGATATTATAAGCGTTGCGCGCCGATAACTCCGCACGCAGCGGCTCATCGATAACATCATAGGGGGGCGCGATCACTTCAGGAATGAGTCGCGCGAACCGCGTCGCCCGAAACGCCCGAATCGTTGCCATCTCTCTCGGCTCCCTCGCTGGTAGACTTTACGGAAACTGCGCTCAATCTCACGAGCGTGTGCGTTGAACCTATGACACACGCAATATCACTGTGAGGATGTTCGAAAAATCGGAGGGCGTCGGGGTTTGAGATGCCTCGCTCCGCTCGACATGACAAGGGCACTCAGGGCACACTCCCTGGCATTCCGAGCCGCATGCGAGGAATCTCTACCGACTCGAAGCATTTTTCGCACACCCTCTGTCATCGTTGACTTTTTAATTGTACCCAATCCATGGAGGGGCGTCGATCAGCGATTAGAGTTGTCCGCCCGCTACTCGATAGGCTTCGCCTGTGATGTAGCTCGCCTCATCCGACGCCAGAAACACGACGAGGTTCGCGACATCCTCGTAGGCGCAGCCGCGTCCCAGCGGCGTTTGGGCTTCATAGTAGCGACGAACAGCCTCTTCGGGCAAGCCCCATTTGCGGGCGTATTGTTCGAAAAGCGTCTCCTGCCACATGGGCGAGTCGAGCAGGTTGCCAGGGCAGACGGCGTTCACGCGGACGCCGTAGGGGGCTAAGTCCATCGCGATGCTTTGGGTCAGTCCGACGCCCCCGAACTTGCTGGCGGCGTAGGCGCAGTTTTTGTAGCTGCCCTTCAGCCCCGACTTGGAGTTAATCTGAAGGATTACCCCTTTGCCCTGCCTGCGCATCAGTTTTGCGGCTTCACGGGCGCACAGGAAATAGCCTGTCAGGTTCACATCGAGTTGCCACTGCCACTGCTCCAGGCTCATCTCGGTGATTTCGGCGGAGTGGATGACTCCTGCGTTCGCGATGAGGATATCCAGTCGCCCAAACTGTTGGTCGATCTGGCGTGCGGCGTGTTGCACCTCCGCTTCGAGGCGCACATCGCAGGGGAGCGCGAGCGTGTGGCAGTGGGGGTGTTGCGTGTGGACGGATTCGGCGACGGCCTGGAGCTTCTCGGCTTGCACATCGCTGAGCGCCAATCCCCGACACCCCTCTTGGGCGAGGCGGTAGGCTAACGCTTCGCCCAGCCCCTGCGCCGCGCCCGTAATCCACGCGACTTGCCCGTGCAATCGCATTTCAACTCTCTCCCTGAATCGGCTCCACCAGCACGGCAGTACCGTAGACCAAGATTTCGGCGGCGTTGGTGGTGATATTGCCCGACACGAAACGCACATTCACGATGGCGTTCGCGCCGAGTCGGACCGCCTCTTCCAACATGCGCCGCTCCGATTCTGCCCGCGCGTTGGAGAGCATCTCGGTATACTCTTTGAGCTCCCCGCCCACAATCTGTCGCAAGCCCGCCAGGAAGTCTTTGCCGAAGTGCGTCGCTCGAACCGTGTTGCCCTTGACCAACCCTAACACCTTCACGATACGATAGCCCGGCACTTCGGAGAGCGTTGTAATGAGCATGCCAATACCTCCTACACCTATTTCGCGTGGGACGCTGGTAATCCTGCTGAGGTAGGCGTGTAGCGGGTGCGCTTGTTTGAGATGCCTCGCTGCGCTCGGCATGACAACAGCTGCACAGAGTCTGTCATTCCGAGCCGCAGGCGAGGAATCCCAATATGGACTCAGCTGCCGTGCCACGCGCTGCGAGACATCTGTACCCGATGAGCGAGGGACACACGCGCGGCTACTGGTTCACGGTTAGGTTCACAACTATCTCTGAGAGGTTGCCGCCCTGTTGCACGGGCAGCGTCAATCGCCTCTCATACAGGTAGCACAGCCCTTCCTGCCCCTCGCGGCAGTAGTAGATAAGCAGATGCAGGCTCAAGGTCGCGCGTTCGGCGTTGAGTTGGATGGGCAGGCGCATTTGTAGCGATTGCAGGGGCGCGACGAGTTCCGCCTTGCCTTGAATTGTTGCGCCCTGCGCCTCGATGCGCAGTTGCGACTGCGCGTTCGGGTTCAGTTTGTGTGCAGGCGGCAGGTCGATGCGTAGAGTGAGGTTCGGGGTGGGTGTGTTCACGGCGGCGGCGTCCAGCGTTTGACTGTCGGGCAGCCGATA
>JBKBKS010000051.1:0-14804 GCA_046294565.1 Fimbriimonadales bacterium
CCGACTCGGCTTTGGGGTCAAAGCGCACCTCCGCGCCTGCAAGCTGCAAAAAGGCGTTGTTTTTCTGGGGATAAAGCTCCAGCGCGCGCTCCAACGCCTGAAGTATCTGCTCGCCGCGCAAGCGTAGCACGACCACCTCATCGTCGGGGTGCGCTAGCGCCTTGATGAGGTCGTCCGCGCTGAAGTTCGTGGACGGAACCGACGCCGACTCGTTGAAGAACGCCGCGCCGAGCAGTGCGAGCTCCGCGCCTGTCGCCGAACGCATCGCCTCCACAATCGTCTGCGCGGCAGGGTTAGCTCGCTCGCCCACGCCGCCAAGCGACTCCCCCTGCGACAGACCCACCTGACCCCAGCCTATCGCCAGAGCCAGTCCAACCCAGCCCAAAAGCAATTGAGTGCGTCTCATTCGCATTCGCTTCCTGTAGATTAGACGACCAAACTCAGGTTTTCGTTCTTGGACTTTCGTCCATGCATATGGGCACGAACAGGAATGTCCGTGCTACGCGCTTGCTATGTTTCTACAGGGGCGCGTTTGGACGCGCTCCACCTTAAATACGACTCTATGAAGCCGTCGATCTCGCCGTCCAGTACGGCTTGCACATTTCCCGTCTCGTAGTCCGTGCGGTGGTCTTTGACCAGCGTGTAGGGCTGTAAGACATAGCTTCGGATTTGGTGTCCCCACTCTGCAGGGGCGACCTCGCCCTTGAGTTGGCGCATTTTCTGCTCCTCTTGGCGTCGGTAGTATTCCGCCACGCGCGCAGCCAGCACCTTGAGCGCGACTTCCTTATTCTGATGTTGCGAGCGTTCGTTTTGACACGAGGCGGTGATGCCTGTGGGCACATGGATGGCGCGGATTGCCGACTCGGTCTTGTTCACATGCTGTCCGCCGTGTCCGCCTGCGCGGAAGGTCTCGATCTTCACCTCGTCGGGCTTGAGTTGATACTCACTTTGCTCTACTTGGGGCATCACTTCCACCAGCACGAAGGAGGTGTGGCGTCGCTTGTTGGCGTCGAAGGGCGAGATTCGCACGAGGCGATGCACCCCATGCTCCGATTTGAGCAGTCCGTAGGCGTTCTCGCCTTCAATCAGCACGCCCACGCTGGAATAGCCTGTGATGGCGCCGGGCGATTCGTCCACGATTTCGGTGCGGAAGCCATGCCGTTGCGCCCAGCGCAGGTACATGCGCAGTAGCATCGCCGCCCAGTCGCAGGCTTCGGTGCCGCCGGCGCCTGAGTTGATCTCTAAGATGGCGTTGTTGGCGTCGTACTCGCCGCTCAGCAGCGTCAGCAGATCGAGTTGCTCCACCTCGCGTTGGAGGGCGGCGATTTGGGCGCTCACTTCCGCCGCCATCGCCTCATCATACTCCATCTGCAGCAGGCTCAGCCACTCGGCGAGGTCTTCTGCCTGCTTCTGGAGCCGTTCGTGGGGTTCGAGTTTATTGCGCAAGCGAGCGATGTGTTGCATCGTGGCTTGCGCTTCGGCGGGGTTCGCCCAAAACTCAGGCGATTCGCTCGCGCGCTGCAAACGCTCCAACTCGGATTTCACGCGGGCGAGGTCAAAGATGCTCCCCGATCGCGTCCAAGCGTCGGCGAGCCTCCTGAATAACTTCGTTCAGCGTGCGGAAGTCGATCATCAAAAGTATTATACCCGCTGCGCCCCCGACATACGGTATAATACCCCCTGTAGGAGGCGAATGATGAGGCAGGATAGCGTTCGCAGAGGGCTGTTCGGGCTACTGTTGTTGGGGGTGATTCTATCGCTGACAGGCTGCCGCGGCACGACTTGGAGCAAGAAAGAGGAAGTGCGTATCGGGCAACAGGTCGCCGCGGAGGTGGAGAAAGCCTACAAACTTGACCCCGACCCTGCCGTGCAGCAGCGCGTGCAACTAATCGGGCAACGGCTCGTGGCAGAGGTAGGCGACAAAGACTTCAAATACTCCTTCAAAGTGTTGGAGAGTAAAGAGATTAACGCCTTCGCGCTGCCAGGTGGACCGATTTATGTGTTTCGGGGGCTGATCGACTTAGTCGGAGACGACGACGATATGCTTGCAGGGGTGTTGGCGCACGAGATGGCGCATATCAATCGTCGCCATGCGAACAAGCAATACACGCAGGGGCTGTGGCGCGGCGTGCTGATTGCTGCTGTGACGCGCGGGAGCGTGCGCGACGCCGCCGAAATCGCCGACGCGTTGCTCCAACTCAAATATAGTCGTCAACACGAGTACGAATCGGATCGGCTCGCCGTGGAATACTCCTACCAAGCGGGTTATGACCCCCACGGCATCCTGCGTTTCCTGATGATTCTCCAGCGCGAGGAGAAAGTGGGCAACCGCTGGGTGGAGACGAACTTACGCACGCACCCGTTCTCCGATCGGCGTGCGGCGGAGGTGCGCAAGCACATCGAGCGCGTCACGGGGCAACCTGCGCGGGAGGTTAGCCCGTGAAGGTCGCGGCGATTGTGCCCGCCTACAACGAGGCAGAGCGCATCGAGCGCGTGCTGAGTGTGCTGGCGCAATGCCCTGCGCTGCATGAAATCTTGGTGGTGAACGACGGCAGCGCGGACGAGACCGCCGCCGTCGCGCTACAATTCGCTCGTCAGCACGCCGAGCCGCCCGTGCGCGTGATTAACCTGCCCGTGAATCGGGGTAAAGGCGGCGCAATGTTCGCGGGCGCGACCGCCACCGACGCTGATGTGATTATCTTCTTCGACGCCGACCTGATTGGGCTGAAACCTGACCATGTGGAGCGCATTCTCAAGCCTGTGCTGGACGGCGAGGTCGCCATGTCGATAGGCGTGTTTCGCGGCGGGCGGCTCAGCACGGATATGGCGCAGATTCTCGTACCCTACATCAGCGGGCAGCGCGCCCTGCTACGCGAACTGTTCACCGAAATCCCCGGCGTCGAACGCACGCGCTCGGGCGTGGAAATCGCGCTGACGCTCCATTTCAAACGCAACCGCTACCCTGTGGCGATGGTGGTGGTAGAGGGCATCACGCACACGATGAAAGAGGAGAAGCTGGGCTGGATGCGGGGTGTATGGGCGCGGGCGAAAATGTACGCGGAAATCGGCAAGGCGTTCCTACGCTACACGCGCCTGAGCGACCTGCGCCACAAACTCCTGCTCAAACGGGAGGAGTAGCCGATGGCAGGCGCACTCTATGTGGTCGCCACCCCTATCGGCAACCTGCAAGACATTACCCTGCGCGCCCTGGAAACCCTCCGAGCCGTTGACCTCATCGCCGCCGAAGACACCCGACACACCCAGAAGCTCCTGAAGCACTACGGCATCGAGACACCGCTGATCAGCTTCCACCAGCATTCTGGCGCAGGGCGCGTTCAGCAGATTATTGAGCGTCTGCAGACGGGCGCGTCGGTCGCGCTGGTAACCGACGCGGGCACGCCTGGTATCTCCGATCCGGGCGGCGCGTTGGTGGAGGCGGCGCATAAAGCAGGCATTCGCGTGGTTCCGATTCCAGGCGCCAGCGCGCTCACGGCGATTCTCTCGGCGGCGGGGTTGCCTGCGCATCGGTTTCGGTTCGAGGGCTTTGCGCCACGCAAAGAGGGCGCACGACGCAAATTCTTCGAAAGCCTGCACGGCGAGGACGCGCCTGTGGTGTTCTACGAATCGCCCCACCGCCTGCTCAAAACGCTGCAGACCGCCTACGAGACGCTGGGCGACTGCACGGTGGTCGTCGGGCGCGAGCTGACTAAGCAGTTCGAGGAGGTGTTTCGCGGCAGGCTGAGCGAGGCAATCGCCCACTGGCAAGCCAAACCGCCCAAGGGCGAGTTTGCAGTTGTTCTATATCGAGGCTTCGATGGGGGCGGTCTATGCGAGTAGCTCTGATTGGCTTAGGCGGTATCGGCGCGTCGGTGGGGTTGGCGTATCAGCACACTGCGCTCGGCGACGCGATATGGGGCTACGATGTCGACGCCGACGCCGTGCAGGGCGCGCTGGCGATGGGCGCGATTGACCAGCCCATCGATTCTGTGGACGCCTGCGCCGACGCCGATGTGGTGGTGATTGCGACGCCGCCGCGCGCCATCCCCGAAGTGTTGCAGCGGCTCGCTGCCCGTCAACGCCCAGACGGCGTGATTACGGATGTTGCAAGCGTTAAGCAGCCCATACTTGCGTGGGCGCAGGCGCGCCTGCCCTATCCGAACCGATTCGTGGGCGGGCATCCGATTGCAGGCACGGAACGGCACGGCTACCTCGCCGCGCGCGCCGACCTGTTCCAAGGCGCGCAGTGGGCGCTAACCCCGACGCCCGAAACCGACCCAGACGCCCTTGCGCGCGTGCGAAGCCTTGTCCGAACCGTGCGCGCCGTTCCGATACCCATGGACGCCGCGCAGCACGACCGCGAATTTGCACTATTGAGCTTCGTGCCCCACTGCCTCGCGTTCAGCCTCGCCGCACTCCACGCCGAGTCGCCCACGCAGCTGCAGGGCGGAGGCAGCTGGCAATCCGCCACGCGCGTGGCGCGCAGCGACCCCGATCTGTGGACGGAACTGCTGCTACTGAACGGCGAGGCGACCGCAGAGTGGCTCCATCGCCTGATGGAGCGCATCCAGCAGATACACCACGCGCTTCAGCAAGGCAATCCAGAGCAGTTGCGCGCGCTCCTGCGGTCGCTTGACGCTTAGGACATGCACCGCCGCACAGTCGCTACGCGCGCCGCATCGCCATGCGTTGCCCATAAGTGAGGCTCCGCCAAAGCCATTCCATCGGTCCGTACTGGAACCGCGCCAGCCACAGCGCGCTGACCACCACCTGAACCGCCCAAATCAGTACGCTAAGCATCAGCCCCTGCGCTATGCTCAGCTGAAGCCCCAGCCCGTAGCCGTAGAACAGCAGGGTACACGCCACTGACTGCATCAGGTAGTTCGTGAGCGCGATGCGCCCTGCCGCAGCGACAGGCGTCAGCAGGCGTTGCAACGCAGGCAGAGAGATCCACAGTAGCCCGAACATTCCAATATAGCCCAGCGAGAGTATCGGACCCGCCACCACGCTTATCGTGAGCCATCCGTACAAGCTCATCTCCTGCTCGGCGCGGATGGCGTTCAGCGTCTCGCGACCGATGAGCGCGTTCAACCCAAGCCCCACAGTCAGTCCCACGCCCGCCAACCAGCCCAGCAGGCGGCGGTGCGCCTCTAACTGCGCGAACACGCCCACCCTGCCGAAATACAGTCCCAGTAGGAACATCATCAGCACATTCGGCGCGAAGAAGACGGCATTAAACAGCATCATCACCCACTCGATGAAGCGGAACTGCTGCGCCTGCCAGTAGCTGCCCGAAGCATAGGCGCGTCGCCCCTGATCGGCAAGCGCGTCCAGCGGATCCAGCGACCCCGACACGCTCGTGTCGCCCGTTAGCCCCCAACTCAGCAGTAGCCCGCCGCAGCTCAAACACAAAAACGCCTGTATGCCCCACAGCCCAATCACCCAGCTCAGCACCGCGCGCGGACGCAGCCCCCGAAACAGTAGCAATAACATCCCGCTTAGCGCATAGATGAACAGCACATCGCCTGTCCAGATGAACAGCCCATGCAACGCGCCAAAGATGAGCAAGATAAACAGGCGTCGTAGCATGATGCCCGTCGGGTTCAGACCGCGCGCTTGCAACCGCTCCATCTGCAACGCGAAGCCCAGCCCGAACAGAAACGCGAAAATCGGATAGAACTTCGCCGTAAACAGCGTTTGAATTAGCTCAAACGCTATCTGGTCGGCAATCTGCGTGAGGCTCTCCTTGCTGGGAAACAGCTCCAGAGTGCTAAGCCCCTTGAACGCGCCCATGTTGACAATCAGAATGCCCAGCAGCGCAATCCCGCGCAGGGCGTCCATCGCATGGATGCGCTCGCTCTCGCTGACAGGCGTCGCCGTTTGCGTGTGCATGGCTTGTCCCCCTTCGTTCGAGGCACAACCGATATCGTGCGGATAAGGTATTCCGCATCTTGGACGGGAATCCTCTCTATGGCGCGACCCCTTTCTCACAGGCGAGAGAGGGCGACCGAGTCCACAATTAAGGGATTTGGGGGTATCTTTAATTAACGCGGCGCGTTATTAAGCGATCGCTAATTAACGGAGCGACAGGGGCGATGTATCGGGGTTTGACAGGTTATTACGAGGTATCACACTACGGCGGCGAGGCGGTGCGTGCATTTGTGCCCCATCCGCTGCCGCCTGAGCCGCCGCTGCAGATGGAGACGCTGGAGCGATTGTTGGAACGCGCCTCCCTCGCGCTCGGTCGGTTGGATAGCGTGACCCTATTGCTGCCCGAGCCTGCCATCTTCCTCTATGCCTATGTGCGGCGCGAGGCGGTGCTATCTTCGCAAATCGAGGGGACACAATCCTCGCTGGCAGACCTGCTGCTCTTTGAGCTGGAACAGTCGCCGGGCGCGCCGATCAACGATGTATTGGAGGTCTCGCACTATGTGGCGGCGTTGGAACACGGGATGCAACGGCTGCGCGAGGGGATGCCCCTCTCCAATCGTCTGCTCCGAGAGATGCACGGCGTGCTGCTCGCGCGTGGGCGCGGCGCAACGAAACAACCAGGCGAGTTTCGGCGCACTCAGAACTGGATTGGCGGTACGCGCCCTGGCAACGCCCACTTCGTGCCGCCGCCGCCACACCTTGTGCCAGAATGCATGGCGGCGCTGGAGCGGTTCCTGCACGATACAACCCTACCCACCCTCATCAAGGCGGGGCTGGCGCACGCACAGTTCGAGACCATTCACCCCTTCCTGGACGGCAACGGACGACTGGGGCGATTGCTGGTTTCGTTTATCTTGCACTACGAGGGCGTCCTGCAGCGACCGCTGCTTTACCTGAGCCTGTTCCTAAAGCTGAATCGGCGTGAGTATTATCGTCTCCTTGACGCCACGCGCTTCGAAGGCGACTGGGAAGCGTGGCTGCAGTTCTTTCTGGAAGGCGTCGAGGGCACGGCGCAGAACGCAGTGGAGACGGCGCGACGGCTGGTGCAGCTGTTCCAGCAAGATACGGCGCGTGTGGCGGAGTTGGGGCGATTAGCCCCGAGCGCCCAGCAAGTGCTGAACGCCTTCAAAGAGCGCCCCATGCAAATGGCGCGTCAAGTGCAACAGCGCACTGGTATCAGCATGCCTACTGTAAACGAGTGTATCAGCCGACTCTGCGCGTTAGGCGTCCTGAGCGAAGTGACAGGCAAGCGGCGCAACCGTGTGTTCGCCTACAGTGAATACCTGCGCCTGCTGAGCGAGGGCACAGAACCGATGCTCGCCGACGCCTAACTGTTCAGGTACAATCCCTGTATTATGGGGCTGAAGCGCGTTTGGCAGGGCGTACTCAAAGGCGCGGAGAAAGCCGCGCAGCGCATCCCTGCCGTGCAGAAGCGATTGGAAACCGAGTACGCCCAAGTGGAGGCGATGGTGCGCGCCCAAATGCGCCCGAAACTGGAAACTTTGCCCGATTTCCCCACGCTCCCCGAACAGGGCGTCCCGCGCGAGCAAATCCTGGAGTGGCTGCAGCAACTCCGCGAGCAGGAGACGCCGATTTGGAAGCAGGGGCGCGTATCGGGCACAGTCTATCACGGCGACGAGGCGCATAGCGCGTTCCTCAGCCAAGTCTATGCGCTCCATGCCCAAAGCAACCCCCTGCACGCCGACCTGTTCCCCAGCACGGTCAAGTTCGAAGCGGAAATCGTGCGCATGACCGCGCGCCTACTCCACGCGCCTGCAACCGACGACCCTGCCCAGCAAGTGGTAGGAACAACCACCTCTGGCGGCACGGAGAGCATCCTGCTGGCGATGAAGACCTACCGCGACTGGGCGCGCGCCGAAAAAGGCGTCTCCGAACCCGAAGTGATTGCCCCCGAAACCGCGCACCCCGCCTTCGACAAAGCGGCGCACCTGTTCGGCGTCAAACTCATCCGCACGCCCGTCGGCGACGACTTCAAGGCGAACTTAGACGCAATGCACCGCGCGATAACCCGACAAACCGTCGCGCTCGTCGGCTCCGCGCCCAGCTACCCACACGGCGTGATCGATCCTATCCCCCAAATCGCGCAACTGGCGAAGCGATACGGCGTGGGGATGCATGTGGACGCCTGCTTGGGCGGGTTCCTACTGCCGTTTATCGAAGCGCTGGGCTACCCCGTCACGCCGTGGGACTTCCGCGTGGACGGCGTGACCACGATCTCTGTTGACCCCCACAAGTACGGCTACACCCCTAAAGGGCTATCGGTGGCGCTGTACCGCGGGCGTCATCTGCGACGGTATCAATACTTCACCGCGACGGAGTGGCCAGGCGGTCTGTACGCCTCCCCGACGCTACCTGGCAGTCGCCCCGGCGCACTGAGCGTCGCGGGCTGGGCGGCGATGGTCGCCATCGGCAAGCAGGGCTATCTGGAGTGCGCCCGCCAGATTATGGAGACCGCGCGCCACATCCGCAAAGGCATCGAGCAGATGCCCGAACTCAAACTGATGGGCGAGCCGCTTTTTCTGATTGCCTTCACCAGCGCGCAGGAGAAACTCAACATTTACCAAGTCCTTGACCAGCTCGCCCAGCGTGGCTGGCGGCTCACCGCGCTGCAGCGTCCGCCCGGCTTGCACCTTGCCGTCACGATTCGCCATGCGCAACCTGGCGTGGCGGACGCCTTTTTGAACGACCTGCGCGACGCCCTCCAGTATGTGAAAGCGCATCCTGAAGAGAAAGGCGCGATGGCGCCCATCTACGGCATGGCGAACTCGCTGCCGTTTCGAGGCGTGGTGGACGAAGTGCTGCGCCGCTACCTCGATGCGCTCTACGATTAGGCAGGTAGAATTAAGTCGTGAAGATTGGCGTTGTGTGTGAAACCTATCCGGGCGAGCGGCGCGTCGCGCTGATTCCTGCGCTGACCGCGGGCTATGTCCAGCTGGGCTACGAGGTGCTGGTTCAGTCGGGCGCAGGCGCGGGCGCGTACCATTCCGACGAGGCGTACAGTCGCGCAGGCGCACAGGTACTGCCCACGCGCGAGGCGGTGCTGCACGAGGCGTCCGTCGTGCTGACCGTGCGCACGGCTGGCGCGAACCCCCACTTCGAGGCGGATTTGCCCCATGTGCGCGAGGGACAGGTGTGGATAGGCATGATGGAGCCGCTCTATCGACCGCAGGGTGTGGCGCAGCTCGCCGCGCGGGGCGCAACCGCCTTCGCGATGGAGCTGATCCCGCGCATCACACGCGCCCAGAGCATGGACGCGCTCTCCTCGATGGCGACCGTCGCGGGCTACAAGGCGGTGCTGCTCGCAGCGCACCTCGCGCCCAGCATGTTCCCGCTGCTTATGAGCGCGGCAGGCACTGTCTCGCCCGCGCGCGTGTTCGTGATTGGCGCAGGCGTGGCAGGCTTGCAGGCGATGGCGACCGCCAAACGGCTTGGCGCCGCCGTCGCAGGCTACGATGTGCGACCCGCCACACGCGAACAGGTCGAAAGCGTCGGCGCGAAGTTCGTCGAAATCCCCCTCGAAGTCGCCCAAGCCGAAACGGCAGGCGGCTACGCACGCGCGTTGGAAGAGGAGACCCTGCGCCGCCAACAAGACCTGCTGGGCGAGCATCTCGTGCAACACGAGGTGGTCATCACGACCGCCGCCGTGCCCGGCAAACGCGCGCCTGTGCTTATCCCCCAGCGCGTGGTGGAAGCGATGCCCCCCGGCAGCGTTATCATCGACCTCGCCGCCGAGTGGGGCGGCAACTGCGAACTGACCCAACCGCGCGAAACCATCCAGCACAAGGGCGTCACGATTGTGGGCGCAGTGAACCTGCCCGCAACCGCGCCTATCGACGCCAGCATGCTCTACAGTCGCAACCTCTACCACCTCATAGCGCACCTGCACAAAGTGGGCATGCTGCCTGAACCCAACCCTGCGATTGAGGATGAGATTGCTCGCGAAACGCTGGCGACGCACGGGGGCAAGATTGTCCATCCGCGCGTGGCGCAAAGCGTGGGGTGAACCGTATGTACCAGCCGCTGACCCTCAAACAGGTCGCCGACGCAATACGCGCGGAACTCCACGCGCCCAACGGCGACCCGTGGCTGTGGATCCGACAGTTTATGGACGACTTCTACGCCGCGACGCCCGACACACGCGCCCTGCTGATTGCCGAGCGTCCCGAACTGACAGGCGACCCGCGCTTCGACGCCTACTTGGCGGCGTTGGCAGAGCATTTCGCGTTTCATTACCAACTGCCCACGCCCCTGTGGGTCGGCGAGCCGGAACGGTTCCTCGAACAGTGGTGGTTCCCCACGCAGTTTCAGAGCCTCCACGCGCAGGCGCTTGTGGAAAGCCCCGCCTCGTTCCGCAGGCGCGGCATCTTCGTCGACAGTACGGAGTTCCAAAGATGCTGAACCGAGAGCAGATTCTGGAAGCGTTGACGCGACTGGCGGAGGTTCTCCACACGCGCGGGGTTCAAGGGGAAATCTACTTAGTAGGCGGCGCGGCGATGGCAGTCGCCTACGACGCCCGACGCGCCACACGCGACATCGACGCCGTCTTCACGCCCAAACAGGCAATCTACGAAGCTGCGCAGTCAATCGCTGAGATGCTCCACCTACCTGATAACTGGCTCAACGACGCTGTGAAACTCTACCTGCGCGGCGAAGACCCCGAACCGCGCCCCGTGCTGGACCTGCCCGGACTGCGCGTGCAGGTCGCCTCCCCCTAAACAGAGATAACCGTCTGCCGATAATCTCTTATGGAACACTGCCGCGCATCGATGCGCCTAATGATGAGGTACAATATCGGCATCATACGCGCGGAGGAGAACGCATGAGGAAGATTCTGGTAGTCGATGACGAACGGCATATCGTGCGCCTGATACAAGTGAACTTGGAGCGTCAGGGCTACAATGTGGTCACGGCGCACGACGGCAAAGAGGCGCTGGAGAAGGTCGCCTCCGAGAAGCCCGACTTGGTGGTGCTGGATGTGATGATGCCGTATATGGATGGCTTCGAGGTACTGCGCAACCTACGGCGCGACCCCGCCACTGCGGAGCTGCCCGTGATTATGCTGACCGCGAAAGCGCAAGACCAAGATGTGTTTCGCGGCTGGCAAGAGGGCGTGGATATGTACCTGACCAAGCCGTTCAACCCGCAGGAACTCATCACCTTCGTGAAGCGCATCTTCCGCTCACGCGAGTCGGGCGAAGATGGTGACGGACGCTATGAGCTCTAACACTCGCTGCCCCTACGGTTGGCTAATTGGCGCGGCGCTGGTCTCCGCGACGGTGACCGCTGTCGCGATTATTCGCCGTTTGCAAGCGCGTCAGGCGCAGCCTGAATATCGCGCCGAGCGCGCCTACCAACGTGGCGTCAAACAGGTGCAGACCGTCGAGGAGCGCATTCCCCGCTGGCTCGCCGAGCGCAGCTGAGCGGCGTACCCGCAGGGCGACGCTTCCCGCCACGGCGACGCCGCCCTGCCCTGGTCCCACTTCGGAGGCAACATGTCAGTAACTGTCGTGGTTGGCGCCCAATGGGGCGATGAAGCGAAAGGCAAAATCGTAGACCTCTTGGCACAACGCGCGAACTATGTAGTACGCTACGCTGGCGGTAGCAACGCCGGACACACTGTGTGCGTCAACGGAACCACCTACAAGTTCCATCTTGTCCCCTCTGGCATCCTGCATCCCCAAGTGATTGCCGTGATTGCCGACGGCGTGGTGTTGGATCTACGCGCCTTCGAAATCGAGTGCGCCGCCCTGCAGCAACAAGGCGTCGACCTCTCACGCCTGCGCATCGGACAAGGCGTCCACCTGACTATGCCCTATCACCGCCTGCTGGACGAGCTGGAAGAATCGCAAATCGAGGGCAGAATCGGCACCACCAAGCGCGGTATCGGGCCAACCTACGCCGACAAAGCGTGGCGAATCGGCGTGCGCGTGGCGGACCTGATGGAGCGCGACCGCCTCGCCCAGCGCGTGCTGCGCGTGCTACGCAGGCGCAACCCCATGATCGAGCGCGTCTACGGCGCGAAGCCGATCGAACCTGACGCGCTCATCGAAGAGTTCGCGCGATACGCCGACCTGCTGCGCCCCTATGTCTGCAATGTGCCCTATCTGTTGACGAACGCCATCGAGCAGGGCGAACCCATCCTGATGGAGGGCGCACAGGGCGCCCTGCTGGACTTGGATTACGGCACTTACCCCTATGTCACCTCCTCACACCCGATAGCGGCGGGCGCGTGTCTGGGCACGGGCGTCGCGCCGAACCGCCTCACCGAAATCTGGGGCGTGGCGAAGGCGTACACCACGCGCGTGGGCGAAGGTCCGTTCCCCACCGAACTGCACGACGCGATTGGCGAGCGCATCCGCGATCGCGGGCGCGAGTACGGCACGACCACGGGCAGGGCGCGGCGCGTCGGGTGGCTCGATCTGGTCGCCTTACGCTACGCTGCGCGGGTGAACGGCTTCACTCACCTCGCGCTCACCCTGCTCGATGTGCTGTCGGGCTTTGAGACGCTCAAGGTCTGCACCGCCTACCGCTGGCGCGGGGGGGAAACACGCGAGTTCGTCGCCGACGCGCACCAACTCGCGCAGTGCGAACCCCTCTACACCGAGCTGCCCGGCTGGAGCGAAGACATCAGCGATTGCCGCGCCCTCGGCGAACTGCCCCCAAACGCCCAACGCTACATCCAATTCCTCGAAGAGTATCTCCACACGCCCGTGAAGGTCATCTCCGTCGGGCCCGGACGCGAGCAGACCATCCTCGTGGGGTAGCCGTCAGAGCTGCTCGCGCCACCACGCCAGGTACTGCTCCAGCCGATGGCGGCGCAAATCCGGCGGACCGCTGCGCGATAGCCCGTGACTCGACTCGGCAGGGTAGCGGATATACACCACCTGCTTGCCTTGTCGCACCAGCGCGGCGAAGAGCTGATCTGCTTCACTGATGGGGCAGCGCAGGTCCCCCTCGCTATGCACAATTAGCAGTGGCGTTGTGATGCGCCCCGCATACGCCAGCGGCGAGCATTCCCACAGCTTCTGCGGCTCGTCCCAGAAGTTGCCCTGCCAGTAGCGGTTGGGGATCATCGGGAAGTCCGATGTCCCAGCCATGCTCACCAAGTTCACCACGCTACGGTCGGTAATCGCGGCTTTGAAGCGGTTCGTGTGTCCCACTATCCAGTTGGTCATGTAGCCGCCGTAGCTGCCGCCTGCCACGCCCATCCGCTCGGCGTCCACAAACGGCAATCCCGACAGGTAATCCACAATCGTCATCAGATCCTTGAAGTCGCGATTGCCCCAGTCGCCCTTGATGGCGCGGGCGAACGCCTCGCCGTAGCCGATGCTGCCGCGAGGGTTGGTGTACGCCACCACATAGCCCTGCGCCGCGTGCAGCTGGAACTCGTGGAAGAACACGCGCCCGTACATCGCGTGCGGCCCGCCGTGGATCATCAGTATCGTGGGGTACTTGCGGGTTGTATCGAAATCGGGCGGTTTGAGCAGCCAGCCGTGTATTGGGGCGCCGTCGTCCGCTTCCACCTCGAACTCTTCAGGGAGCGCGATGGTGACCTCATCCAGCAGGGGCTGATTGAAGGCGGTCAGTTGCGTGAGGGTCAGGGTATTGCCAGTGCGTTCTGCCACAAACAGTTCGTGGGGGTGCGTCGCGTCGCCTTTGAGCAGCGCGAGGCGATGTTCGTCTTGCGAGAGGCTCATCTCCGCAATCTCGAAGTCGCCGTCGAGCAGCTGGTCGAGGTGCGTGCCGTCCACCCTGACCCGATAGGGGTAGACCCCGCCGCGCTCGCTGACCAAGAAGTAGAGATGCTGGCTATCTGCGCTCCAGAGAATCGGCGCGCCGCCGCCGAACTCGCGCACATCGGTCAGCGTGCCCACGCCCACCGTGTTGTCTAAGTGTGGTATCAGGTCTATCGCATCGCCGCCCTCCACCGACACGCGCCACACATGGTCGTTGCGCGGGTAGGGATCGTCGGGGTAGGGGTTGCCGATGTAGGCGAAGTATCTTCCGTCAGGCGACCAGCGCAGGGCGTATTTGGGACCGTCGGGCGCGTCCACCTTGCGCAGTGCGCCCCCCGTCGCAGGCACGACCCATATCGAATCGTAGCCCGGATGATTGTCGGGGTCAGGATGACGGTTGCTGAGGAACGCGATGAAGTTGCCGCAAGGCGACCAAGTGGGGCTGGACTCGCTGAACTCGGGGTCGGCAGTAAGCGGTGTGGTCTCGCCCGTGCGCACATCCACCACATAGAGATGGTAGCGTTGGTCGACGAACGCGCCGTCGCCGTCGAGCCGCCAGTAGGCGCGTCGGATGATGCGCGGCGGGGTGGAGAAACCTTTCTCTTGACGCTCTTTACGCGCCTGCTCGCGCCACTCGGGGGCGGTCTCGCGGTAGATGAACGCGATACGGCTCCCGTCAGGCGACCACGCGAACTCGCCGATACTGCCCTCTTCCAAGTTGGTAATCGGGCGCGCCTCGCCGCCGTCAGCAGGAATCACATAAATCTGGCTCTTGGGCTTGTGCCGATTACTGACAAACGCGATATGCTTGCCGTCGGGCGACCAGCGCGGTTGCGAATCGCTCCATTCGCCGTAGGTGAACGGCTGCGCCGCCTCGCCGACGCGCACACGCCAAAGATTGGAGAAATATTTATTCTTCTCTGTGTCGATCCACTTATAAACGAACACGATTTGGCTGCCGTCGGGCGCAATCTGTGGGCTGCCCAGCAGTGTGATGCGGAACAGGTCGTCTATCGTGATAGCGCGTTTCATAGCGTTGCCTCCACGCGAGGGCTTATTCGGCGTCGCCCGGCGTTTTCCTACCACACGAAAGCGCAGGCACTCCGCCATTCGTACCGT
>JBKBKS010000052.1:0-14633 GCA_046294565.1 Fimbriimonadales bacterium
TAGCGTCGGCGTCCCCGCCGACGAACGATGCTTGGACAGGAATGTCCAAGCCACTGAGAGGCTATGCGAATCAGCACTTACTGGCAGTTTCGGCAGATGGAACGCGCGACTGAGCAGAGCGTATCTCAGATGACGCTCTGGCAGCGGCGCGTCGCCACAGGCAAGCGCGTCGAGCAGCCGTCTGACGATCCCGTCGGCTCGGTACACGCGCTCGCGCTACGCGATCAGATTGGGCAGATCGACCAATACACGCGCAACATTCGCGAGGCACGGCTGTTCCTGCAAGCCACCGAGCAGGCGTTCGCCGACATCGGCGAGCTGCTCCACCGCACCCGTCAGGTCGTCACGCAGGGCGCAAACGACACCAACGACGCCGCCGCGCGCGAAGCCCTCGCCCAAGAAATCCGAGAAATCCAGCGACGCCTGCTCCAAATCGGCAACCAGCGCCCCGACGGAGAACGATACCTGTTCAGCGGACAGACCGTCCACACAGCCCCAATCGATGTTGTGGGCGGCGTCGCCAACTATGCGGGCGACGGCAACCCGCTGCTGGTCAATATCGCTGCCGACCGCGCCATCGCCATGAACTTCTCTGGCGCGCGTATCGCCGACCTCTACAATAAACTCACTCAGATAGAGAACAACCTGATTACCAACGCCTCGGTACCCCTCTCGATGGTCGACTTGCAAGATATCGAGCAGTACCAAAGCGAGTTCCATCGCTATCGCGGCGAGGTGGGCGTGCGCCTGCGCGAGTTGACCAACTACGAGCAACTGCACTTGAGCCGCCGCGACCAACTCACAGGCAACCTCGCCGATATCGAGGAGATAGACATCGCCGAAGCGATTAGCCGTCTCAAGCAATCGGAGCTGAGCTATCAAGCATCGTTGCAAGTGTTCACGCGCGTGCAGAGTGTGAACCTATTCGATTTCCTGCGTGGAGGTTAGAGCATGGAACTTGAAACCACACGATTCGGTACAATTAAAGTACAAGCGGACGATATCCTCACCTTTGAGGACGGACTGGTGGGCTTGGGTCAGTATCGTCGTTTCGTCCTGATACGGCATGATAGCGAGGGTCCCTTCTGGTGGCTCCAATCGGTGGATGAGCCAAGTTTGGCGCTATTGCTGATAGACCCGTGGTACTTCCGTCCCGACTACGAGGTGGAGTTGTCGGACGCGGAGGTGGAACGGCTGCGTCTGAGCGAATCGACGCCGCGCGCGGTGCTAACGACGGTCTCCATACCGCATGGCAAGCCGCACGCGATGACTTCGAATCTGCTCGCGCCGCTGGTGATTAATCTGGAGTTGCGCATAGGACGGCAGGTGATTTTAGATGACGAGCGCTACCAGACGCGCCATCCGATCCTGCAGGAGCTGTGGCGCACCGCGCAAGCGACCGAAGCCGCAGGCTAATCGCTCACGCCAAGGAGGGCTACTTGTATGTTAGTGTTAACGCGCAAGGTCAACCAGAGCATTATGATTGGCGATGATATCGAGGTCATCGTGCTGGAGGTGCGCGGCGAGCAGGTACGGCTCGGCATCAAAGCGCCCCGCACCGTAACCGTGCATCGCCGCGAGATTTACGACGCCATCCAGCAAGAGAACCTGCTGGCGGCGCAATCCAAACCAGAGGATGTGCCCGTGCCGCCCAAGCAGGTGAAGAGCGCGTCATAGCGTTTATGGCTTAACCGTCGCCGACTCCAGCAAGGTGAGCTTTCCGCGCTCGGTGTCCAATTCCGCCAGCACGCCATACGGCAGCGTGAGCGGGTCTAAGATATGCCCGAACGGAAAGCCCGCCATCGACGGCTGCGGCAACGCCCCGAAGTAGTCTTCCAACAGCTCATCGGGCGTGAGAGTCGGCTTCCCTTCTTCGACATGCTGCTCCCAGCGCGTATCTTCGCTGAAGGCAATCCCCTTACACGCCTCCCACTTGCCCGCAAGCTTGAGGTGGTTCAGCATCGCATCGAGTCGGTAGGGCGGCTCGTCCACATCTTCAATCATTACAATCGCGTCGCGCGTGTCTATCTCGTAAGGTGTGCCGATGGAGTCCGCCATCAGGCACAGGCAGCCGCCTGTGAGGCGTCCTTGCGCTCTGCCCGCCCGAATGGTGCGAAACGGCGCGTTCCAAGTCGGCAGCTCGCCCAGCGGCTCGGCGACCTCCAACGCCCGCCAGAAGACCGCCAGCGCCTGCTCAGGGATATGGCGCGTCATCGTGATGGGCATCGGCGCGTACAGCCCCACCAGCCCCACCTGACGCAACAGCCACAGGTGCAGCACCGTGATGTCGCTGTAGCCAATCAGGAGTTTCGGATGGTTTCGGAACACGGCAGGGTCTAAGTAGGGAATGAGTCGCGCCGCGCCGTAGCCGCCGCGCGAGCATAGCACCGCGTCGACATCATCACGGGCAAACATCGCCATCAGGTCGCGGGCGCGTTGCTCATCGGTACCTGCCAAATAGCCGCGCCGCGCCAGCGCATGCTCGCCGAGAACTATCTTATAACCACGCTGATAAAACGGCTGCAACCCCTTCTCCAATTCGTCAGGGTCAATCGCGCTTGAGGGCGATACCACACCCAGCGTCATACCAGGTTCTATGGCTCGTGGTCGTAGCAGGTTCATAGCACCTACAGTTCGTCGCGCAGGACGGGAACCCTATCAGGAATGCGTCGTTATGTTGCCACGAGGTTCTCCCAACCTATCAGGAGGAACCTAAGGATGGGTGCGCATCAGTAATCCGACTTCGCCCCCCTGCCCGAAGAGGTGCAGGGAGTGAAGGTCAAACTGCCTGCGCTCCCCGCCGTAGGCTTTAGGTGTTTGGCGTGCCGCCCGGAATGCCCGACAAATCGCACGGCAGCGTATAGGTGTCTACCTCGCCGCTGTTGGTGGGCGAGCGTCCAGGAATCTTTGCGTCGCGGCGATACCACTTCGCATGCCCGTCCACAAAGTTAGTATTGATGCCGTCTTTGTGGCGCGGGTCGCCAGGGAAGTTATCCCAGCCGAACGGTCCCACAGGGCGCGGACAACGCGGGTCGATTGGCGGGTCGCTTGCACGCTTATATACAGAGTCGTAGAACATCGTGGTGTTCACAGGGTCTTGAACTGCTGCCAACGGTACCACAGGGTCTTGGTCAAACAGCCCAGGCGGCAGCGCGGGGTCTTGGAACAGCGCGAAGTTGAGCGCATACGACGCGTAGCGGAAGTTACCGCTCGTGCGCAGCCCCAAAGTCGCCAATATCGCCTGAAAGTCGATCCCAGGACGATTCGACGGGCAGACCAAGATGTCTACATTCTTCATGTAGGGCATCACGGCGTCGAACACCGTAAATGCGCGGTCGTTGGAACCGGGGTACAATATCGCCCGATCCATACTGTACACGCTCTGGGGGAACAACTCGTCATAGTCCTGCACATAGCTCAGCGTCGCCAACGCAAACTGGCGCAGGTTGCTCAGACATGAGGTCTGACGCGCGCTCTCGCGCGCTTGAGCAAACACGGGGAACAGGATTGCCGCCAGAATGGCGATAATCGCAATCACGACCAGCAACTCAATCAGCGTGAAGCCGCGCCTCAACAGGTTCACCTTACGCATAACGGCGCAAGAGTCTACTAACCATCAGGTTAAGAAAGAGTTAAGCGACATCTGCTGCCTGCGCGGTTGGTCGCATCGGGTATAATCGCGGTTGGAGGCGAATACCTTGCGGTACATACCGAGCATCGGCATGGAGGTGCATGCGCAGCTGCTGACGGAGAGCAAGATGTTCTGCGCGTGCCCGACGCGCTTTGGAGACCTGCCCAACTCGAATGTATGCCCCATCTGTTTGGGCATGCCCGGAACGCTACCTGTGCCCAACAAGAAAGCGATTGAACATGTGATACGCACCGCGCTCGCGCTGAACTGCCAAATCGCTCCCCTAACGATGTTCTACCGCAAGAACTACTTCTACCCCGACCTGCCCAAAGGCTACCAGATTTCCCAGTACGGCGAGGTACACCCCATCGGTATCTCGGGATACTTGGAGATTGAAGTAGAAGGCGAGCGGTTCCCCGTGCGCATCCGCCGTGTGCATTTGGAGGAAGATACTGGCAAGCTATTTCACTATTTACCGGGCGAGAGCGAGGTGGACTTCAATCGCGCAGGCGCGCCGCTGATGGAAATCGTCACCGACTTCCCCCCCGACATCCACTCCGCCGAAGCCGCCAAAGAGTACCTCGTGCAGCTGCGCGCCGTGCTGACCTATCTCGGTGTGTGCGACGGCAAGATGGAAGAAGGCTCGCTGCGCTGTGAACCCAACATCAGCGTCGCCCCTGAAGGCAGCGCGAAACTCGGCGTCAAAACCGAACTGAAGAACCTCAACTCGTTCCGCTCCGTTGTGCGCGGCATTGAGTTCGAGGTGGAACGGCAAATCAGAATCCTCCAAGAGGGCGGGCAAGTCGTTCAGGAAACGCGCGGCTGGAGCGAGGAAGGCGCATACAGCTTCCCTATGCGCACCAAAGAGTTCGAGCAAGACTACCGCTACTTCCCCGAACCCGATATCGCGCCGATTCGGATTACCGACGAGTGGCTGGAGCAGCTGCGCGCCACAATTCCCGAGCTGCCTCTACAAAAAGCCGACCGCTACCGCCGCGAGTACGGCTTGGGCGCCACCGAAACGCGCATCCTGACCGCCGACATCGACACCGCGACCTACTTCGAGCAGTGCGTGCGGTTGGGCGTCGAGCCGAAAACCGCCAGCAACTGGATTACCGTCGAACTGCAGGCGCGCTTGAACGAGACCAACCTATCTATCCGCGACTCCAAACTCACGCCGGCGCATTTAGCCGACCTGATTGACCTCCTGCAGAAGAGTGTGATTTCAGGGCGCATCGCGAAAGAGCTCTTCGACGAGGTGTTTCAGTCAGGCGAAATGCCCTCTCAGATTGTGCAGCAGCGCGGCTTGGTGCAGATATCGGATGAAGACGCTCTGCGCGCCGCCGCACGCAAGGTCATCGCCGCCAACTCTGAGGTCGTGGAGAAGTATCGCGCGGGCAAAACGAGCGTGCTGGGCTTCCTGGTCGGACAGCTGATGCGCGAAACACAGGGACGCGCTAACCCGCAACGCGCTCAGGAACTCCTGCGTGAGGAACTGGGGTAAAACGAACTATGGGTACACGCAGGTTTCTCCGATACGGCGTAAGCTTGGTGATGATTGCGCTGGGCGTCGGAATTATCTATTATGAGTATTTTCTATTCCAGCGTATGGAAGCACTGCTGCTGGGTGGATTGCTGATTGTGTGGGCGTTTGTGCGCGTGTGGGTGTTCCGCCAGTTCGTGGAGCGACGCATGCGTTAGAAGGAGTGCAAGCGATGGGGCTGAAACTGTTCAGTTGGAGAAAACATCGGCAAGACGATAAGGCGGCTGCCCCGCCCAAACGGTTGCTAATCCCGTTCCATAACACGCCTGACGACCGCGACGCGCTGCGGTTCGCGTGCGAACTCGCGCAGGTGTTCGAGGCGCACTTGACTGTGCTGTGCTTGGTGGAGACGCCGCGCTCCATCGGGCTGGATCACTGCCCCGCCGCCCGGCTGCAAGAGGGCGAACTGGTCGCCGCTGCCGCCCGTGAAATCGCAGAAGAGATTGGTCTCCCTCACCTCCAAACGATTATCCGCCCAACTCATCACTGCGGCTACGCGATTGTGAGCGCAGCCGAAGAGTTCCAGACCGAGCTACTATTTATCGCTGCGCGCTATCGCAACAGCGGCAACGCACGCCTCGCGCTCAACGACGCGGTCGAAGTCGTGCTGCGGAAGGCGCGCTGCCAAGTTTGGCTCTATAGCGCGCCGCAGGAGGAGAAGCAAACATGCGTATCGTGATTATGGGCTGCGGACGCACTGGTTCGATACTCGCGCTGCTGATGAGCCACGCCGGGCATCAGGTAACGGTAATCGAGAAATCCCCAGACGCGCTACTGCGTCTGGGCAAACGGCACAGCTGCGCCATCGTCGTCGGGGACGGACTCGACGAAGATACTCTGCGCCGTGCGGAAGTGGAGCGCGCCGACGCTTTTATCGCGTGCACCAACGGCGACAACACGAACCTGATGGTGGTGCAGATGGCGCGCGAGCTGTTCGGCGTGCAGCGCGTCGCCGCGAAAGTGAACGACCCCGTGCGCGCCGAAGCTTACCGCGAGTACGGCATCTTCACCCTTACAAGCGGCGCGCTCATGGCAGGCTACCTGCGCGATTGGCTGCTGGGCGCACCCGCTCAATCCATCGAGCAATACAACCAGTTCTACCCGGAACTCAGGCAACTACTGGAAGATTGAGCGCGGAGGGCTGAACCGATGCAGGCAGGCGTTGCTCTGTTGACCCGTACCCCACGCAGAGTCGCTCACTGCGGACGACACTTGGCGTGCCTTATATGCCTGACGCTCCTCACCGCCTGCCGCACCTCCGAAACCCCGCCGACGGAGCCGTTCCAGTTCCCAATAGCCGTGTTCATTCAAAGTAAGCCCAACGACTTCTGGGAAGCAGCGCTGCGCGGTCTTGAGAGCCGACTGTCGCTGCCCGGCGTGCAGTTAGAAAAAACTCTATTTAGGTCGGCAGAGCGTGAGGCGATTGCCGAACGGCTGCGCGAAGGCGATTGGCGCGCCGTTGCGCTGTGCGCCCCCAACGACGAGTGGAGCCAACAAGCGGTGGAGCAGACCATTCAACAGGGCGTGCCCGTCGTGCTGGTGGGCGCAGACCTGCCCGACACGACGCGCTTAGCCTATGTGGGCACTTACTATTACGACGCGGGGCGACGCGCAGGCGCATGGTATGCACAGCGCGTATCGGCAGGAGAAGTGGCAGTGGTGGCAGGACACCCCGTACCGCGCGCCGTCGCCGAGTTCTGGGAAGGTTTCCGACACGGGCTGCTATTCAACCCGCGCGTTCAGGCGAGGTTAGCGCCTCTAACTGACAGCACAAACGCGCCTTCTGTGATTCGATCCCTTGCTTCCGAGCCGCGCTTGCAGGGTATCTTCTTGATGGGCGCGGAAGTCGCTCAACAGGGAATCGGCGTCGCGCCCCGAACGAACTTGGGCGTCCTCAGTTGGCGCGAAACAGCAAAGGATTGGTACCTATCGCGACAAATTGACCTACTTATCTTGGAGCGACCAGAGGAGATAGGCGTGCGTACTGCGAACCTACTGCGTAATCTCAGTCAGGGGCGCGGCGGCGACTTGCAAATCGTCTATGTGCCCTACGAATGGCGCGCGCGGTGAGTTCCAAAACTCGTATTTGTGCTGTATCCAACCATGACAAAGTTATCGTATACTATAGTAGAAGGGATAACGGAGGCGCGGCGATGAACCCGAAGTCGCTTCGCGTGTTGGAAGGCGACTATATCGCAATTGGCGAGCGTGCGGAGCGCCTCAAGGGGGAGCGCGAACCGTTCATGCGCACGATTCAACAACTCATACAGCCAATCCGCGTGTGGATCAACCCCGACCACACAGCGGAGACGGCGCTGGTGTTGATGCGGGGGCATCGGCTCCAAGGACTGCCTGTGTACGAAAGTGGGCAAGCACTGGGCGTCGTGGAGGTGGAGCGGCTTCTGGGAGTTGACCCCCAAACGCCAGTACGCGAGGTGATGACCACCGACTTGATGGTCGCCACGCCGCAGACGCCTCTGCGCGTCGTCGCCGAATGGATGCAACGCCATCGTCAGTCGCTGCTGCCTGTCATCGAGGGCGAGCGGCTGGTCGGCGTCATCAGTGTGTACGACCTGCTCTCGGAAATCGGACGCAGCTATGACCCCATGACAGGGTTAGCCTGGTCGGATTACCTGCGCGAGTGGAGCATCGAACGGCTGGCTGAGGGCAACGAGATTACGATCATCTTCTTTGACCTCGACAATTTCGGCGTGTTCAATAAGCGATACGGGCACTTAGTTGGGGATGAGGTGCTGCGGCGTGTGGCGCAGTTGATGCTGAGTGAGACCGACGTGCAAACCGATGTGGTATGTCGCTGGGGCGGCGACGAGTTCGCGATTGCCACCTTGCGCCGCCGCGAGGAAGCAGGGTTGCTGGCGCATCACCTCAGCCGACAGATTGCAGGCATCCAGCTGCCTGATGTGGAACTGCCCATCTCCGTCTCCTACGGCTATCAAGGCGGCAAGCGCACGCGCGAACGCGAGCAGGTGCATTACGCCGCAACAGTGGACAACTTGGTGAACCTTGCCAGTCAGGAGTGCTTGATGATGAAAGGCGTTGCGCCGCGCGCCCCGCACGGCGGGCAGCTGGCGTTGCCCATCCAAGCCGTTGTGGAGACCGCGCCGCCCCCTGAACGGCGAATTAAGATTCAAAGCGTCTCCTACGAACGCGAGGGACGGCGCGCGAAGGCGCGCGTCTACTTGCAGGCAGAGAGCCGCGTGCTGGAAGGCGCCGCCGAGGGCGAGGCGCAACCGCAACGCCTCATCGCCGAAGCAACACTGAACGCCCTGCGCCCCCTTACCCCGCCCCAAGTGAAGGTGAACCTACTGCAAGTCATAGAAAGTACGGGTGAAACAGGACGCGCGATTGTCAGCGCCATCCTGCTCTGGGAAAGCGGCGAAACCCGTCAGGAACTGGTCGGCAGCGCCCTGATGCGTGAAGACCCGAACCGCGCCGTCGCCGCCGCCCTGCTCGACGCCCTCAACCGCCCACTCGGACGCATGCTGGACAATGTCTAACGCCTCCGCTTACAGGAGTCGGTTCCCATTCGCCGAACGCCATAGCCTATGCGCAAAGTTTCTATCAAGGTGTCGGCGCCGCGCTATGTTACCGCGTGGAAACTATATATCGAGATACCTGACAATGTGCATTATCTCATCGAGATAGCCGACAAGGAACTGAGTAATCAGTTGGATCGGACGCGCGGCGCGGAGTATATGGACACAGAACTCCAGCAAATCGCGCCGCGTAGCGTCACGGGGCGGCAAATTGTCGACAAACTCGTCAAGGTTTACCTCAAAAACGGCGAGGAGATGTGGATTTTAATTCACATCGAGATACAGTCCAAGCCTGACCCAAACTTTGAGGAGCGGCTGTACGCCTATAACGCGGCGATTTGGCTACGCTATCGCCGAACGGTTCTGACTCTGGCTATCTTGGCAGACTCGAGCCACGGGTGGCGACCTTCGCGGTACGAACGCGGTTTCGGCAAATCGCGCGTCGTGTTCGAGTTCAACACGATTAAGGTGCTGGATTTGGACGAGGCGCAGCTGCTGGAAGATGGCACCCCGGCGGGGTTGATTCTGGTAGCGTTTAAACGCGCCATTCTGACGCGACGGAAACAATCCTTGCGCCTACAAGCGCGCTTGGAGCTTGCCCGACTCGCTATCGAGCGCGGGTATAATGATCAGCAGATCAGCGAAATCTTGGGGCTACTGAGTGGATTATGCAACTTTCGGAACAGATGGAACAGGAATTCCAGCAGATGCTGGAGCAGATTAAGCGTGAGCATGGCATCCGAGTGATGCCCTCGTTCATAGAGCGCGAGCTACGCAAGCGGTATGTCGAGGGCTATGAGGAAGGCGCGTGGAAGGCTTCAACGAAGGACGCATAGCCACGCTACAGACCGTTATACTAACCTCGCTGCAGGCTCTTCACGGTGGAGTGCCTGCAGACCTTGTCGAACGCATTCAAAAAGTTCATCAATACGAGCTTCTGCTCTTACTTCAGCAGGAAGCGCTCCGCAGCGGCAGTCTGGAGGCGTTTGAGCAGAAGCTGAACGCGCTTATTGGCGGTCAGGAGCCGTCGTAGTTCAGAGGCGTTCTTGGATCAGGCGCACTATCTCGGAGTTGCCGCTGCGCTTGGCGGCGTCCAATACCGTATCGCCCAGTGCGCTTTGCGCCGTTGGGTCTGCCCCCCGCTGCAGCAGCATCCGAACCGTGTCTGTATGTCCGTTCTCCGCCGCCATCATCAGGAGCGTGCGTCCGTTGCGGTCGCGTAGGTTTGGCGAGACGCCGCGCTCCAGCATCGCCTGCAGCACGCGCGTTCTGCCGTAGATTGCCGCGTAATGTACGGGCGAGTTGCCCGGCGTGCGATTCTCCCGATCGCCCGACCTGTCGCGCGCATCCAAACTTGCGCCCCTTTCGATCAACAGGAGCGCGATGTCGTCGTAGCCGCGTATCACCGCGATGCTCAGCGCGGTCAGCCCCGAGCGCGTGCGAGCGTTCACCACCGCGCCGCCAGTCAGCACGCGCCGTACCCGCTCTATCTCGCCCGACTCGACCGCCTGCAGCAGCTGCTCGTTGCGCTGGATCTGCGCCGCACGCACATCGCGAAACCACGGCGACGCCAACACCAGCACGGTCAAGACCACTGGCGCAACGAATAGTCCCATTACCAGCAGTTTGGAAGCGATGCTGCTGGCGTTATGTGCAGGGTTATTCACGGAGCGCATCTTGCAACGCCTCGATAAATCGTTCGTTCTGCTCCGGCGCGCCTGTGTTCACGCGCAGATAGGTCGGCATGCCGAACGCTTCACCTGTGCGCACCAACACGCCCCGCTGCAGCAACCGCTGCTGCAAACGCGCACACTGACAGCCCACCTCAATCAAGACAAAGTTCGCCTGCGAGGGTATCGTGCGCAGCCCCAGTCGCTCACACGCAGCTTGAAAATACTCCAACCCTGCGCGATTGAACGCTTGCGTGCGCGCCAGATGCTCCGTGTCGCCCAGCGCGGCGGCGGCGGCGACCTGCGCCAGCGTGTTCACATTGAACGGCTCACGCACGCGCTCTACCGGGTCTAACACCTCTGGACGCGCCACAGCATAGCCCACCCGTAGCCCTGCCAAGCCATACGCCTTCGAGAAAGTGCGCAACACCGCCACATTCCGCCCTGAACGCACATAGTCCACTCCGCTCGGATAGTCGGCGTGTTCGACATACTCATAATACGCCTCGTCTAAAATCACCAGGGCGGGCGCACGCTCCAAAAAACGCTCTAGCTCGTCGCGATAGACGATTGTGCCTGTCGGATTATTGGGGTTCGCGATATAGACCAGCTTCGTGCGCTCGGTGATGGCGTTCGCCATCGCTGGCAGGTCGTGGCGAAAGTCGGGCGTGAGTGGAATTTTCTTGAGCGTCGCTTGGTTGAGCTGCGCCGACGCCTCGTAGCGCACGAACGATGGATGCGCCATCACCAACTCGTCGCCCGGTTCTAAGTAGGCAATCCCGAACAGGTGGATGAGCTCGTCGGAGCCGTTGCCGAAGGCGAAGTGGTCGGGCGGCAGCGCGTGGCACTCACTGAGCGCATCGCGCAACACCGTACAGTTGCCGTCGGGGTAGCGGTGGATAGTGTCCAAGTGCTGCACGATTGCCTGCACTGCACGCGGCGATGCGCCCAGCGGATTCTCATTCGCCGAGAGCTTAATCAACTCATTTAGCCCCAGCTCCGTCATCAGCTGCTCGGGCGTCTTGCCAGGGCGATAGGGCGACATCTGATAGACATGCATGCGCGCGTGGATAGGCATAGATAGATTGTACCCTAACTTTAGAGAAACGGGCTGTCAGCGCGTCCAGTAGATGGGGTTGGTGAACGCCGTCGGCGCGTCGGGCAGCAGCGCAGTGAACTTCTCGCCCACAAGGCGCACGATGAGCCAGCCTTTCTCGCCCGACACAGGCACGCTCAGCGTGGCTGTGTAGTTCAGCGGCTTGCCGTCGGGCTGGTTCAGCGGTTGCTCCAGCGCGACCTCGCCGTTCACAATCACCTGCAGCGACCGCATGCGCACCCACGACGCCGCGCGCGCCTCGATATTCAGCACCACGGCGTCGCCCTGCAGTTTGAGCGTGTCGCCGATACGCACGGCGCGGCGCGGGGCGCGAGCGTCCGCCGCCGTCAGCGTCAACACCGCACCGCTGGAGACCACCACATCGCCCTTGCGCAGCTGCGCAACCAAGTTATCAGGCGTCACACGCCCCGGATGGCGATGACCGTAGTAGACATAGGTGCGCGGCAAGCCCGGCTGCAGACGGAACACATGGTGGCTATCAGTTGTGCCGATGCCCAGCACACGCTTCCCCCGATTCAGGAAGTAGAACCAGTCCTGCATCACGGTCTCGGCGGCGGCGACATTCATGCCGTTCATCACCTCGATGGCGTCGAACTCCTCGCTGAACTCGTTAGGTCGCTTCATCTCGCCCGTTTTGGGGTCTAAACCGATGTAGGCGAAGTAGCCCATCGTGGGCGCGCGCGGGTGGTTAATCATCACGATGGAGTCGCGAGCGTAGTTCCGACGCGCCCGTGCAAAGATTTCGCCTGCCTTGAGGTCGTACCATTCCATCGCGCCGTTGTTCCAAGCGTTGGGGTCGTAGCGCTGCGGAAAGGCGTTGAAGTGCCCAATCGCGTTCATCGGTGTAATCTCGTTGCCGACAATCGTCGCCAAGCGGTTGCGTTGCCCCATCGCGCGCACGGTCGGCTCAAGGTCTACATGGTAATCGTGGTCGGTGTTCACCATGATATGCACATCCATCGCCACATAAGAGGCGATTTTATCCTCGAAGAAGTCGAACGAATCGGGCGAGGTGAGGGTGTGCAGGTGGAAATCGCCCGACAGATAGCCGTTCAGGGGCGCGGTGTGGGCGAGTTGGGCGTTGAACTCGGCGGTTGCGCCCGATTGCAGGTCGAACTCGCGCTGCGCAATCTCATACTCAAAGCCGCGCATTAGCGTAATGCGGTAGCGTCCGGGTTCCACAAGGAGCGTTTCGTCGCCAGTCAGGCTGTAGTGGACGCGGTTCCAGCGTCCGAAGTTGCCTTCCTCCCCATAGAGCAGTCGTTCGGCGTTCGCGCGGGGCGCGTCAAGCCGCTCGAAGATGACGGCGGTGGGCATCGGTTTGTTGTTATCATCTGTGGCGCGCAGGCGCAGTTGCGCAGGCGCGGGCAGGCTGACCGTCGGCATCGCGCTCACAGGCGCGCTGAAGCGGAACTCCTGAGGCGTGTGGTGGTCGGCAAACGCCATCGCGCGATACTCGCCCTGCGCGAGCTGCGCTTGGAACCGCCCCGACGCATCCGTGCGCACGACCGTGACGAACTGCTCGCGCTCGCCGTTGGTCTGGAACAGGTAGACTCGGGCGTCGGCGAGAGGCGCGCCGTCGGCGTTGCGCACCACGCCTGCAACGAGCGTCGCCTCAGGGTTCAACCCCAATAGGCGGTTGCGCTCGGCGCGAACGGTCTCCGTTTCGCCTCTCCCAACCGTGAGCGCCCAACGCGCGCTTACGCTCCCGCGCGGCTCCGTAGAAGCATTATTCAATAGATACAAAATATAGATATCTTGCGCCTTCTGCACCATCGGCAACTGCGCCGCGAGCGGGTAGAAGCCGTAGCTGAGCTGGTGGTTGACCGCCGCGGCGTAAGGTATCGCGCCGCGCAAGGTATTCACCAACGCCATCATGCCCGCGCCTGCCGACGCGCTCTGCGCCGCCTTCGCATGCCCAAACGGCGGCATATACATCTGCATGCCGTCGTCTTGAATCCAGCCGATGATGAGTGTATACGCTTGCGCCTTGTCGGTTGGATTCTGTAGTGTCGCTTCCATCAGCAGCGTGGGGCTATCGGGTTCCAGAGTGTAGGTAATTGTGATGCGCGCGCCCATCGGCTGAGTGGGTATGCGCGTGATTTGGTCAATCAGGGGCAGACGTTCGTCGACCATTTGCACGCGCACCACAGCGGGTTTGCCCGCGCCGCCCGCCGAGACGATATCGATGCGTTCAGGGCGCATCGTACGCGCCCCCAGCAGCCCGCGCGCGTCGGCAACGCCGTAGAACCCTTCGCCCAAAAAGTCGCTCTGGCGACCGTCCTCGTTCAGCACGGCGTCGACAAGCCGACCGCCGAATCGCCCGTAGCCGTGCGTGGGACGGATCCCCGCAATCACGAAGGTCGCCCGATGATTGCGCAGCACATAGTCGCCCACGCGCCCATCGGCTTTCGGCCCGCTCGGCAGGTCGTTTGCAGTGGCAATCACCGCCTCAGCGACGCCAGGCGCAGGCACGGGTAGTCGCTTCGCCGCGCCATAGCCCCACGCCGCTGTCAGCAGCCCTATCAGAACTCCCAGTAAAATCGTCGCTCGCTTCATCGCATTGCCTCCCTCGCACATCGCGAGTACGCACAGTATACCGACTGGATAGTTAAGAGGATTTTAACACGCGCTATTCCACACGGAAGCGGATGCTTCCGAACCGCACCACATCGCCTGACTGGAGTATCCGCTGGCTCACGCGCTGCTCGTTCACAAACACGCCGTTGGTGCTGTTGAGGTCGTAGACGACCAGCGCGCCGTTTTCAAGGGCAAATCGCGCGTGGCGGCGGCTCACCGACGGGTCAGGCACAATCAACATATTGTCGGTTTCGCGTCCGACGGTGAGACCCGCAGGCGTAATTGGGATGCGCTGTCCCGCGAACGCGCCGTCGAGTCCGACCAGCGTAAGGGCTTGAGCCATAGCGGTTGTAGTTGCTGTGGGGATGTGAGCGGGCGTTGCGACGGGCATGCAGGCGCATGCGCCTGTGGCAGGGTCTTGTCGTTGCCCGCAGTAGGGGCACACGCCGGGCGGTACGGGCATCGGCGGCGGCAGGGGGGATTGCATGGCGTCGCGCGGCGCACGCGCCGCCTGACCCGTGCGCAGCTGGAACAT
>JBKBKS010000053.1:0-14344 GCA_046294565.1 Fimbriimonadales bacterium
CCCCCACTTTTTGTCTATCTTGGACCCTCGTCCACGCGTTGTTGCACGGACAGGAATGTCCGTGCGACGAGGTTAGCGCGTCTTTTGCCATGCGAGCCGAGTCACACTCGCCACGCGCGGCAGTTCGATATTAATCAGCGGCTGGTCGTCCAAGCTGCGCTCGCGGATGCGCCAGTCGTAGTTGAAGCGTAGCGGTAGGCTGTAAAGCACCATCGCCTCGTCTTTGGCGATGATTGCGCCGTTCACTGTCAAGCCTAACCCGTCGGTTGCGAGGTTTCCCCCGCCCACGAAGTTGGTGAACATCACGGCGTCGATTCGCGAGATGCCGCGCTCATCCGCGCCGATAACCCCATCTTGGTCGATATCGATCTGCATCGAGAGCCGCTCAATCTCGTTCTGCTCTGAGTCGCCGTAGGCAGACTGATAGCGCATCCGTCCCGTGCTGTCGACCTGTCGGGCGTCGAAGGGCGGGATCCAGTTGCCGTTCTCGTCGTAGCGTCCCTTGGTGAACGGCGGGGTCATGTAGCGCAAGGGGTACGGGTCGCCGAATCGCTTTGTGTTGCCCATCATCACGCTGCCGCGCGCTGCCAACCCCAGCGCGTCTTTGCGCTCGTTCAGGCTGATGACGCTATCTAAAACACTGCCTCGAAAGTCGGGCGGGTTCTTATAGACAATATCCCCGACGATATGCACATTCCGACCTGCATAGATTGTGCCCTGACCCTCCACATAGCCGCGAATCACCACATCCTGCGTCACGGTAATCGGTCCGTGAATGCGGATGGGGCGGTTCTTATAGCCGATTAGGGCGACGCTCCCGTTGATGACGCCGTTTGTATCCACGCGCTCGTAGCGGTTGCGCTGTGGGTTCCACACCTCGATGTAGGCGGGCTGGTTATAGTTCGGGTTCGGTAAACCGTCGGAGTAGGTCGCCTTCGGGTTGCGCCAGCTGCGCGAGAGGTTGATGTAGTGGTTCAGGTCGTTCAAGTCTGGCAAGATGAGCTCGCTGGTGGAGCGCGAGTCTAAGGTTTGGTTGCTGAAGTTGCGTGTGCCGTTCACATCCTGCAGCACCGCCCCGAAGGGCGAGCTATTCACCATCTGTCCCTGCGCGTTGTAGAGATAGTCGCGCCAATAGTTGAAGCTGTTGCTGCCGCACACGCCGTGGACGGCGCTGTTATACGCTTGACGCATCCATGGATTAGTGAGTTGGCGTGTGGTATATTCGGTGTTGCTCCACTGGCGTGGGGTCTGATAGCCGCCCGGCAGGATGATGCGTCCTGCGGCGCGGGGGCTGAGCTTCTCGTTCGGTGAGGCGACGATGGAGCCGTTGAACACAGGCGGTCCGCCCGACCCGTACTGAAACTCAAAATCGCCGTTGGTGCGCGAGTCGCCGTTCATCACGAGCTGCTCGCCGCTGAAGCCGTACATCCAACCGTAGTTATTCACGAAGTAGGCGTAGTCGAACACGGAAGAGCGCGTCAGGGCGAGTTCGAAGGTCTGGTCGATCACTTGGCGCGGCTCGTTGGCGTCCAGTTGTCCGTTGCCGTTGCGGTCAATCCAGCCGACGGAGCGCACAGTGATACGACGGGTATAGCTATCGGGCTGAGCGTAGCCAATCACTGAGGCGGTGTAGTTGCCGATTCCCGCGAAGACGCCTGTGCGCACCCAGCGCGGAGTGCTGGGGCTGGCGCCGTTGAGCGCGCTGTGAATAGCGTCAAAACGCTGGTTTATCTTGAACTGTCGCCAGATGTCTTGCGTGATAGCGTTCAGTCCGCCCTCGGCGAGGTTCTGAGCCGACACCTCACGTGTGCGCGCAGCCGCCGTGCGCACATCCTGCGTGGCGATGTCTAAGTAGGCGACGCCTGTGATTGTCGCCAAGCCGCCCATAATCAGTGTCGTTACCATCGTGCTGCCGCGTGTGCGGCGTTGTTTGCTTGTCCATTTCATGTCGCATCCTCCCCTCAGTTCTGTGTGGCGTTGCGCAATAGAATGCTTTCCTCGTACCAAGCGCGCTGGGCGTTCACGCCTTGCCCGTGGCGCACGCTCAGGCGAATGTGGAACGCGGCTACGCCGGACGCAATCTGCTGGAAGGCGAACGGCGTGTAGGCTGCTCCCTGTGGCGTGGTGCTGACCAAGTTCGTGAGTAGCACGCGCGTCTGCCCGTTCTGGGTGAGCGTCAGACGCCCATTCGTGAAGTTTGCCTGTAGCACGGCAGGGTTTGCCGTATCGGGTTGAATCGGGGTCAGGAACCGTCCGTTGGCGTCACGGCGCGGGAATATGATTGTGGCGGTATTGCCGACAACAGTGATGGAGGTCGCCTGCTGCGCCAGCTCACGCACCTCGCGTAGCGCGTTGTAGGTGGCGCGGTGCGCCGTGTTATGGTCTATGGTGCGCTGATAGTTGCGCAGCACATTAATCTGGGTGCTGACCAGCAGCGTGAGTACGATTATCGATAACGCGCTGGCAACTACAACTTCCAGCATCATCGAGCCGCGTGTGCGGCGTGTGTTCCTACCCCGTATCATGAGTTCCTCCCCTACAAGTGCGTGTGGCTTAGACACTCTTGTCCAAGCACTCGGCACGGACAAGAATGTCCGTGCTACTTGAGGCTGGCGATAGTCGTTGCGAACTGCACTTGTTGCCAGCGGTTCGTGCGCGGCTCCTGCCAACGCACTGTGACGATTACAGTTTTCAAACCGATTGAGATGTTGTTGTTGGTCGTGAGATTCCACACCTCTATTGTGCCGAAACCGTTGCGCAGTTCGTTCGCCAGGTTCAGCGTTCCTCCGCCTGGCAGCTGCAGGCTGGTAAAGCGCACGCGGAACTGGTTCGTGTCGTTTAGCTCGATGGTTTGCCCGATTCCTGCGGCGATGAGACCGTTCGCCGTGATTTGCAGGAAATCGAGCGTGCGCACGCGCTCCAGCGCGGTCTGCGCCACATTCGTCGCGAAGGTGTATTGCTGCGCTTGGCGTTGCATGCGCGTTGTCATCGGCGACATCGCCGCGATGCTTAGCACCAACAGCGTCACGATGAACACCGAAATCAAAATCTCAGTAAACGCAGATCCTCGTACCCGTCTCATGCTCAATCCCCTGTCCAGCTGAAGGTGTGGTTGGGCAGTCCTGTAGGACATGCTGGCGGCGTCCCTATCGCGTTCACGGTGTAAGATGCCCCGCCCCCCGCAGGGCAGAACGGCTCGGCTTGTAAGTAGTCGGGCACTAAGTCGGTCATCTGCACGGTTGCGCCTGTCTGGGCGCGTGTGGCGAGTGCATACATCTCTTTCGCTTGGTGGATTTGGCGCAGGTTGGCGACGCAGGTGCGTGCTTGCGCCCGCGCCCGCGCGTTCATCCAACTGGGGAACGCCAGCGAGACCAAGATTGCGATGATAAACACCACAATCATTATCTCTACGAGCGTGAACCCCCGACCCCTCGCGACTGAGTTTCGCATGTAGGCTCCTTTGAGCGCAGCGCGCCCATCGGAGAGGTTCCACATCTGTACGCGCACGCAACCTGTCAATCGCGACAGTTTTGGAAAGGGTAGAATTGCTATATGCGCTACACAGAACAGCTATGGCGTGCCATTACACCGATTTACGAAGCCACTTTGAAGCACCCGTTCCTCACGGGCTTGACTGACGGTAGCCTGCCGCGCGAAGCGTTCGAGTTTTATGTGATTCAAGACGCGCACTACTTACGCTACTATGCGGAGTGTCTGAGCCTCGCCGCCGCCAAATCGCCCGACGATAGCTGGCGCATGACCTTCAACGACCACGCGAAGAACGCGATTTTGGTCGAGCGTGCGTTGCATGAGGGCTTCTTCACAGAGTTCGGGCTGACGCCTGCGCAGGTGTATGCGACGCCGCTTGCGCCCACCTGTGTGGCGTATACGCACTATCTGTTGGCGGTCTGCTACGCGCGTCCGTTCCACGAGCTGCTGGGCGCGATTTTGCCTTGCTACTGGATTTACTGGGAGGTGGGCAAGGCGTTAGAGCAGCGCGGCTCGTCCAATCCGCTCTATCAACGCTGGATCGACACTTATGCGGCGGAGGAGTACGGCGCGGTGGTGCGCGAGGTGCTGGCGATTACCGAGGCGACCGCCGAGACGCTCACCGACGCCCAACGCGCGGCGATGCAAGAGCATTTCGTGATTAGCAGCCGCTACGAGTGGATGTTCTGGGATATGGGCTATCGGCAAGAACAGTGGGCGGTTTAGGGTGCGCCCCACACTTTCTCAAGGGCGGCGTCGACGATGAGGGCGCGCTCGCGCAGCTCGAACGCGCCCCAGCGCAACACTACGCCCTCGCTGGCGCGTATGCGATCGTAGCGCGATTGCCAAAGGATGCGCCCTGCCCGCAGTTGCGCGTCGTTCGTGGTGGAACGAGCCTGCACTGCGCCCCACGCTTCCACCTCGCGCGTGTCGGCGTTCGCACGGGCATAAGGCGCACGGAACTGCAACACAGGCTTGCCGTCTCGATAGAGCCAGCCTTCCACCTCGCTCAGCACACCCTGGGCTTTGGCGTCTTGCGATTCCGCCCTTAACGCCTGTGCTTTAAGCTTCCACAGGGTGCGCCCTTGCTCGTCGCGCTGCTCCAGTGTGGGCTGCACAATCTCGTAGCGGGCGTCGGGCAAACTAATCGTGGTCTGCTCACGCGCTGGGTCGGGAGCGTCAGACGCGTGCGGGGGCGACTGACAGCCATATAACAGAGCCAGACACAGGCACAGCGCCAACGGGCGCAGGGTGGACGCTCGTTTCATCTTGTCTGAGCTGCGAGGGGTATCGGCTTGCCGCGATGATTACCGCGCAGCTGACCGCACGCGGCGGCGATGTCGTGCCCACGCTCCACCCGCTGCGTGGTCTCGATGCCCGCCGCCTCGAGAATCTGACGGAATCGGCGCACACGCTCGGCCTCAGGGCGTTGGAACCCGTCGAGCGTCGGCACATAGTTGAAGGGAATCAGATTCACCAGGCAGGGTTTCCCTTTCAGCTGTTGCGCCAGTTGTTCGGCGTGCTTCGTTGTGTCGTTCACCTCACGCAGCAGCAGGTATTCAAAGGTCACGCGCCGCTTGGTCGTCTCAAAGTAGTCGTGCGCCGCTTGAATGAGCGTTTCCACCCCCCACTTGCGACTGACGGGCATGATTCGGGCGCGGGTCTCATCGTCGGGCGCGTGCAGTGAAATCGCGAGCGTGATGGGCAGGCGATACTGCGCGAGCGCGTAGATTTTGGGCGCGATGCCGACCGTCGAGACCGTGATACGACGATAGCTAATCTCCAGTTCCTCGTGCATCAAGCGCAACGCTTGCACGACCTGCTCTAAATTCAGCAGTGGCTCGCCCATGCCCATCAACACGACATGGCTGATACGCCGCTCGCTGAGCCGTTGTAGGTGGAGCAGCTGATCGACAATCTCGCCTGCGTCGAGGTTGCGCGTGTAGCCGCCTTGCGCAGTGGCGCAGAATCGACAGCCCATGGCGCAGCCGACCTGCGTGGAGAGGCATACCGAGACGCGCTCTTCATAGGGCAGCAGCACGCACTCCACCTCGTTGCCGTCAGCCAGGCGCAGCAGGCACTTCACTGTGCCGTCTTTGGAGCGTTGCGTGAGGCTAATCGCGTTGGGGCTAACCACTGCTCGGTCGCGTAGGCGTGCGCGTAGCGTCGTGGGGAGGTCGGTCATCTGCTCAAAGTCGGTCGCGGCTTTACGGTAAATCCACTTCGACAGTTGTGCGCCTCGGTAGGCGGGTTCACCCAGCGCGTCGTGCGCCCACTCCCGCAGCTGCGCCGTCGACAGCCCCACCAACGGCGTTCGGTCGTCCATAGGCGGTATCACCGTGTGAATTGTACCTACCGATTAGCCTGTGGGCGCGCGTCGGTGGTACTCGATCAGCGCGTCGGAGACCGAGTTGCCGATGCGCCATGCCACGCCCTCTTGCTCGGCAATCTGTCGGGTTTCGGGGTGCGCCCACTCCCTCCCAATCACGACGGGTAGCACCTCCAGCCCCGCGCGGCGCAGTACCTCCGCACGACCCTTCACACGGTAAACATCGTACTTATCGACCTTGAGGGAGACTTCGGCGACTGTCACCGCCTTGCCTTTCCACCAGATGATGTCGGCGTCGGCAGGTTCGTCTTCGTCCTCGTAGTCAAAGTCGTTGATGCCCGCTTGATGGAGCCAAGCGTCGAGTTGTTGGCGCACGCGCTCGCTATCGCGTGGCGAGCCGCCCTCGCCGCCGCCGAATATGCGCCCAGCCCGTCTTAGAATCTTGTCTTCATACTCCTCGCCTGCACGGCGCGCCAGTTCGCCTTGCCGCCAGTCTTCCAATCGTCTCACCGCCTGTCGTGTATCTTGCATCAAGCCTTCTAAGCGACCCACACGCTCCTTAGTTTCTGCGCCGTCCGCCTCTACCCGCGCGACGCGCTCTTTGGTCTCGGCGACATCCGCCTCTACCCGCATAAGACGCTGGGTGGTCTCTTCACGGAACTCGCGAAACTCTTGGGGCAGGCGCATCAAATCTTCGATATACACAGCGTTGCGAAAGACCTCGCGCAGCACGGGGTTGCGGCGCATTAACTCCGAGACGACTCCTTCATCCAGTATCTGCTCGGCTATCTGTAGTCGCAGATCTGGGTCGTCCCGCAGCAGTATCGGCAGTTGCTTCAGGTCTTCGCGCGTGATCGCCATCTGTTTTATTATACCCTGCCACACGAGGCGAGGTTCCAGGTATACTCACCGTGATGCGCGTTGACCTCCGTTCGGACACCGTGACTTTGCCCACGCCTGCGATGCGTCGCGCGATGGCAGAGGCAGAGCTTGGCGACGATGTGTATGGCGAAGACCCGACCGTAAACCGTCTACAGGAGCGCGTCGCGGCAATGCTGGGGCACGAAGCCGCGCTGTTCACGCCGTCGGGCACGATGGCAAATGAGATTGCCGTCAAGGTGTGGACGCACCCGGGCGACGCGATACTGGTGGACGCCGAGAGCCACATCCTGCACTATGAGCTGGCTGCGCCCGCTGTGATTGCAGGCGTGCAGGTGGAGACCTACCCGATTGCTGAGGGGCGCATCGATCTCGCCGACATCACGGCGCGAATACGCATCGCGGACGACCACACGCCGGGCACGCGCTTGGTGTGCATCGAGAACACGCACAACCGTTGTGGCGGAACCATCCTGCCGCCTCAGCAGATGCCCCCTCTACGCGAGCTCGCCCAACAACATCGGCTCAAGCTCCACTTAGACGGCGCGCGGCTATTCAATGCTTCCGTTGCGTTAGGCGCGCCGCCCACCGCGTGGAGCCAGCATGTCGACTCGTTGATGGTCGCGTTCTCGAAGGGGCTATGTTGTCCTGTCGGCTCGGTGTTGGCAGGCTCGCGCGAGTTCATTCGCGAGGCGCATCGGGTGCGTAAACTGCTGGGCGGCGGCATGCGCCAAGCAGGCGTGCTGGCGGCGGCGTGCCTCGTCGCGCTGGATACGATGATCGATCGGCTCGCGGAAGACCATGCCCGCGCCAGGCGACTCGCCGAAGCCATCGCCGCGCTACCCGGCTTCTCCGTGAACTTACACACCGTGCAGACGAACATGGTCTATGTGCAGACCGAGCGTCCTGCGCAAGCGGTGGAGCGCGCCCTCGCCGAGCAGGGCGTGCTATGCATCGCGTTAGACCCGCATCGCCTGCGCCTTGTCACCCACAAGGATATCGACGACGCCGCTCTCGCCTACGCTATCGAGGCGTTCGCCCATATCAGGTATGCTTAACGCTCGGAGGTATCGCCGATGGCTGGACATTCCAAGTGGCATAACATTCGCATTCGCAAGGGCAAGCAGGACGCGCTGCGGAGCAAGCTGTTCACGAAGCTCGCCCGCGAGATAACGGTCGCGGCGAAGCAGGGCGGCGGCAACCCCGACGCGAACCCACGCCTGCGACTCGCCATCGAGAAAGCCCGCGAGAACCACATGCCCGCCGACAATATCAAGCGCGCCATCCAGAAAGGCACGGGCGAGCTGGAAGGCACAACCTATGAAGAAATCACCTACGAGGGCTACGGTCCTGGCGGCGTGGCTATCATGGTGGAGTGTATGACCGACAACCGCAACCGCACCGTCGCCGAAATCCGACACCTGTTCTCGAAACACGGGGGCAATCTCGGCGAGTCGGGCAGCGTCGCATGGCAGTTCCAGCGCCAAGGGGTAATCACCATCTCTGCCGAGCATATCAGCGAGGAGGCGCTGCTGGAGATTGCTTTAGAAGCCGGCGCGGAAGATGTCGCGCAAGAGGAGGAGTTCTTCCGCGTGACGACCGCCGTAGAGGACTTCCATCGCGTGCGCGAGACGCTGCAAGAGCGCGGGTTGCCCATCGCCGAAGCGCAGCTGGAGCTCACGCCCACTGCCACCGTGCGCGTGGAGGGCGAGACCGCGCAGAAACTGATGCGTCTGCTGGAAGCGTTGGAAGACCACGACGATGTGCAAAACACCTACGCGAACTTCGACATCCCCGATGAAGCGTTCGCAAGCGTCTCGTAAGGCAGGTTGATTCGCGCATGCGCACGCCGCTGCCCGCAGCGACGCTCCTCGTGCTGGGGGCGAACACTGCTGCACTGATTCTCATCAATCCGCGCGTGGAGTCGGTGGAGACGCTGGGTTTTATTCCCGCGCAACCCACGCTGCAAAGCGCGCTGACCAGCCTGTTTGTGCATGCGAGTTGGCTGCACTGGCTCAAGAACGCGCTTTTTTTGGGGGTGTTCGGTTGGTATGTGGAGCGTGCGTTGGGCGCGCGGCGGTGGCTGGTTTTATATTTCTTGTGCGGGTTGGGGGCGATTGGGACGCACTGGGCGATGAGCCTGACGATTCAGCCGGCGTTGTATCGGGAGGGGCTGGTGGGCGCGTCGGGCGCGATTTCGGGGCTGGTGGGCTACTTCGCGTTGCGTTTCTATCGGCGTCGGGTGCGGTTGGTGTGGCGCTCGCCAGGGCGCTGGGGGTTAGCGATACCGCTGTGGGTAGGCGTGGTGTTCTGGGTGCTGTTGCAGGGCGCAGGCGCGATTCTGGACGCTGGTCAGCCCGTGCCGTCGGAGGTTGGGTATTGGGCGCACTTGGGCGGCTTCGCGGCAGGGCTGGCGCTGGCGCTGGTGTGGGGCGCAGGCGCGGCGGGCGAACGCGAGCACGCGCTGCAGCAGGCGGAACTCGCGCTTGAGCAAGGCGCGGCGGGCGACGCCCTGCGCTGGCTGCACGCGCTTCCTGCCGAGCCGCACACGCTCTACCTGCGCGGCGCAGCATGGGCAATGCTCGGCGACGCCGATGAGGCGCGCAACGCGCTCGCTCAAGCCCTGACACGCGCCCTCGCCCAGAACGACTACCCACGCGCCGCCCAAGCCGCCGATTTGCTGGGCGAGCTGCAACAGCTGCAGACGCTGCAGCCCCCCACACTACGTGCGCTCTTGAGCCACGCGCACAAACATCACGACGCGCCACGCGCCCTGCGCTGGCTGGAAAGCCTCACCCAATCTCCCGACGCGCCCAACCGCCCCGAATGGCTACTCCTGCGCGCCCGAACCCTCAAAACGCTCGGACACAACGACGCCGCATGTCAAATCCTCCAACAACTCATCGCAGAGTACCCCGACACGCTACAAGCCGCGATGGCGCAGCTGGAACAATGCCAGTAGACTCAGGACAAATCCACGACGCGCCCCCACGCGCCTGCGGGCAGCGCACGACAAGTGAACAGGATCACCTGAGTTTGCTCCGCTATGCGCACGAGCAGCTCCAACGCGGCGCGATACCGCTCGGCGTCGAAGTGCACGAACGGATCGTCCAGCAGCAGGGGTAGGCGCACACTGTCGGCTAAGGCGTCCGCAAGCCCTAATCGGCACGCGAAATAGAGCTGGTCTAACACGCCTGCGCTCCACGCTGGCTGCGCCTCCTCCACCACCAGCGTCTCGCCGCGTTCAGGATGGTAGACGCTGAGACGCAAAGTATCGTCCAACTCGGCGTGGGTATAGCGTCCGAGCGTGAGCGTCGGTAGGTGCGCCTCGATGCGCGGCTTCAAGTGCGGGCTGAGACGGCTGAGATACTGCGCGTTCGCCTCGCTGAGCAGCTGCTCGGTGGTCTCGAGCAGCTGATGGCGATAGCGCATCTGTTGCAGGCGTTGCTCGGCGCGTTCGAGTTCGAGGGCGACGGCGTCGGCAGGCTCGGATTCGGGCAGGCTCGCCAGTGCGCCCTCACAGCGCAACTGCTCCGCCTGCAGCTCGGTTAGGCGTTGGCGTTCGCGCTCCACCTGCGCTTCCAGGCGTATCAGCCCCTCGGCGGACAGCCCTTCACGCGCCAGCGGCTCGCGCTGCAGCTGCTCTTGCAAGCCGAGAATCTCGACGGCGAGTTCGCGCTGCCGTTCGCGCAAGGCTTTGGGGTCTTGCACGGCGTGCAGCGCGTCGATTTGGCGGCGGGTGGCGTCGAGTTCGGCGCGTTTGGACTGCCGCGCGTTCCATTGTTCACTAATCTGCTGCATTAGGTGTGCGAGGCGTTCGTTCTGCTCGGCGACGCCGTTCGTGGGGGGCGTCTCAAGCGTATAGCCTGCGGTGTGGAGGAGGTCTGCCAGCGTCTGCCAGTGGGTGCGGGTCTCGGTTTGGGCGTGTTGCAGGGCGGGTTCGGTCGTTGTTGTGGGGCGCGGCTGTCTGCGCCACAGCAGCGCGATGCTGAGCGCGGTTATGCCCAACGCGAACGCGATTGCGCCCAGCAGGGGCGACACGCCCCACAGCGCCGCGCCAGCAAGCGTCAGCGCGCCGCCCAGTATGGCGAACCCCCGGCGCGCTTGGGCGCGACCGCGCATTTGCAGGCGCGCGGCGCGCTCGCGCTCAGCCGATACCTGTAGCGCGTGTAGGCGGCGCGCCGCGTCGCGATAGCGCAGGTACGCCGCGTCCACCTGCGCTTTGAAATCGTCGGACAACGCACGCCACGCCCCGAACTGCGCCTCGAGCTCGCCCTCCAACTCGCGCACGCGCCGTTCCAGCTGTTCCAGCTGGTCCAGGTGGCGTTGATTCGCGCCCGCCTCGCGACGCAGGCGCTCCAATCGTTCCTGCGCCGACCGCGCGGCGTGCCAACGCTGCAGCAGCTGCTCCTCTTGCGCGAGTTGCACGCGCAGTTGCTCCGCTTCTGATACTGCTTGCTGGAGCTGGGCGCGCAGGCGTCGGCGTTGATGCGCCGTGTTCTGAGCGGTCTCCAACCGCGCGCGAATGGCTGCCACTGCGCTCTGCTGAGACTCTATCTGTTGACGCAATCGGCGACGCTCCTGCTGAAGATTGGTGAGGACACGGTTCAGATCGGCGTTCACTGCGCTGGCGCGCAGTTGCTGTTGGAGCGACTTCAAGTGGCGCTGAGCCAACTGGGTCAGCTCGCGCTGGCGGATGCAGGCGGTTGTGAGGTACACTTCTTGGGGAATTTGCCAGAGTTGTTCCCACTGGGCGCGTGCGGCGTCGCCGCTGTAGACGGTCTCGCCGATGTGCAGGGTAAACTCGGCGCGTTTGCGCGGTTCGTCCACGGGGTGGAACTTGCGGATGCGTATCGGCGCGTCGCGCAGCTCCAACGCCAACTCCAAAGTCCAGCCGTTGGGGTGTCCCCAGTGGATGCGCTCGCGTGTGGCTTGCGCGACGGAGGCGGGCAGTGTGTAGAGGGCGTCCAAGAGCGCCTGCAGCAGCGTGCTTTTGCCCGTCTCGTTGCCGCCGTGAATAATGTTCAGCCCCGCCTCCAACTCGAACACGGCGCGTTCGCGGAACCGTCCGTAGCCCTCTAAGGCGAGTTGGCGGAACTTCATAGTCTTCCCTCGCGCAGCAGGTGAAGCGCGGTCTGCACCGCCTCGTGATAGAGGCTGGCTTGACTGGGCGTCTGTTGGGCGTGCGCCTGCGCCTGCTCAAGTAGGATTGTCTCGAACGGCGTGCGTGGTTGTAGCAGTTCGGGCTGGAACGCGCCTTCCAAATCCAGCCAAAGGCAGTGGGGCTGCAACATCTCTGTCAGAGATTCGAGATTCAGCGGCGCGTCGCCTTGCCAGCGTCCCGTGAGGCGGATGCGGGCGACCGTCTCGGGCGTAAGCAACGCACGCAACGCCTCCATGAGCGATAATGTGTCTGTAGAGCCGCTAACATCCCAATCGAGGATGCCGTTCGACGCGCCGTGAATTGGGCGCGCCTCGCCGATAGCGATTGGCTGCACACGCGCAGGCTGACCCTGAGCGACCTCCACCACCAGCATCACGGCGGGCAGCTGTTGACGCGGCAGAATCATTTCGGGCGCGCCGCTGTACCAACATCCTGTGTCGCCCTGACTCCAGTCTTGAGGCGAATGCCAGTCGCCCAACGCCACATAGTCCAAGCCGCTTTGGGCAATCCAGTCGGGCTCGATATCGCCCGTATCGCCAGCGGCGGGCATCGAGCCGTGCATCAGCGCGATTTGGTAGGGCGCGCCGTGCGAGTCGCGTCGTAACGCCGCTGCCCAGCGCGGCTTGTCCCCCGCAGGGCAGGCGACGACTTCCAAATCCAGCGCGTCCAAGCGTAAGCGGTCGGTGGTCGGTCGGAAGTGGAGGTTGCTGGGCAGTCGCGCCGATTGGAACGGATGGCGCTCAGCAGGGTCGTGGTTGCCAGCGATGACGATAACAGGCATGCGCGAATCGGCAATAACTGAGAGCGCGAACTCCACCCAGCGGTGGGCGACGCGCGGGCTGTCAAATAGGTCGCCTGCAATCAGAACCGCCTGACAACCGTGCGTCTGCGCTTCGTGGAACACGCGCCGAAACGCACGCATCAGCCGCCCCTGATGTGCACCCGCCGCCTCACCCAAGTAGCCGAACGCCCTGCCCAGATGCACATCCGCCGTGTGCGCTATCCGTAGCACAACGCCGAAGTTCGACGGGCAGGGCGGCTTCCCTACCGACTCAGTCGTTGCGGAAGAGGCTGCCGATGAACCAGCCGATGGCCATCCCGAACAGCGGCAGCGCGTTCATAAAGTCCACACGAAACTGCAGCCAGTCGGCGATGTCCCAATAGCCAATCAGAACCGCCGTGAGGTCGAATAGGCAACGGAAGCCCGTATAGACCAGCGCGAAGACCAGCGCGTGCGCCATCAACTCGCCGCGCGTGGCAACCCACGCAATCCCCAGCAACAGCAGGTACACCAAGAGCGCTGCAACAGGGTTCGAGAGCGCGCCATGCAGCAGCAATAGCAACGCGACATCCCGATAGGCGCTGATGTCCTCGAACTTCTCGCTGAGGTAGGAGTTGGGCAACCAGATGCCAATCAGCGCGAGCGCAGCGAGTTGGCTCCACAGCGTCCATTCAGGGCGCCACAGGATGGCAATCAACGCGAACACTGAGAGCAGCAGCACCACGCCGAAGAACCGCTCCAGCTTCGCCGTGAGCGTGTAGCCCGTGCTCACCTCATACAGCACTTTAACCTTCTTCGCCTCTTCTGCCGCTTCCTGTAAAGGCGTGTTATACATAGTTACCACCCTCCACTTGAAATGTTCGTGCTGCCTGCGACGAGTTTGAGCGTGTTCAACATCCGCTCATAAGCCTGCTGGTAAGCGTCGTACTGATGAGGCGGACTGTAGGCGACGAAGTGCAGCGCCTCGCTTTGTGAGACGGGCACGGTTATCAGGTAGCCGCGCGCCGGTAAGTTGAAGAACGGTACCCAGTGCGTGAGCGTGAACTCGAAGTCGGTGCGCAGCCCCAACGCGCCCTGCACTTGCACACGCCGCAGCTCGGCAGGCTTGATATCGGCGAACACCTTGCCCAAGTCCTGCAGTTGCGTGTCGTGAACTTGGCGCAGGAGCCGTGCGCCCTGCTGCTCTGCCGACGCAGTGCCCTCGCCGCTACCGGGCATAAGGTCGCTGCGAATCGTCACGAGGATAATCTTGACGCCTGTACGCGCACCGCGCTCGATGCGCAGCGCATCTTGGAGTTGGATGGGGCTGTTGGGCTTATTCATCCCCATCTGCGTCAGCGCGTCCCGACGAGCGGAGAAGCCGAAGGGCACTTGCACGCTGAAGCGCCCTTGCGTCGCCGTCGTCCACTGGTCGATGATAGGCGAGCGTTCCGCGCGTGGGCTGGACGCTACAAACAGCAAGGCGACAGTGCCTAAAAATGACGCTATCCACAAAAATCGGTACAACCACAACATGCTACCATCTCCTACCAATTTAGACCATTCGTGGCATGATTGGTTCCCAAAGCAAATATTCCACCTCAAAACATTTTTTGAACACCCTCTGACCCCCTGAGGGTGTTCAAGGGGCGTCAGTGCTTGAGATGCCTCGCTCCGCTCGGCATGACAAGTGCCGCTCGGAGCGAAATCCCTGTCATTCCGA
>JBKBKS010000054.1:0-14110 GCA_046294565.1 Fimbriimonadales bacterium
GCAGATTGCTCTCTTGGAAGAGCGGCGCGCTCCACGCCTGCTGCTCCAGCGCATGTTCCAACTCTGCAACACGCTGTCTTAATCTTTCCAGCTCCGCTTGAATTGTTGGTTGTGAGTGCATAACTGCCTCCGTGTCGCAATTTTAGCATAAAACGCTCGGTTCCTGCAAGCGGTTGATGGTAGAAATCGTATTCCGCTTGAGTTTGCCGAGCGATTGCCTGAAGGGTTGTATATGTTCACCCCCCCTTGACTTTCGTGCATAGAATCGGTTATAATATGTACCGCTGGGGCGTAGCCTTATGTGGCGAACGCTGGAGGTTCATCGAATCCCATGAACCACACCCTGAGAGAGCGTGATTTAGCACGCGGGACGAGGTATGCGAAGCGGCGCCGGAAACGGCGCTGTGTCAACGCCTGAGACGCGCCTGAACAGGCCACTGAAGCCTCTCCACCCCGCGTGCGAGAGGCTTTCTTTTGCGCTCCAGCCGATGGAGGCGTATCTATGCCGACGATTAACCAATTAGTACGTAAGGGTCGCAAGCCGAAGATACGGAAGACGAAGTCGCCCGCGCTGCAGGCGTGTCCGCAGCGGCGGGGCGTCTGCACGATTGTACGCACCATGACGCCGAAGAAGCCGAACTCCGCGCTTCGAAAGGTCGCCCGCGTGCGCCTGACCAACGGCGTCGAAATCACGGCGTACATTCCCGGCATCGGACACAACCTGCAGGAACACTCGGTCGTGCTGGTGCGCGGCGGACGCGTGAAAGACCTGCCAGGCGTGCGCTACCATATCATTCGCGGCACGCTCGACTGCGGCGGCGTCGAGGCACAGAAAACCACGCGCAACCAAGACCGACGCATGCAGGGACGCTCCAAATACGGCTCGAAGCGCCCCAAAGCGAAGAAGTAATCGGGAGGAGAGACGCATATGCCCAGAAAAGGCGCAGTTCCGAAGCGTGTTGTGTTGCCCGATCCCGTATACGATAGCGAGCTGGTGGCGCGGTTCATCAACCGTATGATGAAGGGTGGCAAGAAATCGGTCGCCGAGCAGGTGTTCTATCAAGCGATGGAGATTGTGGAGCAGAAGACGGGCAAGCCAGCGATGGAAGTTTTTGAGCAAGCCATCGAGAATGTCGCCCCCCAAGTGGAGGTGCGCCCCCGCCGCGTCGGCGGTCAGACCTATCAAGTGCCGATGGAAGTGCGCGCCGAACGCCGCCGCTCGCTCGCACTGCGCTGGATTGTAACCTCACTCCAGCGCAAAAAATCGGGACGACCCGCCCACGAACGCTTAGCGCAAGAAATCATCGACGCCTACAACAAAACAGGCGGCGCCTATAAGAAACGCGAAGACACCCATCGTATGGCGGAAGCGAACCGCGCGTTCGCCCACTATCGTTGGTAAGGAGGTAAATCATCATGGCGCGACAGCACCCGTTAGAGAAGACGCGCAATATCGGAATCGCCGCGCATATCGACGCTGGCAAGACCACCACGACCGAGCGCATCCTGTACTACACAGGGCGCATCCATCGGGTCGGCGAGGTTCACGAGGGCGCCGCCACGATGGACTGGATGGAACAAGAGCAGGAGCGGGGCATCACCATCACCTCCGCCGCCACCACCTGCCAGTGGAAAGACCACCGTATCAATATCATCGACACGCCTGGACATGTGGACTTCACCGTGGAAGTCGAGCGTTCGATGCGCGTACTCGACGGCGCTGTCGCCATCTTCTGCGCTGTGGGCGGCGTGCAACCGCAATCCGAAACCGTCTGGCGACAGGCGAACCGCTACAAAGTGCCCCGAATCGCCTTCATCAACAAAATGGATCGCGTTGGAGCGGACTTCTTCCGCGTGGTGGAACGCATCCGCGAACGCCTCAACACCAACGCTGTGCCCATCCAAATCCCCATCGGGCAGGAAGAGAACTTCGAAGGCGTGGTCGACCTCATCGCGATGCAAGCGGTCTACTGGCTCGACGAGAAAGGCAACCAGTACGAATATCGCGCCATCCCCGATTCGCTGCAAGCGCAGGCGCAGGAGTGGCGCGAGAAGATGATTGAAGCCGCCGTCGAGATGGACGATACGCTGATGGAGCGCTACCTGGAGGGCGGCGAGATTAGCCCTGAAGAGATCAAACGCGCCCTGCGCATCGGCACGCTGGGCTTCAAACTCGTGCCCGTGCTGTGCGGCTCCGCCTATAAAAACAAAGGCGTGCAGCTCCTGCTGGACGCGGTGGTGGACTTCCTCCCCTCGCCCATCGATATCGGCGCCGTGAAAGGCGTCCACCCCGACACCCACGAAGAACTCGAACGGCTGCCCTCCGACGAGGAACCCGTGTGCGCCCTCGCGTTCAAAATCCAAAACGACCCGTTCGTGGGCAAGCTGACCTATGTGCGCGTCTATTCGGGCAAAATCACGAAAGGCTCCTACATCTACAACGCCACCAAAGATAATCGTGAGCGCATCGGGCGCATCCTGCAGATGCACGCCAACCGCCGCGAAGATATCGAAGAGGCGTTCACTGGCGACATCGTGGGCATCATCGGCTTCCAGCAAACCACCACCGGCGATACCCTCTGCGACCCGAACCACCCGATTCTGCTGGAGCCGCCGCAGTTCCCCGAACCCGTCATCTCGCTCGCTATCGAACCCAAGACCAAAGCCGATCAAGACAAACTCGCCAACGCGCTCCAACGGCTCGCCGCCGAAGACCCGACCTTCCGCATCGCCACCGACCACGAGACAGGGCAGACCATCATCTCCGGCATGGGCGAGCTGCACTTGGAGATTATTCTGGATCGGCTCTACCGCGAGTTCAAGGTGGAAGCGAATCAGGGACGCCCGCAAGTTGCCTACAAAGAGACCATCCGCACCCCTGCCAAAGCCGAAGGCAAGTTCGTGCGCCAGTCGGGCGGACGCGGGCAGTACGGGCACTGCGTCATCGAAATTGAGCCTGCCGAGCAGAACGCAGGCATCCAGTTCGAGAATAAAATCGTCGGCGGCGCAATCCCGCGCGAGTTCATCCCCGCGGTGGAGTCTGGCATACGCGAAGCGTCCGACGCAGGCGTGCTGGCGGGCTACCCCGTCGTGGATGTGAAAATCCGCCTCGTGGACGGCTCCTTCCACGAAGTCGACTCGAGCGAGATGGCGTTCAAAATCGCTGGCTCAATCGCTTTCAAAGAGGCGGTGCAGCGCGCCAAACCCGTCATTCTGGAACCATATATGGAACTGGAGGTCACCACCCCCGATAACCATGTCGGCGATGTGATTGGCGACCTGAACTCGCGCCGCGCACGCATCGAAATGATTGAGCCGGGCGTCGGCGGCACGCAGGTCATCAAAGCCGTCGTACCCCTCGCCGAAATGTTCGGCTATGCAACCACTTTGCGCTCCTTGACGCAGGGACGCGCTACCTACACTATGCACCCCTCGCACTACGAGGAAGCGCCCGCGCAGGTCGCGCAGAGCATCATCGAGCGCAAAAACGCGCTCCAACCCACACGAGCATAGGAGGAGAGAACTATGGCACGACAGAAATTTGAACGCACGAAACCGCATGTCAACATCGGCACTATCGGACATGTCGACCACGGCAAAACGACGCTCACCGCCGCCATCACCCGCGTGCTGAGCAAGAGCGGCTTCGCCGAATACCAACCCTACGACCGCATCGACAGCGCCCCCGAAGAGCGCGCCCGCGGCGTGACCATCAACATCTACCACGCCGAATACCAAACCGAAACCCGCCACTACGCCCATGTGGACTGCCCCGGACACGCCGACTACATCAAAAATATGATCACAGGCGCCGCGCAGATGGACGGCGCCATCTTGGTCGTCGCCGCTACTGACGGACCGATGCCCCAAACCCGCGAGCATATCCTGCTGGCGCGTCAAGTGAATGTGCCCGCGATTGTGGTGTTTATGAACAAGGTGGATATGGTCGACGACGAGGAACTGCTGGACTTGGTGGAGTTGGAGGTGCGCGAGTTGCTCAGCAAGTACGGCTTTCCGGGCGACGACATCCCCGTCATTCGCGGGAGCGGGCTGCAGGTAGTGGAAGCCGCCGACAGCGAGGACTGGAGCAAAAACACCAGCAACCGCTGGATCAAAGCCATCTGGGACTTGATGGACGCGGTGGACAGTTATATTCCGTTGCCGCAGCGCGACTTGGACAAGCCGTTTTTGATGGCGGTGGAGGATGTGTTCACGATTACAGGTCGTGGCACGGTGGCGACAGGTCGCGTGGAGCGTGGCGTGCTGAAGACAGGCGAGGAAGTGGAGTTGATTGGCTTCCGCGACGAGACGCGTAAGACGGTGGTGACGAGTATTGAGATGTTTCGGAAGATTTTGGACACGGCGGAGGCTGGCGATAATGTGGGCTTGCTGTTGCGCGGCGTGGATCGGGACGATATTGAGCGCGGGATGGTGGTCGCCAAGCCGGGCAGTATCAAGCCGCACAAGCACTTCAAGGCGGAGGTGTATGTGTTGCGGAAGGAGGAGGGCGGTCGCCACACGCCGTTTGTGACGGGGTATCGTCCGCAGTTTTATTTTCGGACGACGGATGTGACGGGCGAGATTCGTTTGCCGAGCGGCGTGGAGATGGTGATGCCTGGGGATAATGTGAATATGGAGGTGCAGTTGGTATCGCCTGTGGCGATCGAGACGGGCTTGCGGTTTGCAATACGCGAGGGCGGTCGCACGGTGGGCGCGGGCGTCGTCACAGAGATGCTGGACTAATACATCCGATTGGGGCGGTCGGGTATAATTGCCAACCGCCCCGATTCTGGAGGAGAGGACTATGAAACGCGACAAAATCAGGATACGACTACGAGCCTACGACCATCGCGTGCTGGATCAATCCGTGAAGCGGATTGTCGAGCAGGTGCAAAACACGGGCGCGCGCGTGCGCGGACCCGTGCCCCTGCCCACCGACATCCGCAGGTTCTGCGTGATCCGCGGACCGCACATCGACAAAATCGGCATGGAGCATTTCGAAATCCGCACGCACAAACGGCTCATCGATATCCTGGAACCGAACAACCGCACCATCGACGCGCTGATGCGATTGGATTTACCGAGCGGTGTGGATATAGAGATTAAACTATAGGGAGGCAGTAGCGATGCAAGAAGAGAAACAAGTACCTGAAGTGAACGCGCAGGCGAACGGCGAGCAGCCTGAACCGACAACAGAGCCAGCAGTCACCGACTCGGCGCAAAGCGCAGATGTGACGGAAGCCCAAGAGGCGTCCGCCGAGCCTGTTAGCGCAGCCGAAGCGACGCCTACACCACCCAAGCGCGAACTGCCCCCACCACCCGTCCTCAAAGGACTCATCGGACGCAAACTCGGCATGACCCACATCTTCGACGAGAACGGACGCATGGTCGCCGTGACCGTCGTGGAGCTGGGGCCCTGCCATGTGGTGCAGGTGCGCACCCCTGAAAAAGACGGCTACCACGCGGCGCAGATTGGCTTTGAACCGATGAAAACTCAGCGTGTGAACAAACCCATGCGCGGCGTGTTCAAAAAAGCGGAGCTGGACAAGCCCCTGCGCCACTTGAAAGAGTTCGAGGTGGTCGATGGGCAGGCGATGAGCGGTCAGGAAGTGCGCGCCGAGCATGTGTTCACGGAAGGCGAGACCGTGAAGGTCACGGGCACTTCGAAGGGCAAGGGCTTTGCGGGCGTGGTGCGCCGCTATGGGTTCGCTGGCGGGCCTATGACGCACGGCTCGATGACCCACCGACGCCCGCTCTCCAGCGGCGCCACAGGTCCCCAGCGCGTGTTCAAGGGCAAGCGCAGCCCCGGACGCATGGGCGGCGAGCAAATCACCACGCGCAACCTGACCATCGTGAAGATTCTGGCAGACCAGAACCGAGTGCTCATCAAAGGCGCAGTGCCCGGCGGACGCGGCTCGATTGTCTATGTGCAGAAACAGTAGAGGTGATACCTATGCCGAAAGCGAATTTGTATAACGCGCAAGGTCAAGCGATTGGGGAGGTCGAGCTGAGCGACCGTCTGTTCGGCGCGAAGGGCAAGGCGGGCACGGTGCATCGCGCGGTGGTCGCCCAACTGGCTCACCTGCGACAGGGCACGCACGATACGAAAGGGCGCGCCGAGGTGCGCGGCGGCGGACGCAAACCGTGGCGCCAAAAACATACAGGACGCGCCCGCCAAGGCTCCATCCGCGCCCCACACTGGCGTAAAGGCGGCACAGTGCACGGACCCACCCCGCGCGACTACAACCCCATCGTCAACAAAAAAGAGCGACGCCTCGCCTTCCGTACCGTGCTTGCCGATAAAGCCGAGAACGGCGCGCTCATCGTGATAGATGAACTGAACTTCCCCGAAATCAAGACCAAACGCGCCGCAGCAATGCTCAAAGCGATGGGCATCGAGAACGAGCGCGTACTCATCCTGCTCCACGAGCCGAACGAGGTCGTGTATAAATCGTTCCGTAACCTGCCGAATGTGCTGGTGCGCATCGCGCCCGCCTTCGCGCTCCACGAAATCATCCCCGCGCGACGCGTGATTGCCACCCGACAAGCCCTCGCAAAAATGGAGGAGGTGTGGGCGCAATGAAACATCCCGCACAAGTAATCGTCCGACCCCTCATTACCGAAAAAGGCACGATGCTTTCCACACTCCACAACCAGTACCTGTTCGAGGTGGCGGACGACGCAACCAAAATCGACATCAAGCACGCGCTGAAACAGCTCTACAATGTGGACGCCGTGAAAGTGCGCACCATGTGGGTCAAACCCAAGCCTAAGCGCAGAGGCATACGCAGTCAGGGCTACACGAAGGCATGGAAAAAAGCCGTCGTGACCCTCAAGCCTAACCAGAAGATCGACGATTTCAACCTATAAGCGGAGGCAATTATGGGAATTAAGAAATGGAAACCGACCTCGCCAGGCAGACGCTTTATGCAGACCTCGACCTACGAGGAGATTACAAAGCAAGAGCCTGAGAAGAGCCTGACGGTGGGGCTGCGCAAGACGGGCGGGCGCAACAATATGGGGCGCGTCACGGCGCGTCATCGCGGCGGCGGCAATAAACGCCTCTACCGCATCATCGATTTCAAGCGCAACAAAGACGGCATCCCTGCTAAAGTGGTCGCCATCGAGTACGACCCGAACCGCTCGGCGCGAATTGCGCTGCTGGAATACGAGGACGGCGAGAAACGCTATATCCTCGCGCCTGTCGGCTTGGAAGTGGGCGCGACGGTGATGAACGGACCCGACGCCGACATCCTGCCAGGCAACGCTCTGCCCCTGCAGAACATTCCTGTCGGCACGCTGGTACATAACATCGAACTCAATCCGGGCAGGGGCGGTCAGTTGGTACGCAGCGCAGGCGCGGCGGCGCAAATCCTTGCGAAAGAGGGCAACTACGCCACCCTGCGCATGCCCTCCGGCGAAATGCGACTCATCCACCTCCGCTGCCGCGCCACTATCGGACAGGTGGGCAACCTTGACCACGAGAACGAGGTGTGGGGCAAGGCGGGCAAGTCGCGCTGGATGGGGCGACGCCCCCATGTGCGCGGCTCGGCTATGACCCCACGCGACCACCCCCACGGCGGCGGCGAAGGGAAAGCCCCCATCGGACTCAAGCACCCGAAAACCCCATGGGGCAAACCCGCGCTCGGCGTCAAAACGCGACGCAATAAGCGCACCAGCCGATTCATTCTCAAGCGGAGGAAATAACCTATGGCGCGTTCACTCAAAAAAGGACCTTATGTGGACCCGAAACTGATGAAGAAGGTGCTGGCGACGCTGGAGCTACCGCAAACCCAGCGACGCCCCATCAAAACTTGGTCGCGACGGTCGATGATCGTGCCCGAAATGATCGGGCTGACCTTCGCCGTCCACGACGGACGCAAACATGTGCCCGTCTATGTGACGGAGCAGATGATTGGACATAAACTCGGCGAGTTCGCCCTCACGCGCACCTTCCGAGGGCATAAGGACTCCGAGAAGACCAGCAAAGTCAAGAAACGATAGGGAGGCAATTATGAAGGCGGTTGCAAAACATGTTCGGATACCCCCACGCAAGGCGCGATTGGCGATCGACTTGGTGCGCGGCAAGCCCGTGAACGAGGCAATAACCATTCTGCAGCGATTGCCGAACAAATCGGCGCGGATTGCACGCAAAGTGCTCGAATCCGCGGTCGCGAACGCCATGCACAACGACGGGCTGTCGCCCAACATGCTCTATATCGCGCGCGCTTATGTGGACGAGGGTCCGCGCTGGAAGCGTATCCTGCCCAAAGATCGCGGGCGGGCGTATCGGATTCTGAAGCGCACCAGCCATGTGACCATTATCTTGGGCGTCACCGTGCCGCAACCGCGTCCGACCGCCCGTAAAGCCTCGTCAACCGCCGCGCCTCAGGAGGAGCAGAACTAATGGGTCAGAAAATCAACCCGATAGGTTTCCGCGTGGGCGTCACGCGCGACTGGGAGAGCCGTTGGTACGCGCCCAAGAAGCAGTATCGCCACACGCTGTATGAGGATTATCTCATCCGACGCGCGATTAAGAAACGTTGGTATAACGCGGGCATCTCGCGCATTGAGATCGAGCGCGCCGCCAATATCGTGCGCGTGATTATCTACGCGGCGCGTCCTGGTCAAATCATCGGGCGCGGCGGACAGGGCATCGAAGAGGTCACTCGAACCATCTCCAAAGCGCTCCATCCGAATAAACCCGAACTCCGCATCGATGTCGAGGATGTGCGCAACCCCGACCAAGACGCGCAGCTCGTGGCGGAGAATATCGCCAACCAGTTAGAGCGCCGTATCTCACACCGACGCGCCATCCGCCAGACGCTGGCGCGTGCGCAGCGCATGAACCTGCGCGGCATCAAGGTCATGGTCGCAGGGCGGCTCGGCGGCGCGGAAATCGCACGCACCGAGTGGGATCGGTGGGGACGCGTGCCGTTGCAGACCCTGCGCGCCGACATCGACTACGGCTTCGCCACCGCCTACACCATCTACGGCACTATCGGCGTGAAGGTCTGGATTTATAAGGGCGACATCCCGATGTCCGAGCGACGCATCCTGCTCTCGTCGGTTACCACGCCCGAATCGGCAGCGTCTGGCGATGTGCGGCGCGGCGCGCGCGCCGGGGCGTCCGGACGCGGCGGCGAGCGTCAGCCCGGACGAAGACGCCGTGGACGCGGCGGCGGGGGGGGACGCGGCGGCGGACGCGGACCCCGACCCCCACGAATCGACACGCCGCCCAACAACGCGCCCGCAGGCGAAACCCCCGTCGAAGAGTGAGGTGAACTACTATGTTGATGCCGAAACGAACAAAATACCGAAAACAGCAACGCGGACGACGCAAGGGCGTCTCGAAAGGCGCACGCGAACTCCACTTCGGCGACTTCGGACTCGTCGCAATGGAACCCGCCTGGCTGACCAACCGCCAGATGGAAGCCGCGCGCGTCGCCATCGTGCGCTACCTCCGCCGCGGGGGCAAAACATGGTTTCGAATCTTCCCCGATAAACCCTACACCAAGCGCGCCGCCGAAACGCGCATGGGGTCCGGTAAAGGTAGCGTCGAAGGCTGGGTCGCCGTCGTCAAACGCGGACGAGTCATCTTGGAACTCGGCGGCGTAGACGAAGCCCGCGCCCGCGAAGCGCTCCGACGCGCCAGCCACAAACTGCCCATCAAAACCAAAATCGTCTCCCGATCCGACTTCCAACTCGGCGCAGAAACTGAAGCCGCAGGAGGTGACAGCGCATGAAACCGCTCAAACCTGAACAACTGCGACGCATGACCATCGCCGAACTGCAAAAAGAACTCGACAACCTGCGCAACGAGCAGTACCGCACGCGAGTCCAGAAAACTATCACGGAACTCAAAGACAAGGACTCGATACGCCAACTGCGACGCAACATCGCGCGTATCCAAACCATAATCAACGAGAAACGACGCGAAGCAGGCATTTGAGGTGTAATTAACCATGAACGAAGAGACGACCCCACTCGAGATACAGACCACAGAACGCGCCGCCCCGCAAGCGACAGGCGAGCTCGCCCCTTACAAGGGGCGACGCAAAGTGCGCGTAGGCGTCGTGGTGAGCGATAAGATGGACAAAACCGTCGTGGTGGCAGTGATGCGCAGCTATCGCCACCCCGTGTATCGCAAGACCATCCGACGCACCAAAAAATACATGGCGCACGATGAGCAGAACGCCTGCCGCGTGGGCGACCGCGTCGAGATTGTCGAGACGCGCCCGCTCAGCCGACACAAACGCTGGCGCGTGCGCCAAATCTTAGAACGCGCTCAGTAATAGGAGGGATTTACGATGATACAACCGTTTACACGCCTAAAGGTCGCCGACAACTCCGGCGCACGCGAGGTGATGTGCATCCGCGTGCTGAAAGGCTCGAACGCGCGCTACGGGCATGTGGGCGATGTGATTGTGGCGTCGGTCAAAAGCGCCTCGCCCAATATGCCCATCAAGAAAGGCGATGTGGTGCGCGCCGTGATTGTGCGCACGCGCAGACCCATCCGCCGACCTGACGGCAGCACGCTGCGCTTCGACGACAACGCCTGCGTGATCGTGAACAATCAAGGCGAGCCGCGCGGCACACGCATCTTCGGACCTGTCGCCCGCGAACTGCGCGACAAACTCTTCATGCGCATCGTCTCGCTCGCGCCCGAAGTCTTGTAGGAGGGATACTACCATGCGTAAACTGCAACGACCCATTCGGATGAAAATCCGCACAGGCGACACGGTGGAAATCATCTCCGGCAAAGATAAGGGCAAGCGCGGCGAGGTGAAGCGCGTGCTGCCGCGCGAGAACCGCGTGGTGGTCGATGGCTTGAACCTCGTGTGGAAACATCAAAAACCGCGCGCGATGAACCAGAAAGGCGCGAAAATCCAGATGCCCGCGCCTCTATACGCCTGTAAGGTGATGCTGGTGTGCCCCCACTGCGATAAGAAAACGCGCGTCGGACGCACACGCGGACAGGACGGCAAACTCTACCGCCTGTGCAAAGCGTGCAACGAGATGATCGATGTGACGAAGTGAGGGATGAACGATGGCTAAGCAAAAACCCGCGACGCCTGCCCAACCGCAGGGCAAAAAGGCGAGCAAGGAACAGAAAACCGAAGCGCTGTTCGCCACAGGCGACGGCACAGTCGCACGGATCAACCCAAGCCTGCGCACACACTACGAACAGGTAGTGCGCCCCCAACTGCAACAGCAGTTCAATTACAAAAACCCCATGCAAATCCCGCGTTTAGAGAAAATCGTCATCAACATGGGCGTCGGCAAGGGCGAGCAAGAACCCAAACAACTCGAAAACGCCGTGCGCGACCTCGCCCTCATCTCCGGGCAAAAGCCCGTCATCACTGTCGCCAAACAAGCCATCTCCAACTTTCGCTTGCGACAAGGACACCGCATCGGATGCAAGGTCACCCTGCGCGGCGACCGCATGTATATCTTCATGGAGAAGCTCATTAACCTGGTGCTGCCGCGCATCCGCGACTTTGCCGGCGTCTCGCCACGCTCCTTCGATGGGCGCGGCAACTACTCGATGGGGCTGCGCGAGCAAATCCTGTTCCCCGAAATTGTCTACGACCAAGTAGACCGACTGCGCGGCATGGACATCACCTTCTGCACCACCGCCAAAACCGATGAGGAGGCGTTCGCCCTGCTGAAGGCGATGGGCATGCCCTTCCGCAAATAACCGTAGCACGGACGCCCCCCGTCCGTGCTACCACCCCCTTGACTTTACCTATTCGCTTTCGGGCATAATATAACTGCTGGGGCGCAGGCACATCTGGCGAATGCGAGGAGCCTCTCGGCTTAGGCGTGGGGGGCTCATTTTACACACGACCGCACGCCATTCGCCACTCTCACAGAAGGAGTAAGACCATGAAACAGTACGCGCTGGAGCAGATTCGCAATGTAGCACTGGCGGGACACGGCGGCAGCGGCAAAACTACGCTCGCCGAACATCTCCTCTACATGGCAGGGCATATCGACCGCGTCGGCAGCATCGAGGCGGGCAACACCACCTCCGACTTTGACCCCGAAGAGCAACGACGCAAAATCAGCCTGAGCGCGTCCCTGCTGCCCATCGAGTGGAACGGACACAAAATCAACCTGCTGGATACGCCCGGCTTCCCCGACTTCATCGGCGAGCTGTACGGTGTGCTGCAGGTGGTGGACGCCGTTGTGCTGGTCGCCCCCGCGCAGGCGGAACTGGAGGTCGGCTTCGAGAACGCTTGGGAGATATGCGAAGCGCGCCAACTGCCACGATTTATCTTTGTGAACAAAATGGAGCGCGACGGCGCAGACTATCGCGGGTTCGTGAACCATCTACGCAGCATCTACGGCAAGCGTATCGTGCCGCTGCAGGTGCCCATCGGCGCGGAAGCGCAATTCAAAGGCGTGGTGGATGTGCTGCACGGCAAGGCATACACTGGCAAAGACCGCGACATCGAGGCGACCGCCATCCCCGACGATTTGCACGAGCTGGTCGGACGCGCACGCGAGCTCTTAATGGAAGCCGCCGCCGAGACCGACGACGCCCTGCTGGAGAAATACCTCGAGGGCAACCCGCTCACCGACGAGGAGTTAGTCCACGCCTTCCACGAGGGCGTGCGCACAGGGCAGTTGGTGCCCGTGCTGTGTGGCTCCGCCGCACAGGGCGAAGGGCTGGCGCCCCTGCTGCAAGCAATCGTCGAACTCGCGCCATCCCCTGCCGAAGTCCCACCCCCGCAAGCGACCGACCTACGCAAGAACGAATCCATCCAACTAAACCCCGACCCCAACGGCGCGTTAGCCGCCTTCGTGTTCAAAACCACCGCCGACCCGTTCGTGGGCAAGCTGACCTATTACCGCGTCTATTCAGGCACGCTCAAAGGCGACTCGCAGGTCTACAACGCCCAAAAGGAGCGCGAGGAACGAATCGGGCAGGTGTTCTACCTGCGCGGCAAGCACCAAATCGCGACTCCCGAAGTGCGCGCGGGCGACATCGGCGTCGTGGCGAAACTGCAGGAGACGGGCACAGGACACACCCTCTGCGAGAAGAGCCGACCCGTCGCGATCGAACCCATCGCGCTGCCCGAACCCATCTACACCGTCGCTATCGTCGCCAAGACCAAAGCCGACGAAGACCGACTGGGCACGGCGCTCGCTCGCCTGCAAGAGGAAGACCCCACCTTCCACGCACGACGCGACGCCGAAACGGGACAAACCCTGCTGTCGGGCATGGGCGACCTCCATCTGGAGGTGATTATCGATAAGCTCAAGCGTAAGTTCAACACGGAAGTAGAGACCGTCGAGCTGCGCATCCCCTACCGCGAAACGATTACGCGCCCTGTGCAGCGCGTGGAAGGTAAATTCAAGCGCCAAACAGGCGGGCGCGGACAGTACGGACACTGCTTCATCAACATGGAGCCTCTGCCGCGTGGGGCGGGCATCGAGTTCACCGAGAGCATCGTCGGCGGCGCCATCCCGAAAAACTACCTGCCCGCCATCGAGAAAGGCATCCGCGAAGCCGCCGAGAAAGGCATCCAAGCGGGGTTCCCCGCCGTCGATTTCAAAGTGAATGTGGTGGACGGCTCCTACCACGAGGTCGACTCCTCCGACCAAGCCTTCCGCATCGCAGGTAGCCTCGCCTATCAAGAGGCGGCGATGAAAGCGGGTCCAGTGGTGCTGGAGCCTATCTTGGAGGTCGAGGTGGATGTGCCCGAAGCCTTCACAGGCGATGTGATGGGCGACCTCAACGGCAGGCGCGGGCGTATCATGGGAATAGACAGCCTCGGCAAAGGTAGGCAACTCATCCACGCCCATGTGCCCATGAGCGAGATGACGCGCTACGCGCTGGAACTGCGCTCCATCACACGCGGACGCGGGCGGTTCCGAACGCGCTTCTCCCACTACGATGAAGCGCCCCCGAATGTCGCGCAATCCCTAATTGAGAAATACAAGCGCGAACGCGAATCGCACGAACACTGACGGGGACACACCGCCTAAGTTCACGCGCTGCCCAGGTGCGACGGCTTTTTTGCCGTCGCACTTGGGGCTTGGACCTTCCTGTCCAAGCATACTTTAGCGTGGACGCCGACGCTACGGGGGCTTGGGGGTT
>JBKBKS010000055.1:0-13979 GCA_046294565.1 Fimbriimonadales bacterium
ACAGCCCACGCATGCAGACGCTCCACATCCGCGACAGGCACAAGCCCTGACACCTTCAGATACCCCGTGCGGCGATACTGCACATACTCGTCGACCTTAACCTTGTAGCGGTCGGAACGCTCAACCGCTTGCGGAAGATAGGACATAACGCCTTACAGATTCGCGCGCGAATCGCGAATTCCTGCCCCTCGCGCGCTCGGTGAACGGTGGGGGAGCGCGTTGGCGCAAGCATCGGGAAGGCTACCTGAGCAAGCAGGCGACAGACGCCTCACGCGCCGCAGAGCGACGCCATCTGGGTCAAGCAGTGGAACCACCTGCGCGAGGCGTCCCACGCCAGAGCGGTTGAAAAGCGTGGGCGACATGTGTTTCAATCCCTCACAGGTAGGCTACAAACTTGTCGCCCGGGCACACCTTAAGTATGGAATACTTCGTTTCAATCCCTCACAGGTAGGCTACAAACGCGGCGCGATACCGCATCGAGATCCCGCTCTCTTGTTTCAATCCCTCACAGGTAGGCTACAAACCAAGACGCCTTTTTGGACGAGGCGTCCTGTTGAACTCAAAAATGCGCCAGTTGTCAAGGTAAGTTGCCGTTGCGTTGATGGCGATATTATACCCCATCGTTGTTTGTGAAGTCAAGGGGTGTCGTCGATCGGCGGCGGATTTGAACTCAAGTGGGTGAAAGTCGGCGATCGACGCATTTGGGGTTTTTGGCATACAGGATGTGGTGGGTTGTGGGGCGCGAGTCTCGCTACAGGTAGTAGGCGTTGTCTCGAAGTGTCGTCGAACGAACGGTTAGTCAAAAAAATGCACTGGCGCGGCTAATCCCCTTCACGATGTATCGCCTTGATGGCTCGGATGAGCGCAGGCAGCAGACGCTTACGCTTCGCGCAAGGTATAATCGTGCCATACATGGCGGCAGTGACGACTGAATTCGTGGACGATTTAGTGCGTGGCGTGCGATTGGGTGAGGTGCGTGCGATTGCGCGGGCGATTACACTGGTGGAGTCGCGCGAGCCGGCGCGATTGGAACTGCTGGCGCGTTTGTATCCGCACACGGGCAAAGCGTTCAAAGTGGGCTTGACAGGCGCGCCGGGCGCGGGTAAAAGCACCTTAACCTATCAGCTGCTGCCGCGCTTGAAAGCGCGAGGCTATCGCGTGGCGGTGCTGGCTGTAGACCCGACCAGCCCGTTCAGTGGGGGCGCGATTCTAGGCGACCGTATCCGTTTCGATGAGACGCTGGAGGGCGTCTATATTCGCAGTCTTGCCAGTCGGGGGAGCGTCGGGGGTCTCTCGCGCGGCGTGCCCCCTGCCGTGCGCGTGCTGGAGGCGGCGGGCTACGACCTCGTGGTGATCGAGACCGTCGGCGCAGGGCAACTGCAGGTGGATGTGCGCTTCGTCGCCGATACCGTCGTGCTGACCCTGGTGCCCGAAGCGGGCGATGTGGTGCAGGCGATGAAGGCGGGCATCATCGAAATCGCGGATGTGTATGTGGTCAACAAAGCTGACCGCGAGGGGGCGACACGGATGCGATTAGACCTGCGCAACGCGCTCGAACTTGGCGGTCAACCTAAGGGCTGGAACCCGCCGATTGTGCTGACCGAAGCCCTCTACGGCAAGGGCGTCGACGAACTGGTGGAATTTATCGAGGAACACAAGCAGTACCAGCAGCAGATGGGCGCATGGCGCACGCGCCGCCTGCAACAGGTGGAGTGGGAGCTCCAATCGATGGTGCATGACGCGCTGGAGCAGCAGGCGCGTGGCGTGGTGCAATCGCTGTTCAGCGAGGCGGCGCGTGTGCGCATTCTGGACGGCGTCGAGAACCCGTACCCTACACTGCGAGCGTGGTTTGCAGGCGAGCGCAGCGCGGGTTAGGGGGCGCGTTGCGCGCCGCTGGTGCGCACTGTGCCCGAGGCAGCGTGTGGCAGCGTCCATGCCGCCAGCGCGAGCGCCGTCACCAGGTCGTCGTGCACGCCGGGCGACGCTTGCAATCGTGCGCCGCGCTGGGTCGGCGTCGCCTCGAAGTGGTATAGTTCGTGCAGTAGGGCGGGGTCGGGCGTCAGTTGCAGTCGCGCTCCTTCAAGCATCAGCGCGAGATTCTCGATGAGGCTCTGTTTGAACGCCTGTGTGAAGGCGACGCCTTCGGCGTGGGGGACGCCCGCCGCCTGCAACGCCTCTAACAGAGGGTCGCCGACGCCCGTGCGGTCGCACAGCACGCGCGCCGCCGCATGCATCTGTATCCGTCGCGCCACAACCGCCGCCTGCTCCGTCCATGCCAGCCCCTGCCAGCGTCGGATGTCCAGCAACTTTGCGCCCTCGCGCGAGCCGTGCAGAACCGCCAACGCCGTGTAGTCGTGATAACGCGCCCAATCCACTCCTGCGACCGTCAGTCCTTCAGGGTACAGCTGGAGCATCAGCGCACGATCGACCCACTCGGTGCGAAAGACCTGTCCTGCCTCGTCTAAGAACTGTGCGCCATACTCGATTTGGAACTGCCGTTGCGTCATCAGACTTGCTTGCATCTGCAACACTGTGGGTGAGAGGAGCGGGTTGTGCCATGAGGGGCTGCGTAGGCTCCAGATGTGGACGCCATCGTCTAGCCCTTGTTGATAAAGCCGATAGAAATAGTTTTTACCGCGTGGGGTGGAGACGAGCGCGAGTTTCCCCCCTGTGTCGGCGAGCATGGGCGTGAGCACCTCGTGAACCACCTGTTCGGGCACATAGGCGGCTTCGTCGACGATGATGAGGTGCGCCTTGCGCCCGCGCAAGAGCATGCCGCCGCGGGCTGCGGAGCGCGCCCAGAGTTTGGACTTGCCCAGCGTCAGTGTGGGCGCAGGCGTGCGACGCACGGTGGGTCGCGCACCAGCGCGGTGCAGGAACTCTAACGCCCGCTCGAAGCCCAGCATCGCCTGCTCGTGCGAGGGGGCGACCAGCAACACCTCGCGCGGCGCGTCGCCGAGCAAAGCGCGGGCAATCTCGGCGGCAATCGCCTCCGTCTTGCCCCAACGCCGACCGCACGCCAGCACGCGCACAGGGGCGCCCGACGCCAAAAACGCTTGCTGACCCAAATGAGGACGCCATCCTGAGAACATCGACTACCCCCCGCTCCATCTGCCAGCAAGCGCAAGGAACGGCAACCCCTTTTACAGGGCGACGCGCCACTGCACAGGCTACTCCGCGTGTTCAGAATACAGCGTGCGCACGGTCTCTTGAGCGAGCGCGAGCCACTGCTCCAGTCGCAGCTCTTCCGCGCGTGCGGCGGTGTGGACGCCCGCGCGCCTGAGTATCGCGCTCGCGCGGTCGGAATCGTCAAAGAGGCTGGTCAGCGCGTTGCGTAGCGTTTTGCGCCGCTTGCCGAACCCCGCGCGCGTGAGCCTAAAGAACCATTTGTGCGCCAGCGGCGGTAAGCGGTCGGGCAGAGGCGTGAGGCGCACGATTGCCGAGTCCACCTCAGGCTGTGGATAGAACGCCGTGTTCGGCACGCGCCCCAGATACGCCACCTGCGCGTGATACTGCGCAAACAGGCTCAACGCGCCATACGCGGCGCTGCTCGGCGCAGCCGTCAGACGCTCGGCGACCTCCTTCTGAACCGTTAGCACGATGACTGGGATGTGCGCCTTGTCGTTGAGGAGATGCTCCAGCAGGGGCGAGGTGATGGAGTAGGGGATGTTGGCGACGACCTTCGCCCGCGCCTCGCCGCGCAACAGTTCCGACACGGGCTGGCTCAGCGCGTTCGCCTGAACCAGCGTAATGTTCTGGATGCGCTGCTCTTCCAGCACCGATTGCAAGATAGCCACAAGCCGCGCGTCCACCTCGACAGCGATTACTTGACGCGCCCGCTCGGCAAGCAGCAGCGTCAGTGCGCCCAAGCCCGGTCCCACCTCTAACACGGCGTCGTCGGGCTGTAGGTCGGCGGCGTCCAGCACCCGCTGCGCCACCCGCCGATCGGTCAGGAAGTTCTGTCCCCAACCCTTCGACGGACGCACATGGTAGGTCTGCAGCCACGCGCGTATCTGCCGCACCGAATACGGGTTTACCTCGCTCATCAGGTACAATAGTCTACCGTATGAGCGTTCCCGATTCTGCAAAGCTTCAGGCAGAGGTGCTAATTCAGGCGTTGCCATATATTCAAAAGTGGAGCGGAGCAATCTTCGTCGTCAAGTATGGCGGCGCCGCGATGAGCGACGCCAACGCTGCGCAGGTGATGCAAGACCTCGTGCTGATGCACTGTGTGGGCATCCGACCCGTGCTGGTTCACGGCGGCGGACCCGAAATCTCCGACCTGATGAAGCGACTGGGCAAACAGCCTCAGTTTGTGAACGGCTTACGCGTGACCGACGCGGAGACGATGGAGCTGGTGGAGATGGCGCTCACGGGCAAGACGAACCCACGCTTGGTCGGCTTAATCCAACAACAGGGCGGGCGCGCCATCGGGATTTCGGGCAAGGACGGCGGTCTCATCCGCGCGCGCAGGCTTACCCGCGAGGTGGACTTGGGCTTCGTGGGCGAGGTGGCGAGCATCAACCCTGATGTGATCTACGCAGCGCTTCGAGGCGGCTACATCCCCGTCGTTAGCCCGGTTGGACTGGGCGTCGATGGCGCGACCTACAACCTCAACGCCGATTTCGCGGCGGGCGCGCTGGCAGGCGCGCTGGGCGCACAGAAGTTTATCCTGATGACCGATGTGCCGGGCGTTCTCAGCGACGCCGACTCGCCCGACTCGCTGATTTCCGAGCTTACGCGCGAGCAGGCGCAACGGATGCTCGATACAGGGCGCGTGTCAGGCGGGATGATCCCCAAGCTCCAAGCGTGCCTGCACGCGCTGGAGAAGGGGTGTCCGCGCGCTCACATCCTCGACGGGCGCGTGCCGCACGCGCTGCTCATCGAGGTGTTCACCGATTCGGGCATCGGCACGATGATACGGTAGTCCACACGCCCCACACGGTACAATTATGGGCATGCTGGACTATCGAACGCTGCGCACAGAGCCTGACCGCGTGCGCGAAGCGCTGCAGAAGCGCGGCGAGACCGACGCCCTGCTGGACGAATGGCTCGCCCTGGACGCCCAGTGGCGCGAACTCACCACCCAAGTGGAGACGCTCACCGCTGAGCAGAACCGCGTCTCCAAAGAAATCCCCCTGCGCAAGAAGGCGGGCGAGGATGCCGAACCGCTGCTGAACCAGCTGCGCCAACTCAAAGCGCAAATTGAGCAGCTGGAACACCGGCGACGCGCGGTGGAACACGAGCGCGAGGCGAAGCTGCTGATGTTTCCCAATATACCGCACGCCACAACGCCCGTCGGCGCGGACGCCAGCGCGAATGTGGAGGTGCGACGCGGCGGGCAGCCCCACCCGATGCACTTCGAACCCAAACCCCACTGGGAACTCGCAGAGCGGCTGAGCCTCATCGACTTCGAGCGCGGCGCGAAGGTCGGCGGCGGCGGCTTCCACTTCTACACAGGGCTGGGTGCCCGACTGGAACGCGCCCTGATCAACTTTATGCTCGATTTACATACGCGCGAACACGGCTACACGGAGGTCTTCCCGCCCTTTCTGGTGCGTCCAGAGGTGATGGTCGGCACAGGGCAACTGCCCAAGTTCGAGGAGGAGATGTACCGCTGCGCCGACGACGCGCTCTACCTCATCCCGACGGCGGAAGTGCCCGTGACGAACCTCTACCGCGACGAGATACTTAGCGCGGAGCAGTTGCCCATCTATCTGGCGGCGTATTCGCCCTGCTTCCGACGCGAGGCGGGGGCGGCGGGTAAAGCCACACGCGGACTGCTGCGCCTGCACCAGTTCAATAAAGTGGAGCTGGTCAAGTTCACGACGCCCGAAACTTCCTATGATGAGCACGAGAAGCTGCTACGCGACGCCGAGACCGTGTTGCAACGGTTGGAGTTGCCCTATCGTGTCGTCGCGCTCTGCACGGGCGATTTGGGCTTCGCCGCCGCCAAGTGCTACGACCTTGAGCTCTGGTCGCCTGGCGTGCAGATGTGGCTGGAGGTGTCGTCGTGTAGCAACTTCGAGGCGTTCCAAGCGCGTCGGGCGAACATTCGCTACCGCCCCGAGCCGACAGCCAAGCCAGAGTTCGTGCATACCCTGAACGCCTCTGGCGTCGCCACGCCGCGCCTGATGGCGGCGCTTCTGGAGAACTACCAGCAACCAGACGGCAGCGTCGTCCTCCCCGACGCCCTGCGCCCCTACATAGACGGCGTAGGCATACTCAAGCCCAACTCGTAGCACGGACACTCTTGTCCGTGCGCAGTGCCTACTGTAGCATGGACATTCTTGTCCGTGCATAGTGGCTTGGACAGGATGGTCCAAGCCACTTGAAGATTTACTATGCGTTGGCTACTTTGGCTGTGCGTTATCGCGGCTCTGATCGACTTACAAGCGTTCGGTTTGACCGACTTAGACGAAGGCTTCTACGCTTCTGTGGCGTGGGAGATGCGTCAGTCGGGCGACTGGCGCACGCCGACGCTGGGCGGCGCGCCGTGGTTCGAGAAGCCGCCGCTGCTCTACTGGCTGATGACGCTCAGCATGCGTTTGTTTGGCGAGACCGAGTTCGCCCTGCGTTTGCCCTCCGCGCTAATGTACGCGCTCACCATCCTGCTCATCGTGTGGTGGGGTAATCGTCGCTTGGGGCAGGGCGCGGGCGATTGGGGCGCGATACTGTTCGCGCTATCGCCGCTGAGCCTCATCCTCGCGCGGCTCGCCATCACCGACATGACGCTCGCGTTCCTGCTCACCCTCACGCTGATTGCGCTGTGGGAAACACGCGGATGGCTCTGGAGCGTGCTTGGCGGCGTCGCGCTGGGGCTATCCATCCTCACCAAAGGTCCGTTCGGGCTGGGACTGATTGGACTGCTCTACTTGTGGAACGCCAAGGCGCTGCATAAGCGCGGACTGCGCTTCCGTTGGGTAGCGTTTGCCCTGCTCACGGCGTTGCTGACCGCGCTGCCATGGTATGTGGCGGTGTACTTGCAGCACGGTTCAGAGTTCTTCAACGAGTTCGTGGTGAAGCAGAATCTATTGCGCTTTGCAGGGGGCGACACGGCGCACTCTGTGCTGCCTATGATTCAGCGCGGCGATGTGGGGGGCGTTCTCAGCGGCGTCGCGGTGTATCTACTGTTCTATGTTGTGGTGTTATGGCTGGGCGGGCTGCCGATGGCGGGTTATGCGGGCGCGCTCTGGCGACGCGAGGACGACGCTTTGCGTCTGTACCTTAGGCGTTGGGTGTGGCTGGTCTTTGGGTTGTTCACCCTCAGCTTCACCAAGCTGCCTGCGTACATCTTCCCGATGTTCCCTGCGTTGGCGTTGTTGGCGGGCGCGCAGATTGCTCAAGTGCGTTTACATGCGTCTGTGCCTGCGCGCGTTTGGGTCGGACGGCGGCTCGGCGGGTTGGCGCTGGCGATAGGGGCGGCGGTGTGGGGCGCGCTCGCGCTCTACGCCCCACTCTGGCAAGCGACGCCGTGGGCGGTTGCCCTTGCGCTCGGCGCGCCGATGACCGCGTTCGCCCTCTACAAACCTGCCGCGCCCCCGTGGACGCGCACGCTCGGCGTCGTCGCGCTACTCATCGGGTGGAACGGCGCACTGACGGGCTATGACCGACTCGCGCTCCAACCCGTGCGCGAACTCGCGCTCAAACCGCCCCCCTATCGCCTGCTAATCGCCTACCGAGTCAACCCCGGCTACCCCAGCCTGCACTTTTACCGCAAGGGTCGATACCGAACCGCAGGCGACGCCCACGCCGCGCTCCAACAGATGTTCCAAACGGGCGCGTACAGCCTCACCACCGACGCATCGTTCGCTCAACGCCCCGAACTGTTTACTGTAGCGGAAGCGCAAGCGCTGGGCAGGCGGTTTTACCTCACCGCGCCCCAATACAGCGCGCCGTAGGGTATGCTATAAACTGTGTAGGCACACCAACGCCTGCGCATAGCGTCTGGAGGTGCAACGATGCGAGGCTACTGTGGGGTTCTGAGCATACTCTTGCTGTTAGGCGTCGCGTGGGCAGACGACGCAGCGGCGCGCCTCGAACAAGCGATTCGCAATCACGGCGGCGACGCCTACAAAGCGCTCGCGCAACGCGGCGTCAAACTGCAATACGACATCACCAGCGAATACGGCGGCAAAAGCTCCGCCAGGCGCACCGTCTACATCCGCGAGACAAAACGCCTGCTCGAAGTGCGGTATGGCGACGACGAGTTCATCACAGGGTTCGACGGCAACCGAGGCTGGCGCAAAAACGACTACCTCAGCTCCAGCATCGCTCAAGAAGACGAGTGGGGACTGAAAGATACCATCTATACGCACTTTGTGCAAATCCCGCACTGGCTCGCCGTCGGAACCCTCGTGGGCGGCGAGGACGCCAAACTGCCCGACGGACGCTCCGCCTACCGAATCACGGTGCAACTGCCCCAACTCGAGCACCAGCGCAACCTGTCCAAAAAGCCCGACAATAAACTCCACTGCTATCTCAACGAGCAGAACCAAATCGTGGGCATGGAGTATCAGCAGGTCAACTACGAAACGGACGCAATCTCGCGTGTCGGGGTGGTGTATCACGGCTTCCGCGCGATGTCCACCCCCGACGGCGAGGTGCAGATGCCCCTCGAAACGCGCCTTTATAGCGATGGGGCGCATGTTGCCACCTACTTTATGACCGCGATGGACGCCTCCACCCCGCTGGACGACACACACTTCCAACGCCCGCCCCACGGAACCTCGCCCGCCGTGCGCGACAACCTGCCCGTCAAAGTGCCCTTCCGACTCAGCACGAACTCGCTCTATGTGCAAGTCTATCTCAACGGCAAGGGACCTTACTGGATTATCTACGACACAGGCGCGTCCAGCACTTGGATCGACGATGCGATTGTGAAGGAGGCAGGGCTGGAGAAGATTCCCAACAGCGACTACTGGGCGACGCTGGTGTATGGGATGTTCCCGTCCTATAAGGTGCGTGTGCAGAGCTTGAAAGTGGGCGAGGCGGAGGTGCGCGATATTGTGATTGGCGGCGGCGCGGTCTGGCGCACACCGCTCGGCAGCGACTCCATCGACGGCAAGCGCGTCATCGGATTGCTCGGACGCGAGACCATCGCCGCGTTCCAGACCACCGTCAACTTCGCCGAGCGCACCATCACCTTCGAACCCCACGACGCCCCGATGCCCGAAGGCGTCGTCATCCCCTTCGAGATGGCGGGCGACCATGTGCTGGTGACGATGACCGTCGGACAGAAAGAGCAGCCCATACGGATGATTGTGGATACAGGCGCGTCCACGAACTTGCTGCCGCCAGCATACCGACACGACAAAACCGACGGCCCGCAGATGACCATCGAGAGCTGGTACAAGCGGCTGGGCGAGTTCTTTGAAGGCGACGACTACAACTTCTTCACTGGCGACTTGGTGGTCTATCGGCTCAATCGCATGCGGCTCGGACCGATGCAGTTCAACTCGGTCTACGCCTATCATAAACTCTCGGAAAACGCACGCTCCGACTCGATCACGGCGTTGCAGACGCGCTACGGCTTGCTGGGCGTGCCCATCATGCGCCACTACAAGGTGACCTACAACTACTTCCGCGAGCAGATGGTGTGGCAACCGAACACGGCGGAAGAGCGCGCCGCCGACAACGCAGGCTACGGAATCTGGTGGCGCAAGCAGGGCAAAGACCTCATCGTGCGCTGGGTGATGCCCATGTCCGACGCTGACATCGCTGGGGTCAAAGTAGGCGACAAAATCTTGCTCATCGACGGGCAATCGCCTGCCAACTGGAGCGAGAAGCAGCTGGTCAGTCGGCTCTCCTACACCAAGGTCGGTCGCCCGCTGAAACTCACCGTCGAGCGCGCTGGCAAACGACTGGAGTTCAAGCTCACAGCGAGCAACTACGAGCTCTAAGCAGGCTGAGGGGGCGACGCCATTCGGTATACTCTGCCTATTAGGAGGACTGAGCGATGCCGAGAATCGAGAAATCTATCGATATCAACGCGCCTGCCGAGCAGGTGTTTGCGCTGTTGCAGCAGGCGGAGTCGTTTGCGGAGTTTTTGCCCCACACGAAGGCGGTGCAGGTGCTGGAGCGCACGGAGAGCGGCGCGCTGCTGGACTGGGAAGTGATAGCGCCTGGCGTGGGCATGCCCGTACGGTGGAAATCGCGCCACGCCGTTGACGCCGCCAACCACACAATCACTATGCAACCGGAGGGCGAGTCGATAGTGAAGTTGCGCGGCGAGTGGCGCGTGACGCCCCGTGAGGCGGGCAGCCAACTCGCGGCAACGCTGGACTACGAGGCGAATGTGCCCCCGATGTTCGCAGGAATGGCGCAGAACGCCGTGAACACGATTATTCAAGACTGGCTGAGCGGCTTCAAGCAACGCGCGGAGGGCTAATCGTGGCGCGAGTGGAGTTGGAGGTAGTCATCCACGCCCCCCTGGAGACCGTCTACGCCGTCGCCCGCGATGTGGAGGCGTTCCCGCAATTCATGCCCGATGTGAAGTCGGTGCGCATCCTCGAAACGAGCGACAACGGCGCACGCACGCTCACCGAGTGGGTCGCCTACGCCTCGCAACTCAAACTCCAAGTGAAGTGGACCGAAGAAGACCTCTGGGACGACGCGAACCACACCTGCCGATTCCGCCAAGCGAAGGGCGACTACGACCAGATGGAGGGGCTGTGGGAGTTCCTCCCGCACCCTGAGGGGACGCTGTTCCGAAGTGTGCTGGACTATGAGCTGCGCGTGCCGCTGCTCGGCGCGATTGTGCAGAAGGTGGTGCATCACCTCGTGACGCAGAACCTCAAGGGCATTCTGGAAGGGGTCAAGGCGCGCGCGGAGGCGATGGCGCGTGGAGATTGAACGGCTGCGCACCCTGCTGGAATCGGTTGCGCAGGGCGCGCTTAGCGTGGACGACGCGCTGACCGCTCTGCGCGATTTGCCCTTTCAGAACCTGGAGTTCGCACGGCTCGATCATCACCGCGCGCTACGCAAAGGGTTCCCCGAAGTGGTGTTCTGTCAGGGCAAGACGCCGGAGCAGGTTGCATCAATCCTCTCGCGCTTGGCACAGCGCGGGCGTGTCTTGGCGACGCGAGCGAGTGAGGCGCATTTCGAGGCGGCGCGTGCGCTGCTGCCAGAGGCTATCTATCACGCGCAAGCGCGCGCGATTACGGTCGGCGACGCGCCTGCAGCCCCCGAACAGCCCTACGGCGTCGTCGTGGCGGCGGGCACGGCGGACATTCCTGTCGCAGAAGAGGCGTCGCTCACCGCGCGGATGATGGGCGTGCGGGTGCATACGCTCTACGATGTCGGGGTGGCAGGACTGCACCGCCTGTTGGAACACTTGCCCCTACTGCACGATGCGCGGGCGATTGCCGTCGTCGCGGGTATGGAAGGCGCACTGCCCAGTGTCGTGGGCGGATTGACACGCTGCCCTGTGATTGCCGTGCCGACCAGCATCGGCTACGGAGCGCATTTCGGCGGGTTAGCGCCCCTCTTGACGATGCTCAACGCCTGCGCGCCCGGCGTATGCGTCGTGAACATCGACAACGGCTTCGGCGCGGGCTACTGCTTGGGACTGATTGTGGGACAGACGAGGTTAGAACAGTCTTAGCGCATCCTCATCATCCGAAGCAAGGGGCGCGACTAAACTGGCGTCGTCGTTCGCAGGGCTATTCACACGCGCGCTGACGGGGTAGGCAATCAGCAGCGCGTCGGGCGCAGGTTGGAACAGGGCGTCCAGCGCGTCCAGCGGCGTGTCGGGCGCGAGCCACGCCTCGTAAGCCTCAGGCGGCAACACGACCGCCATCCTGTCATGCAGGGGCTGGATGACGGCGTTCGCGTCGGTGGTGATTATCGTGCAGGTCTCCAGCGCGCCGCCGTCGGGGCTGTGCCACGCCTCCCATAAGCCCGCCAGCCCTATCGGTTGGTCATCGGCAGGGCGCACGAAGTAGGGCTGTTTCGCGCGTCCCGTCTTCTTCCATTCGTAGAAGCCGCTCACAGGGATGATGCATCGTCGGTAGCGGTAGGCGTTGCGGAAGGCGGGCTTCTCGCGTAGGGTCTCGGCGCGGGCGTTAATCATGCGGCTGCCGATGCTGGGATCGTGCGCCCAAGCGGGCACGAACCCCCACATGCAGTGCGTCCACTCGCGCGTGGAGGCGTCGCGGTTGGAGCGCAGGGCAAGCACGGGCTGGCTGGGAGCGATGTTGTAGCGCGGCGCGACAGGGAACGGCACGGGCGTCCCAAAACGCCACGCCAGCTGCTCGCCATCCGCATAGAGCGCGTAGCGTCCGCACATACTTCACTCCAGCCGTTCCCCCACTTGGGGACGGTAGCCATTCACGAAGGCGCGAATCCCCATGCGCGGGCGACTTTCGGGCTGAACCTCCAGCAGGCGCAGCGCGTCCTGCCCACACGCAACAAGGAAGTTGTCGGGGTGTGTGGAGAGGATTGTGCCCGCGTCGCCGCCTCCGTGGGGCACAGCCTCCGCCTTCCAGATTTTTAGCATCTTGCCGCGCCAGAGGGTGTACGCACTCGGCTTGGGCGAGAACGCGCGAACTCGGTTGCAACACCGCGCGGCAGGCTCTGCCCAGCGGATGTAGGCGTCTTCTTTGGTAATCTGCGGCGCGTGGGTCGCCGCGGTGGGGTCTTGGGGCGTGCGCGTGAGTGTGCCCGCCTGCAAGTGTTGCAGTCCATGCATCACCAGCTCGGCGGCGCGTGCCGCAAGGCGCGACTCCAAGCTCCCGTAATCGTCGTCGGGCAGAATCGGCTCTTTGACCTGCAGGTAGATGTCGCCTGCGTCCATCTCGGCGACCATCTCCATCAGCGTGACGCCCGTCTCGATCTCGCCGTTCAGGATCGCGTACTGGATGGGCGATGCGCCGCGATACTTAGGCAGCAGCGAGGCGTGCAGGTTCCAGTTGCCCAGCGGGGCAATCTCCAGCAGGCTCTGGGGCAGAATCTTGCCATAGGACGCCAGTACCAGCAAATCGGGCGCGAGGGCGCGTATCTGCTGAATGAATTCAGGGTCGCGAGCGCGGGCGGGCGTGAGCACGGGCAGTCCCAACGCCGCCGCCTGCTCGTGGACGGGGGTTCTATGAACGCGCATGCCGCGCCCAGCAGGCTTGGGCGGCTGGCTCACCACCGCCAGCAGGGGATACCCCTCACGGTACAGCCGCTCCAGCGCGGGCACAGCGAACGCGCCCGAACCGAAAAAGAGGATGCGTGGACGGCTCAGACCAACTCCTCCTCGTTCTCGCGGCGGGGATGCTCCCAGCGCAGCGTCTCTGGGATGGCGCGGTCGATAAACAGCACGCCTTCCAAGTGATCAACCTCGTGGAGGGCGATTCGCGCGGCGTCGCCTTCCAAGTGCAGGCGGATGGGTTTGCCATGGCGGTTTACGCCGCGCAAGGTAATGTGTTTCGCGCGTTTCACATCCCCAAATAGCTGCGGGATGCTCAGACACCCCTCCAGTCCGACCTGATCGCCGGCGCGTTCCAGCACCTGCGGATTAATCACCACGCGCGTCGCTTGGTCGGGCGGAGCAATCACAATCACGCGCAGTAACACGCCCACCTGCGGCGCGGCGAGTCCGACCCCGTTGGCGCCCTCCATCACGCGAATCATATGGTCAATCAGCTCCTGCAGGTCGGGCGTGATGCGCTGCACGGGCTTCGCTGTCTTGCGCAGCAGCGGGTCGGGATACTTCACAACCCCATCGTCGCGCTCAAAGTAAACGCGGAAATCGTCAGGTATGATGAGCTTGGGTTCCTTCATCGCCTCACAAAAGATTATACCTTGCTTGCGCTGGGGGGCGTGATGCTTATCTGGGCGGTGTCGCAGGGTTAAGATGCATCGGATTCGAGGGCAAATTTACCCCAATTTCCCTTTTCACCCCTTGACAAACACGCAAAAATGCCTTATAATTAAGGCAGGTCTTGAGGAGGTTCGCGATGCTACAGAATCGTTGGCTCGGTTATGCAAGACAA
>JBKBKS010000056.1:0-13769 GCA_046294565.1 Fimbriimonadales bacterium
CGTCGGCGGGGACGCCCTGTGGCTTGGACACTCGTGTCCAAGCACGCTTCGTCGGCGGGACGCCGACGCTACGAGTTGGGTTGGAATAGCAGGAGTTATGCAGGCTAAGCCGAAGAAGAGGCATAATGCGAACGTTTGCACCGCCACTTGTGTCTCTGCTGATAGCATTTGCCTTTCCCCAGCCTTTCTCGGACGGCGTCTATGTGCTGGACGACTTGACAGCGCGTTGGGCGCAAGGTCAGGCGTCGGGTGCGCTGAACGCCCCGACCGTGCGTACTGTGTCATCGGGAGGCGTCTCGATGCGCGCCGGGCTACTGCACCCCACGGCGCGCCCTGCAACCAATCAGTTCCAGATAACGCTCCCTGCCGTCAATCCGGGCGACCTGCTCGTGCTGACGGCGTGGGCTGGAGTAGACGACCACGCGCGACGCGACGACCCTCAGAACCCGCACGATGGCGTGCGCATGCGCATCCTCGTGGAAGGACACATCGCGGGAGAGGCAGATTGCGACGCCTCAGGCTGGCGCGCCCTCGCTGCCGACCTGACGCCCTACGCGGGGAAAACCGTCACGGTCGCGTTCGAGGCGGACGCGAAGGGCAACGCGAACTACGACTGGGCGTACTTCGCCGAGACGCAAGTGCTGCGCCTGCGCGAGCGGTTCGCACGTAAGGTGGGGCGCGTCCTGCCGCCTGAGGGCGTGTTGGAAGTGCGCGGCGCAGCAGGCGATACCTTCACACTGGATGCACCGAACCATCCCCCCATGCGCGCCGCAATCCCCAACAGCGGCGTGCTGTGGCTCCGCTATGCGTTCCCAGGCGCACGCGAGGCGACGCTGAGCGAACTGCAACCCGAATCGTCCGCGCGAGTCTATGTATTGAACCCGCGCCTACGCATCGAACTCGCTGCGCCCCGCCGCGCCGTGCTGACGCCGGGCGAGACGACCGAGATTCTGGTGCATATTCGCAACCTCGGTGCAGGCACTTGGCAGCACGATCGGATCTTGCTCACCGTGCAATCGCTGGGCGACGCCGAAATTCTCGCGCACCCTGAGATAGAGACCGACCTGTTGCCCCCCAACGGCGCAGTGGAGGCGCGATTTCGCGCTCGGGTGGGGGCGCGTCCGCGCTTGAGTATTATGCTGCGCAGCGGGGCGGGCAACGACGCGCTCATCCTCGCGCCTGTGGTGGCTTCCAACACGCTTGCACTGCCGAAATCGGGCACTGTGGCGCGCGCGGAGAACGGCTTCGGCGCGCTGCAGAACGAGCAGTTGCGCCTCATCATCAGCCCTGCGTCGGCTGGGGGGCACGCCGCACGACTGTTCGCGAAGCAAGGCGACGAGTGGGTTCCCATCGCGAGTAACGCGCCGTTAGCCGACGCCGTGCTGAACGCGGAAGGCGCGCCTCCCAAACTGAGCCACTTCGCGTTGGAGAGCATCACCGCCGACCTGGCGAACTTGCGCCTGATTTTACAGGGCAAGGTAGGTCTCACCACGCGCACGACGCTGGAGTACCGACTGGACGGCAACCGTCTACACTGTGTCGGCAGGCTGACGGCGGAGGTCAACTCGCACCTGTATCGGTTCCGCTTCCCCGACTGGCGCGTGGGCGACGGCAGCTTCGGCGAGGCAAAAGACGAGGCGCTGTTTCCAGGCTTGGAGTACCTGCTGGGCGAGGAGCGTTCGTCGGGTTCGGCGTTCGCCGCGCCGCCACACGACCTGCGCTTCGCGCCTGACCCGTACAAAATCACCGCGCCCCTGATGGCAGTACGCTGGCGCAACTACTTGGTGAGCATGGAGTGGGATCCGACGCAGGGCTGGTCGGGCGTGCTGCGTGCGCCGAACGCGTTGTTCGCCTCCCCGAACTTCTTGGAGGGTGGGGCGAACCATCGCCTCGCACTGTGGGTTCCTGCCGTCCCACGCTGGGCGGATGAGAACATGCAACAGGCGCGCGAGCCGTTTCGATTTATTCGCGGCGACTCGGTACTGCTTCAGGCGACGCTCACCGTGCGCACGGACGCTAAAGATGTGATTGAGGCGATGGCGCAGTACCTGCAGCGCGTGGGCGCGCCGTATCCCCCTGCGCCCCAACGCAACGATTTCGCCGCGCTTCAACTTACAGTGCAGGGCTTGCTGAACAGCTACGACGCTGCGCTGCAGGCGTGGCGACACACGAACACGGGACCTGTGTTTTACGACCCTGAAGTCGCGTTGGGGCTATGGACGCTGGCGCATCGGCTGTTTCCCGAAGACCCGCGCCGTCGGCAGGCGACGGAACAAGTGCGCGCCGCCGTCAACGCCCGCCCGAAAGGGCAACACGGGTTGGAGGCGGCGTTATATGTTGGGGGTCTACCCAGCGCGCTCGACGCTGCGCAGCGCGATATCGAGGCGATTCTCAAGCAACAGCGTGCGGACGGCAGCTGGGCGTGGCAGCCCGAGACGCCGCGCCATGCCCGCTTCGGCAAGCCAGACGACAGCAGCAGCGGCTGGACGGGACAATTCGCCGCCCGTGTCGGACGCTACGCGCTGATGACCCTGCAACCCGACGCCCGTGAGAGCCTGATGCGCGCCCTGCGCTACCTCGCCCAGCAGCGACGCCCCGAAGGCGCACAGACTTGGGAGCTGCCCCTACATGTGCCCGACCTGCTGGCGGCGGCGCACGCCATAAACGCTTATCTCAGAGCGCACGCGCTCACAGGCGACGCCACGATGCTCTGTGAGGCGGAGCGGTGGGCGCTGCGCGGTACCCCGTTCATCTACCTCTGGCACACGACCGATAAACCCATCATGCGCGGCGCGAGCGTCCCCGTCTTCGGCGTAACTTGGCTCAACCAGCAGCCTTGGTTCGGCGTCGCCGTGCAGTGGAACGGACTGGCGTACGCGAACGCGCTCTATCGGCTCAGCAGGACCGTCGCCGAACCCATTACAGACTGGAAACGCCTCGCCGACACAATCACGCTCTGCGCCGTGCAGCAGCAGGAATGGGTTTCCGACCGTCGCGCCGACCGCGAGGGCTTCTACCCCGACGCTTTCAACATCCCCCGCAACACCGAAGAGTATACTTGGGATTTGAACCCGCGCCTGATTGCGCCCTGCATCGCCCAGCGACTGGGCTTTACAATTGAGCCGACGACCGCAGTGGTGCGCATCGACGGGCAACTGATTGCCTGCACTGCACCGGGGCGACAATCGGCGGAGGTTCGGGACGGCGTGTTGCGCCTGCAGATTGCGCCGCCTGCAAGCGACCTGCCTGCGCTCTATGTGCTGATTGCGGGCGTTCGCGCGCCGTCGGCGGTGCGGCTGAACGGAATCGCCCTACCCCAAGTGGACGATATGGACGCGCTCGTGTGGCAACTCGCCTCGCCGCAGTCGGGTTGGGCGATGCACGAGGGGAAGCTGCTCATACGCATCCTGAACCCCTCGGAGATAACGCTCACAGTGGAGTAGCGCCTGCGCTGCTACAGGTTCCAGTAGATGACCCTTTCAGGCGCGACGGTACGAGCATCGTGCAGGTACACTCCCTTCACATCGACAAACACGCCTTGCGCCAGCGCGTTCATCAGCGAGAGGTACTCCTCGTAGCATCGCTCGCGAAATTGGCGGTGCGGCACAGCCAGTACAATTGCATCGTAATGCCCCCTGCGCGTGTGGAACGGGTCGTCGACAAAGGTGAAGGGGAGTCGTTGGCGGTCGCTTTCCACCACCAGTGGGTCGCACACTTCCACGATACAGCCGAAGCTCTTCAGCTCCTCGATTAGCTCCGTGACGCGCGTATCGCGCACATCGGGCACATTCTCTTTGAACGCCAGCCCCAGCACCAACACCTGCGCATTGCGTACGGGGCGTCCTGCGCGTATCATCAGTTTCACCGTCTCTTTGGCGACATAGATACCCATCGTGTCGTTCGTGCGGCGGCCTGCCAGAATAACCTCTGGGTGGAACCCGATTTCCTGCGCCTTGTGGGTGAGATAGTATGGGTCCACTGGTATACAGTGCCCGCCCACCAGTCCGGGCTCGAACGGCAGGAAGTTCCACTTCGTGCGCGACGCTGCAAGTACCTCGCGCGTGTTCAAACCCAAGTGGTGGAAAAGCATCGCCAGCTCGTTCATCAGAGCGATGTTCAGGTCGCGTTGCGTGTTCTCGATGACTTTAGCCGCTTCGGCTGTGCGGATGTTCGGGGCTTTGTGGATGCCCGCTTTGACGACCAAGCCATACAGATACGCGAGCGCCTCGGTGGTCTGCTCGTCTTGTCCAGCGACCACCTTCACGATGGTCTCCAGCGTGTGTTCGGCGTCGCCAGGGTTGATCCGTTCGGGCGAGTAGCCGAGTTTGAAATCCACGCCCGCTTTCATACCTGACGCCTGCTCCAGCGCAGGAGCGCAGTCCTCTTCGGTGCACCCGGGGTAAACCGTCGATTCGTAAACCACGAGGGCGCCGCGCATCATATGTGCCCGACGGTCTCGCTTGCGCGGATGAGATAGCGTAGGTCGGGGCGTTTCGCCTTGTCCACAGGGGTGGGTACGGTGATGATAATCACATCAGCGTCGCGCATGAGAGCGGGGTCGGTCGTCAGAGTCAGGTTCGGGTTCCGTAGTTCGGTTTCGGGTGTTTCGCCGTTGCGGTCGTAGCCGTGCTGCAGCTCTTGGACGCGCGTCTCGTTCACATCGTAGCCGATAGTCGGCAAATGTTTCGCGAATCCGACCGCCAGCGGCAGCCCTACATAGCCCAGTCCGACGACACAGACCTGTTTCGGTGTTTCGTTCACGGCAACTTTACCTCCTTCGCCCAGTCGCGATTGCTAAGATACCACTCCACCGTGCGTCGCAATCCCTCCTCAACGCTTATCTGGGGTTCCCAGTTCAACAGGGTGCGCGCTTTGCTGATGTCCGCCCAAGTCGCTTGCACATCGGCGGGGTGCATCGGCTCAGTGCGCCACACGGCTGGTTTGCCCAGCAGTTGCTCGATGGTCTCGATAATCCACTTCAGCGACACGGGTCGGTCGCCGCCGAGGTTGATAATCTCATAGCCCAGCGGCTTGAGCGCGGCGACTGTGCCCCGCGCGATGTCGTCGACATAGGTGAAGTCGCGCTCCTGCATGCCATCGCCAAATACTTGGATAGGCTCGCCCTCAGCAATCCAGCGGATAAACCGAAAGATACTCATGTCAGGTCGCCCCGCAGGTCCGTACACGGTGAAGTAGCGCAGCACCGTGATGTCCAATCCGTACAGATGGTGATAAGTGTAGCTCATAGTTTCTGCGCCTTTTTTGGACGAGGCGTAGGGCGACAGAGGGCGGTCGGTGGGCAAATCCTCACGGAAGGGTCGCTCGCGATTGCCGTACAAGCTGGAGGTGGACGCCAGCACATACTTTTGCACGCCGTGTTGACGGCACAGCTCCAGCAGGTTCAACGCGCCCGTGGTGTTGGTCGCAATGTAGACCCACGGGTTCTGCACGCTCTGGCGCACGCCCGCCCGCGCCGCCAAGTTAATCACGGCGTCATAAGGCAAATGCGCTTCAAAGACCCCGCGCAACGGCTCCCACTCGCTGATGTCCACCGTATGAAATGAGAAGTTAGGGTATGGCTCTAACTGGCTCAAGCGCCACCGTTTGAGCGTGGGGTCGTAGGCGTCGTTGAGGTTGTCCACGCTGATAACTGTGTGCCCCTGTTGCAAAAGCAGCTCGGCGGTCTTCGCGCCGATGAAACCCGCACTGCCCGTCAGAAAAATTCGCATTTGGGTTGCGTCCTCCACGCCAGAGAATTTTACCACATCCGACGGCAACTTTGCCAGAGTTATCCTGACGCCCTGTTGTGAAGCAAGACCGTGCACCGAAGTGTGCTATAATACGGTTGCTATGGCGCGCAAGCGAGTGGCTCTGATAGTGCCGCATAACGATCGGAACAGCTCCGCGTACACGCGCAACCTGAGGTTGGCGCGGATGTGGCGCAACGCCTTGCGATTGTGGGGCGTGGACGCCAACATTATCGTCGCAGGAGATGTGTCAAAGAGCCAGTTCCAGAGCCAGTATGACTTCGGTGTCGTGCCCACGATGGAGAACCTCACTGGGGCGATGGCGATCAACAGCTGGCTTGATTATTCATCGGGCGACAAGCCGCTTTACTTGTGTGGGTACCACATTCCGCAGGGCACAGCAGGCACGCCTGCCACGGGGGTTCTGGGGCTAACGCCGATTGAAAACAGCACCACAAACATCAAGCGCATCGGGCGGCGCGCCGTGTGGGCGTCGGGCGCGATGGTCTATATCGCAGGCTACACAGCGCGCGCCAATAATGTGTTTCACGGCTTGCGCGTCGACGCCAGCAACCCTCAACTGCAAGTACTGCTCCGTCCCGACCCCGACCTGCATACAGCTGACCAGCATGTATTCATCGCGCGCTGGTACAACCGCTACTTCTTGCCAACAACCACCGATAGCTTCAATCATTCGCTCTGGGTGATACCCTGGATTATGGTGAATGAGGATGCCGAGCCAGAGTGGGGACGCCCCTGGAGTGCCGATATCGACCACATTATTAGCGTATCCAACTCTCAGATGGACTTCAATTATTACTTACAAACTTTTCAGTGGCTCCACACTTTTTGCCAGCAGACGGGGCTGGTGGTGCATTGTGGCGCGACGACCAGCGCGCTGAACAACATTCGCCCGACCGCTAACTACCTCCATCGAAATGGGCGCAACTACAACACGCAGATGCAGCAAATTCATCAAGTATTGCTTGCGGAGCAGCATCGGCGCTTCCCCGTGTGCCTGCATGACCACTTTTGGATGATCGAAGACACGCGCGGCAGCGGGAATGTGTTGACTTTCACGAACCCGTATGGCACATTTCGCGAGATGAGTTCGCCTGCGGCGTTCCGCGCCCACTGGAAAGGCAGTATGGACGAGATGCGTCAGATGGGGTTCACCGACTGCCACTGTAGCCATTATCGGTATGCAAACTTTGCGAATAATCAGCTTTCCGATCGTTATCTGCGCTTTTTGCGCGACGAGACGCCCCTGCGCGCCGTTCGTATTTGGTCGGGCAGCTGCGTGGTTTCGCCACACACGCGATTCATCCCGCCCGCGCCGCTAACGCGCAACCCCTTCGAACGGCGCTATGGGATTGAAATGGTGAATTCGTATGACGCGCTGTGGGTGAACGCCGACACCAGCGCGAACTTGATGAACCGTCTCAATATTGCGGTGCTGGACGGTTACGGCAGCTCGTCGGAGAATGTCGAGGTGCTGTGGGCGCGGGTGCTGGGGCATCGGTTTGGTAATCTGATGTGGGATCGTTGGCTGCGCGAGGGCGCGCTGCATTATCACCACCAAGTAGAGATGGCAACTGAGTATCCCAGCCCTGCGATGTATGTGTATGAGCAGATGCGCACTTGGCGGAATCTGCTCAGCGGCTGGGTGTTTCTGGGGAGTATTACCGACATCGTGCAGTGGCGCAACCGTGCGCGCAGCGCACTGGGCTAACGAAACGCCTCCCAGTCGTAGGCGGTGTTCTCTCGGCGCAAGCGGCGTAGCACGGCGTTCGGCAAACTCCATAGCAGGTGCGGCAGCACGAACGGCGCAGTGCGGTAGATCTCGCGTGCTTTACGCCACTCGCGCCGCTTGATAGCCTGTGTGAATTGGGGGTAGGCGCGCGCCAACATCATCCGCCGATAGTCGGAGCGCACTGCCTCCAAGAGCCTCTTGTCTTGGCGTACTTTGGGATGTGCCAAAAGCGTTTCATAAACGCGCTGGGGCTGCGACAGGTCAAAAAAATGGCGATGATAGGTGGAACTGCGATGTACCCGGTAATTGTATAGCGGTTCCGGCAGCACGCCGCAGCCCCCTGTCTCGATAGTAAACAGCGTTTGGAACAGATAGTCCTCACCCAGCGTGATGTCTTCGCGATAGCGTAGCCTTGCTTGTTCGAGTGTCTCACGATGGATAAGCGGTTGGAGTGTTAGATGGAGCCGTATAGCTTCCGCAGGCGTATAGCGCGTTGGCGCGTTGGGCGGGGGCGCAGCCGAGGCGAAAAAAACACGCAGGATCTCCCCCGTGTTCGCATCCACCTGACGATTCAAATCGTAGACAATGCTTACCTGGAGTTGGTGTGCGGCTTGAATCAACCGCTCCAGTCGGTTCGGTTCGAACCAGTCGTCGGCGTCCAGGATAGCTACCCATTCGCCTTGCGCGGCGTCCAACGCACGGTTGCGCCCTGCGCTGGGACCGCGGTTCTCGGGGTGCTGTATCAGGTGGATGCGCGTGTCGCTCAGGTAGGGTTCCACGACGGCGACGGTCTGGTCGGTGGAGGCGTCGTCGACGATAATCATCTCCCAATCACGGAGCGTCTGCGCCTGCACGGACTCGATGGCTTGGGCGATGTAGGGCGCTGCGTTGTAGGCAGTTGTGATGACCGAGACCGTCGGCATGCCCAAAGGATACCTCAGTGGGGCGTCGGGTCGCACGGGCTACCCGTGCGACCCGAATAACTATCTCTTAGGCGGCTTGGGAATGGGTTTACCAGCGTCGTTGAGAGGTTTCCCTTTGCCGTTGTCAGGCGGGATCCCGCGCAGTCCACTGCTCGCACGCACGAAGATAAGCCCTTCTTTCGGATAGAGCTTGATGCGCGTACCTGCTGGGTATAACTGCCTTGAGCGCAGCTCCCAATAATCGGCGTCCAGTATCCAGCTGAACACCGCGCCGTCCTTGAACAGCGGGCGTATATTCCCTGTCGGATTGACCAGTACGAACCCGTTCTGGAACTGCCGATAATACAGCCCGCCCTGATAGTCTGAAGAGCGGAAGAAGACCTGAATATTGCCGACGGGTTGTCCCAGTGGCACATCGAAGTCCTCGTCAGGTCGCCAACTGCGCTGGCGTCCGTTTGGCGTGCCGTCGTAGTAGTGCTTGTCCAAGTAGAGGTAAATATTGTCATCGGCGCAGAGCAGGAAGCTCGCGAGCGCATAGATTTTTTGCCGACGCCCCTCCACAGGGTTGCTGACGGCATAGCCAGAGTAGACCACGCGCAGGCGTGGACGGTTCTCAATCAAAGTGTTTAGCTGGCTCTCCCAGATATAGAAGGGTAGAAAGCTAGCTGGCAGTTGGAAGATGTGAGTAAACACCTGCTCGACCAGCATACCGTCCAGTAGTCCCTGTCGCAGGAAATAGGTGTGCGGTTGGTCGCGCGTGTAGGGCGCGCCCGCAGCGTTGATGATGAATTCGATGCCGCGTCCATCCAGCGCGGAACGCATATTCATCAAGTGTTTACGCATCGCCGCAAGGCGGCTGGCGGGCGTGGGATACTTTTGGAGCAAGAAGTTGCTGGAAAAGAAGTCGATAAAACTGTCAAAGTAAATGGTGTCGATGCCCGGGTCTGCATAGGTCATGTAGCGTGCGACATTTTGCGCGCCCCACTGCGAGACTTCTGGATTGCCGATGTCCATCAAGAACAGCGACGCGCCAAACTGCTGCCGATTGCCATAGACATTCAGCAGAAACCACTCGGGATGATATCGATTCGCATAGTCATATCCAAAAATGTCGCGCGCTCCCCAAGAGTTGGGGTTATTGTCATTGCTACTATAGACCAAGTTGTAGTATACGATATTCTTCAAATCGGGGCGATGGGTGCGGAGCGCCTTGATGTCTGCCCAGTTAGCGATGATGGCGTCGAACTCACGCGCATAGTAGACCCAGTCGCGTTGGCTTTCTTCCGCCCAAGGGTAGTATGGGGTGATGATTTTTAGCGAGCGCGGCTGATGATTGCGCCAGCGCTTGCTGCCCGTCACTTCCAGTTTGTCGAATCGGATGTCGCCTGACGCAACGCCTGCATTCGCGCGAACGAATATGTCCACGACGATTCCTGCAGGGTTAGAGGGAGGTACTGTGTAGGTAAAGCTAAGCTGGGTCCACTCGGTGGGGGGCGTGGTGGTGCTTGTCAGGGTCGTTGAGCCGCCCCCACTGATGGGACGGGCTGCGACGGTAAAGGTCGCGTTGCTCCAAGCAGATGCTTTGACCCAGAGCTTAATCGTCACGGTCTCGCCAACTTGGGGGTAATCTTCTGAAGGGAAATACATCGTCATTGAGAAACGCCCATCGGCGGCGCTGGAGGCGTTGCGATTGAACTGAATGCGTTGAGCAGCTAAGCCGCTCACTTTGTCTTCAGTGTCCAGCGAGGGCGTGAATCCAGTAGGTAAGCTAACAGAGAAGCCTTCGGCAATGCCGTCTTGCACTAACCCCACATTCGTATTGCCGACATAAAAGTCGTAATCGAACTCGCCGTAAAGTGTGGCGTAGTTGATGAGCGGCGGCTCTTGCGCAACGCCCAAAATCAGCGTCAAACCGACGCCTCCAAATAGACCCCATACTTTCTTCATGGCGAATCTCCTCTCAGTCAGCCTATTATACCCCAGTTTGAGGCGACTATTCGCGAAACCGCCTGTTAACAGCCCCAGTTTGGTTGGTATAATCCTGTTGTGAGGGTTGGGGACTCGGCGCCGCGCTGGCGGCGGGCAGTTCGCGATTTGCGCTGGACGCTCCGCGAGAGTCGTCGTTGGAGTTCCCCGTGGCGTTATGTGGTGTTCCGTTGGCTGCGTCGCTGGGGGCTTCATGAACGAGTGGTATTCACTTACGCAGGGGTCCGCTTCCGATTGTTCAATACGCCGATGAGCCAGTTGATGTTTTTCGATGCTCCGCGCTGGCACGGCGCACACGACCTGAAGGTGCTGCAGCAACTGCTCAAGCCTGGCGACACTGTTATCGACATCGGCGCGAATGTCGGCTCGCACTGCATTCCGCTTGCCCGATGGCTGGGGCACGGCTCCCAAGTGCACGCTTTCGAGCCACACCCGCGCATTTTCAGTTATCTTCACGCGAACGCGCAGCTGAACCGCTTAGCGAATCTGCACTTGTATCCCTATGCGTTAGGCGAAAGTGAGGGCGAGGTGGAGTTCACCGACCTGACTACCGATGATTTGAACCGCGTGGCGAGCTGTTCGGCAGATGTGCCGATAATCCGCGTGCCGATGCGCCCCCTGGATTCGTTTGCGTGCGCTCAGCAGCCGATTGCCCTCATTAAGTTGGATGTGGAGGGGTACGAATGGTTCGTGCTCCGCGGCGCTGAGCGGGCTTTAGCGAACGCACAGATGCTTTACTTGGAGGTCTGCGACGCGCACACCGCTCAGTATGGCTACACCGTGCGCGACCTTGCGGGGTTTTTGCAGGCGCGGGGCTGGCGGTTGTACCAAGTGGCTTCGGCAGAGCCGCTGCGCTTGGAGCCTGTAAGCGACCTATATACGGGGGAGCAGTGGCAGAATTGGCTTGCTGTGCGTGGAGCCGAAAGTCGCCCTTACTCAGGCGGGGTGTCTGTCGATGAGCCGTGAGCCGAGCCTGCGTCGCCGCGCGGTAGAGGGCAGTGTGTACCTCAGTGCCCGTCGTCTGATAGGGATGGCGCTTTCGCTGGCGGGCATGTTGCTCATCACGCGGATTGTTGGCCCCGAAAACTACGGGCTGTTCTCGGCGGTGACGGGGTTGTATACCTATCTCTCGTGGCTCTCACAGCTGGGGGTGCGGGTCTACTTAGTGCGCAGTCCTGAGAACGCGCCGGAGACGCTGTTTCATCAGGCGTTTTGGCTGCTGGTGTTTTGGAGCACCGCACTTGCTGCTGTTGCCCTACTGGGATTGGCGCTCGCGAGCGCGTTGTGGATACGCACAGAAGGATTTACGCCTGTGGCGTTAGCAGTGTGTGCGGGGTTGCCGCTGGCTGCGGCGGCGGTTGCGCCGCAGGCGTGGTTGGAGCGTGGGCTGAACTACAAGCGTATCGCGGCGCTGGATGTGTCGGCGCAGCTGGGTTCGTATGCAGTGGGGATTCCGCTGGCGCAGTTGGGCTACGGCGTGTGGGCGTTGGTGGCGGCGTTTTGGGCATCGCTATTGACGACCTTCGTCGGGGCGTTCTGGCTGGCGCGCTATCGCCCACGCTGGCACTGGGATGCTGCGGAGCGGCGCGCGATGCTCCGCTTCAGTCTCGCACAGGCGACGGCTGATTGGCTTTATCTGACGAAAAACCTTGCCCCGGCGTTTATCTTATTGCCTCTTGGGGGCAAAGAGGCGACGGGATACTTCGCGCTGGCGAATCGGCTTTTGGAGATGCTGAACTTCGCGCAAGTTTCGATACGGCGTGTGGCGTTGCCTGTGTTCGCGCGGGTGCAATCCGAGCCTGAGAAGCTTTTGCGTGCGCTTTACCTCTCGTGGCTGGGGCAGATTTTGGCGTTGGGAGCGACATGCTTGGGGTTCGTGTTGCTCGCTTGGTACTTACTGCCGCCGCTGTTCGGGGCGCAGTGGGACATTCCGACGGCGATTGTGGTGTTGGCGATACTGGCGTCCGAGCAGTTGCTGACGGCGATTTTCGGGACGCAGGCGCAGGCGTTATTTGCGGCGCGCCAGCCGCAGGTGGTGGCGCGTGCCGCAGCGATTTTTGTCCCTCATTTCTACTTGGCAACGGCGTTGGCGGTGTGGCTCGCGCCGCCTCACACAGCCGCGATTGCCTACGCCCTCGCCTACCACTGGGCGCATCTACCGAATAACATCTTGCTCCATTACGGCGTCAAGCGGTTTATCGGAGCGCCGCGTTACGGGGTCAGCATTCTGTGGGCTGTGGCGTTGGGCATCGCCATGTTTGCCCCCGTCGCGCTGTACCTACCGCTGCTGGCACTGGGAGTGTTCGCGCTACCTGCGAGCCGAAGCGCGTTCCGCGAACTGCTTGCGGAACTGCGCACGACCCGAACATCTTAGATAGAGGGTATGCTTCTATGATGAGTAATCCGCTCATTAGCGTGATTATCAACAATTATAACTATGGTCGGTTTGTGGCGCAGGCGATTGAGAGCGCGCTGGCGCAGACCTACCCGCATAAAGAGGTAATCGTGGTCGACGACGGCTCGACGGACGACTCGCGCGCGGTTCTTCAGCGATACGAGGGGCGCGTGCGTTTGATCTTGAAGGAGAACGGTGGTCAGGCGTCGGCGTTTCATGCGGGGTTTGCCGCTGCGCAGGGCGATGTGATCTGCTTTTTGGACTCGGATGACTATTGGGCGCCGTCGCTGCTGGAGCGGGTGGCGTCGGTGTGGCGAGCGGATTTGGCGATGGTGGAATGGCGGTTGGAATGCGTGGATGCGGAAGGTAAGCCTTTGGGCAAGCAGTTGCCGAACCGCACGCCGCCCACAGGCGACCTGCGTCGCCATCTGCTGCGCAGTATTTCTTACCCTTGGACGCCCACCAGCGCGAACGCCTTCGCGCGGCGCGCGCTGGAGGCAATCTTTCCGCTCGATGAGACGCTTTGGCGCATCAGCGCGGATTTGCCCCTGCTGCTGGCGGCGCCGTTCTACGGCGCGTTGGAGTTTCTCCACGAGCCGCTTACCTACTACCGAATTCACGGTGCAAACCTGTATCAAGGGATGCCCGTCAGCTGGGCGCGGTTGGAGCGCGAGGTGCGACACGGGCTGGCGCGTGCGCAGATTATCCGTGAGCATGCCGCGCGTCAGGGTCTCAAGCCGCACCCACGGCTGGGCTACTCGCTGCCGATGCTGAATCTCTATCGCTTAATGTTGTTGTTAGGTGGGCGCGCCATCCCCGAGATGCGCGCCGATACGCGGCTAAGGCTGGCGATTTGGGGCCCTGAAGCGGTGTTGAAGGCAGATACGCCTTGGAACTGGCGTGCGCGTTGGGGCTTCATTCGCCCGCTGTGGGTCGCGCTGGTCGCCCCGCGCAAGGCGCTGGAG
>JBKBKS010000057.1:0-13691 GCA_046294565.1 Fimbriimonadales bacterium
GCCCTGACTGCCTCAAGCTCAAGGGGGTGGGCAGAAAAGACATGGGTAATTAAATAACCGGGAGCGAAGTCAAAGAAGTCCCCACTGTCATTGAACTCGAACATCGGGCCGCCGGGAATCACCTGCTGCAGTTTGACACCATACTGGAAATGCCCGACAACACTACAACGGTTATTCTGCAAGGCAAAGGGCGGATGGAAGACATCGACCTGCTGCTGGAGGTGTGCGACCAGATTGACGGGCGGAGTTTTTGCGCGTTAGGCGACGCGGCGGCGTGGCCCATCCGTGCTTTCATCAAGAACTTCCGACACGAGTTCGAGTATTTCGTGCAGCATGGGCGCAGCATGTACGCCGACAACCCCGAATCGCAGGCGATGTTCCCGCCCAAGGGCTATCAGCGCTACAACCCTATGCGCTACGAATACACCTTCGGCAGCGTGCGCAAGTAAGGGAGTTGAGTTAGCAGCGATGATGTGCCTTAGTGCGACGCCGTTCGTGGCGTCGTACTGTCGGCGTCTCTCGCGTCAGCGAGACGCTGACGCTACGAAACCTGCCCGCACCGCCGGCGTCCCCGCCGACAGCAGCTTGCTTGGACAAGAATGTCCAAGCCACGCCTGTAGCACGGACACTCCTGTCCGTGCACAGATGCCTGGACAGGAATGTCCAAGCACGATGCTATGTCGTACGCACCAGCGTTTCTGCGTGCTCGATGTTGTACGCCACAGCGTTCAGAAACTCCGCGCCGCCGACACCGTTAATCAGTCGGTGGTCGAAGGTCAGCACCAAGTTCACATGGGGCGCGCCGTCCATCGGGAAGGCGTCGCCCGCGAATAGGATCCCCACAGCTGGCGACACCAGCACAGGGATTGCATCCACCATCTGGAAGCCGCCCATATAGGTCAGGAGGAGTTGAATACTGGCGTCGGCTTGGTCTTCGCCAGCGCGCGCTTTGCGGATTTGGCTCTGGAGTGTTCTCACAAAACTCACAAAATCGAGGGCGGAGGCGTTTTTGACCAGCGCGGTCACCAGTTCGTCGCCGGGGCGCGCGACGGCGATGCCCAGATTCACATGCTCATATTGGCGTAGCGTCTCTTCGCCCACCAGTTGCGAGCGGAACTTGGGGTGTTGCAGGGTCGCCTGCGCAGCGCAATAGGCGAACACTTGGAACTCCGACGGCTGCACGGGCGCGCTGGGGTCGCTCTTGAGCTGTTGCACCACGCGCTGGATAGCGTCCCAGCGGGCGTAGCGTCGCAACACGGCAGGCACAACCAGCTGGCTACTGCGCTTGATACGGTAGATGAAGGTGCGCTGTTGCGGCGGGAGCGGGTAGTCCACATAGCCCAAGCCGTTCTCCGTGCGGCGTGCCAGATAGGCGTCGATATCTTCGGGCATCAGCTTATTGCCTGTGGCGGGCGGGATACGACGCAGTTCCTCTTCCGAGATGCCTCTCTGCCGTGCGTAGGCGCGTGTGCGCGGCGGGATAGCGACCTCCAACCGCGCGGCGGCCGGCGTCGTGGGGGGCGGGATGGTCGGCGCAGCGGTTGCAGCGGGCGCAGGTTGCGGCGCGTGCGACACAGGCGCAGCCGTCTCCACCGCCCCTGCAACCTCCATCCGTGCAATCGGCGCGCCTATCGGCAGAATATCGCCTTCCTTCGCCAACCACTCCACCAGCACGCCTGCGTAGGGGCTTTCCACCTCCACGCTCGCCTTGTCCGTCTCCATTTCGTAGATATGCTCATCGCGCGCCACCGCGTCGCCCGGCTGCTTCAGAAAACGCATCACGCGCACCTCTTGTAAGCCTTCGCCTAACTGAGGAACGATCACTTCTACAATCGCCATCGATAAACGCCTCCTACGGAAACAGATTGTACCCGTTTCGGGTATAGTTCGATGTACGGAGACAACGATGCGAACTCTATGGATTGCAGTAGGTCTATTGGCGGCGACGGCGGTCGGCGCGGCGCAACAAGACGCCAAAGCGTTTCTCAAGCAGGTGCAGCAAAAGTATCGCAACGCGAAGTCTTGGGAGATGCAGGTCGATATCACTATGGAGACCAGCTTCGGCGGCAATATGAACCGTCAGCAAGTGCGTTCCACTGTGGCGATGCAGCGTCCGAACCGCTTGGCGGCAAAGCTCGGCGCGAGCATGATGGCGCCCGAACGCGAACTCTACTCTGACGGACGCACGATGTTTGTCTATGTGCCCAGCGGGAAGCAGTATATGAAGCAGCCTGCGCCCCCCAACTTCTCCGGCGGCAACCTCCAGTTTCTGGGCGAGGCGGGGCTACTAATCGGCTTGATGGAGCAAGACCTTGAGCAAGTGGGCGCGAATGTCAAGTTCCAGTTTCGCGGCAACCAAACCATCAACGGTCGCCCAACCCGAATCGTGGAAATCACCACCACAGAGAACAACAGCGCCACGAGGCTGCGCCTCTTCGTCGGAACGCAAGACCAACTCATCTATCGGGTGGAGTTGAATCAGACGATGCGCGCTCCGAGCGGTCAGGGCGGCGGTCAACAGCAGCAGCAGTCGCTGACCACCAAAGCCACTGCGAATGTGCGCTATCTCAGTTTTGACCGTCCGATACCTACGGCGCGCTTCCGCTTCACACCGCCTAAAGACGCCAAAGAGATCAAGCCCCAGCAGCAAGGGCAACCGCCGATAGCGCCTCGCGGTCAAGGCGGCGGGCGATAGCGTAGGCGTCGCCCCGCACGAGAATAGACGGCGCGCCTGTGTGTCAAGCATAGCGGTGGTTTGGCTGCGCCATTCGCTGCGAGGTCTCTACCATAAATCGCTTCACCTCGCGCCAAGACAACTTGACGCGCAGGTGAAGCGGTGGTTCTTCACGCTGAGTAGAATCCGTGCGCGCCGAGCGGCGGCGCAAGCGTCGCTAACACGCACAGCATCGAGCGCGACATCACTTCGGAGTGGAATGGGGCGTCCACGGCTGTTCGGAGCGCGACTGTACATCGGTCGCCGATGCGTTTGGGGATTTGGAGCGTGTATTGCTAAAAGCGCAGGGCGCACGGGTTGACGCCGCGCCCCTCGCGCGCGATGAGCCATTCGCGCAGGCGCGACTTGCCTCCACCATCCAGCACAACGCCTGTAGGTCGCCATGCTCGTTAATCCGCACGCAGATATAACTCTGACGCCTCTTGGGCGAGAGCTGGTGGAACTTCACTACCCCCAAGAGCGGTCGCAAGAACTCTGCAGCGGCGTGGCTTCATAGCGATCGTCCTCGCCTGACTAATCCGACGCTGAGCCGTTCAAAATCGACAGCGGGGCGCATCAGTGCTTTCTTAACAGAGTATTGTCTATCCAGCCAGACGCGCTCGACGACTCCAATCGGTAGGTTCGGGGGGTACTTACCGCCCAGTCCTGCAGTCACGACGCGGTCGCCTGCTTGAAGCGGCGCTTCGGGAGGTATGAAGTTCAGGAGCAGCGTGTTCTCGCCGCGCCCTTCACAGACGCCGATGCTGACTTTTTGCGCGTTGAGGACTTTCGCGCTGACCGCCATGCGCGGGGCGATAAGCAGACGCACAATCGCGCTGTTGGGGTCGGCGCGTTCCACCACGCCCACCAACCCTTCGCCAGCCGCCACAGGCGCGCCAGGCAGCACGCCGTCACGCACGCCGCGATCAATGACCAGCGTTTGCTGACTCGGCTGAAGGTACGCCGCGATGACTCGGCAGCCAATCCAATCGCTGGGCAGCAGCGGGCGCAGGTTCAGCGCTTGACGCAACGCCTCGTTCTCGGCTTGTACCGCTCGAAGCTGCTCCAACTCCTGTTTGAGGCGTGCGTTTTCGAGGGCGAGATGGTCGTACTCGCGCAGCGCTTCACGAGCTTGGGTAAGGGTAGCCAGCAGTTGCCCTGCGCCATCCGTCGCCGACTGCGCGCCGCGTTGCAGAGGCACAAGCAAGCCGCGAATCAGCGCGGTTAGTGGGTTCACCTCGCCGTGATGCACGCGATGATTGTGATATACGCCCAGGATGAGCCCGAGCGTCGCCAGCACCAACCAAGTCCAGCGCCGGCGTCTCATTCGATTCACCTCTTGCGCGGCGCTTGCGCCGTCTGAAGCACCTTGCGCAGCATTGGGTTGTTCTCCAACTCTTCCAGCACCTTGCCTGTGCCCAGCACTACTGCTGAGGTTGGGTCGCTGGCGACATACACGGGCATCTGCGTCTCGTGTTGGAGCAGTTTGTCCAGCCCGCGCAGCAGTCCGCCGCCCCCACATAGCACGATGCCGTAGTTCATGATGTCCGCTGCGAGTTCAGGCGGCGTGATTTCCAAGGTCTGTTTCACGGCTTCCACAATCGCGTTCACAGGCTCCGCTATCGCGTGGCGGATTTCCTCGGAGGTCACTCGGACGCTTCGAGGCAGCCCGCTAATCAGGTCGCGCCCTTTCACCTCCAGTTCCATCTCTTCTTCTAAGGGGAACGCGGAGCCGATTTCGATTTTCACCTGCTCAGCGGTGCGCTCGCCGATGAACAGGTTATAGGTGCGCCGAATGTAGTTGGCAATGGCTTCGTCGACCTCGTCGCCCGCGATTCGGATGGAGCGGCTGGCGACGATACCTGCGAGGGAGATGACGGCGACTTCAGTGGTACCGCCGCCGATATCGACCACCATCGAGCCTGTGGGTTCCACGACGGGCAACCCGACGCCGATTGCCGCCGCCATCGGCTCCTCGATGACATACGCCTCGCGTGCGCCAGCGCGCATGGCGGCTTGGAGCACGGCGCGACGCTCTACTTCCGTCACGCCGCTGGGGATGCCCACCACCATGCGCGGCGGGATCCAACGGTGGCGCGAGACCTTGCTCGCGTAGTATTGGAGCATCTTCTCGGTCTGTTCGAAATCGGCAATCACGCCGTCTTTGAGCGGGCGCACGGCGATAATGTTGGCAGGCGTGCGCCCCAGCATGCGTTTCGCCTCCTCCCCCACCGCCAGCACCTTGCGTGTGTCTTGGTCAATCGCGATCACCGACGGCTCGCGCAGCATAATCCCCTTGCCGCGCACATGCACCAAAGTCGTCGCCGTGCCCAGATCGATGCCCAAATCGCGCCCAAAACGCCCAAATAGTCTGGAGATGAAGAACACACCCTTGCCTCCGCAGTTAAGTGTACCCGTTTCAATCGATGTGCAGGTATTCAGAGCGATTGGCTATTGAGCCTGTGTTGAGTATGCTGGCAGCGGGAGACGCTCCCGAAACCATTCTGCAGGGCTATCCGTGGTTGGAAATGGAAGACATTCGCGCTTGCCTTGTCTATGCACGCCGCTTAGTAGGGCGTGAGCGCGTGGAACCGTTCGCGCTACACTCCAGCCCATGAAGCTTTTGCTGGACGCATGCGTCAAGGAGCGTTGATTACAGTTGAGCCTGACCGTGTTCGGATACGGTATTTTGAGAACATGTAGCAGCTATGCAGGCTGCTCCTACATAGGTGGTAGTAGGGAGCGCGCCTGCGCTTGCGTCTGCGACCCGATTTTCCGAACACCCTCAGGTACACTCCTGTTATGCGTTGGTGGTGTGTTGCGTTGACGCTGACGGGCGCGTGCCTGTGTGCGCAGTCGCCGCAGGGCGGGCAAATCCAGTTTGGTAAGGTGCGGATCAACTACGACACGCTGGTCTCCACGCGGCGGGTGAAAGGCGACCAAGTGGAGATTCAGGTGCGCGGTCGGCGTGGCGCGCCCGTGCAGTTAGAGTCGCCCGAACAGTATTTCACGCTAACTTGCGCGCAGCTCAAAGCGACGCTCGCGCCTAACGAGCAGAATCAGCTCGCCGTGCGCAGCGCGGAAGCCACCGAGCAGGTCAACTTCCGCTATGACCGCCCTAAGCCGCTCAGTCGCCTAAACGGAACCGCGCGGCGCGTACTCTACGACGAGCAGCAGCAAACCGTGACCTTCGAAGGCGATGTCGCACTGGACGGCGAAGACGAGTTCTATCGCATGCGCTGGCGCAACAACGAGCGCATCGTGGTCTCTCTCGGCGAGGAAACCCAGCGCGTGGAAGCACAATCGCAAACGCGCGACGGCAAACCCATCGGGGAGATGCTCATCGAACCCAAAGAGCGCAAACCGTGAACGCGCTTTTGCCGAACTCCGCTGGTATAATCAAAAGCGATATGCCTGTCCAGAACGGTATCGACCGCTTGGAGCAATACCTCGGCGAGCTGAAACGCCTGCGTGTGGGCGTGATTACCAACCACACAGGGCTGACCGCCGAGCGTGAACACCTAATCGATAAACTCCAGCGGCTGGGGGTGACGATTGGCGCGCTGTTCAGCCCCGAACACGGCATTCGCGGGCAACTGGACGAGAATGTACCCGACAGCGTCGACGAGCGCACGGGATTGCCCATCTACAGTCTCTATGGCGAGCGCAAAAAGCCCACGCTGCAGCAGCTGGCGTCGTTGGATGCGCTGATTTTCGATATTCAAGACATCGGCGCACGCTACTACACCTACATCTCCACGATGGGGCTGGCGATGGAAGCCGCCGCCGAACGACAGATTCCCATCTATGTGCTGGATCGGGTCAACCCTATCGGCGGCGCGGTGGAGGGTCCGTTAGCCGACCCCGACCGCCTCTCGTTCACCGCCTACCACACGATTGCCCTACGCCACGGGATGACCGTGGGCGAGCTGGCGCAGATGTTCAACGCCGAGCGCAACATCGGCGCGACGCTACAAGTAATCCCCTGCACGGGCTGGAAACGCTCCATGACGCTGGATGCGTGCGGTCTGTTCTGGGTGAACCCCTCGCCCAATATGCGCCGCTTACAGCAGGCGTTTCTGTATATCGGGATTGGCGTCTGGGAAGCGACTAACCTCTCGGTAGGGCGAGGCACGGACACCCCGTTCGAAATCATAGGCGCGCCGTGGATCGATGGGCGCAAACTGGCGGGCATGCTCCACGAGCTGCCCTCCAGCGCAGGCGCGCGGTTCGTGCCGATGGTCTTCACGCCCACCGCCAGCGTTTACAAGGGCGTCGAGTGTCAAGGCGTATCGGTCATGATTACCGACTGGGCGCAGCTGCGTCCGTTCGCGCTGGGCGTGGGGCTGGCGTATGCACTGCGCAAGCTCTACCCGCGCGAGTGGGAGTCGCACAAGTCGCTCGGCTTGCTGGCGAACCGTGAGGTACACGCGATGATGGTGGACGGCGCAGAGCCAGAGCGCGTCCTCCAGCGCTGCGCCCGCGATGTGGACGCCTTCACGCGCCGCCGAGAAGCATTTCTTATCTATCCATAAACTGATTGCATCCCTAAGAGACTATATCACCCAACGAGTGGCGCGCGAAGCGTCTGAAGCGCATCCGCGCACGCTTGCAGCGAAGTTTGGGGTAAAATCAGGGTCCATCAGGGGTTCAGAGGTTATAATTTCAGGGGCTTGTCAGAAGAATTATAGAAGCGCCCCACAGCGCTTCGGAGGAGGAAACGGCGATGAGATACATATGCAGCTTGGGCATAATCTTCGGTTTGCTATCCGCGCTAAATTGTCAAATGCCTACAGAATTAGCACCATCAATTGTTGCATCATATAATGTTTGGATTATTGAACTCGGCACAATTGTTCATCTGCGTTTCACGAGCAGTTTGAAAGATTATCTGAATCCCTCGGAAGAATTGATTGTGGAATCCCAAAACGCTTCAATTCTACAGGCAGACACAGAAAGGCTGGTCTTCTGTACTGACTATAACGATGGCTCGAACAACGGATATATTTGCCTCACAGCACGCTCAATACGTGGCGAAAACGAGAGAGTGTTAGCGATTGTAGCCTTTGCATCTACAGAAATACCATATCGAAGCAGCAGAGATTTGATAATTCCAAACGACAAGATACGCGACTTTCCAGAGCTTTACGACTATGAGGCGGAGCAAACGGTCGGATATGTGGGCTTCTTCACTCACGGTCTGCTTACCAACGCGCTTTCAGTTCACATCGCGTTGGACAACGAATCCCTAGTCCCCGATCGGTCTCGTAGGCTCCCGCGTTGGGTAGAAGCGGAGCTAAAGGTACCTCCAGGTAAACCTGGTAGTTCAATTCCTCGCTTTGCGCTCCCCCGCCGTCCCCTAAACTGCTTAGGATTTGAAAATGGACGCAAAGTTGTTAATGGAGAGTGGGTGAGTGTTGGGGAGCCAACTCGTGTGGGTGAACCTATGGAATGTGGAAGTATCACGAGCGATAGACAATCAGAGTTTACTCGGTATCTGTGTGGGAAAGCAGCTACTGAGTTTGCAGCAAGTCTCGGCGTCAAAATCCCCTTACCAGGACAGTCGACTAATGTTGGCGCTAACATCAAAATTCGAGGTGAGCTGAACGTATGTATCACGGTAACTGTTCGGAATAATACGGGAACTAAATTTGACATAATTTGCAAGTTTTATGAAGGCAAGCAGATGATGATAAAAGATACCTTTTGCTGCCGTAACGGCACTCCCTATCTCTGTGAAAGATCGGTGTGCTATCGTACAGTAACATACTCCCAGGCGGAGATTTCAGCGCTCGGACTTATCTTCCCCAAAGTACAGGGAGAGCCAGCAGAGCCTACCTGCACGCGCACACATTAGGTGTAACGGCTGGCTTGAATGCGTGGAATAGGATAGATGCCCTGACGCTCCGAATTCTTTATGGTTCACCTCTTAGTGAGTGATTCATGGCAGGAACAACAATCAGGGTAGCGAATTCCTCGTAAGGAGGTTGCAGGCGATGGCGACGATGCCCGAACGCCCCGAACACGAAACGCACGAGGGGGGGGATGAAATGCATCCGCTACCCCCTGAAACCGAGCGCGTGATTGGTGAAGTCGTCGCGCGGTTCGTGCGACGCTTCTCTACCCCGCCGTACTATCAGCCCGACGAGTGGCGCGCGGAGTGTCTGGGCGAAGCGTGGCGGTGTGTCGCTGAAGCCGTGCGCACCTACAATCCCAGTCAGGGCAAGTGGGCAGGCTACTTGGCGCGGGCGGTCTGGCAGCACCTGCAGGATTATCACCAACGCGAGTGGGCGTGGAGGCGTCGGGCGTGCGTGGCGCGATCAACGGCTGAGGCAGATACGGAAGAGGGTGAAATGGAGTGGGTAGACCCCGCGAGCGAGGGCATCGTGGCAGTGCTGTGCGAGCAGATCCGAATCCACTCAACGCCGTTAGCTCAGCCATGAGTAAAGTATGCCCATCACGGACGATGCCGAGCGCTCGGTGGGGGCGCGGACGCTACAACGCCAAGCGCGGCGTCGCATCGTCCTCTGCGAACCTACCGCTCCGCCCCCTATATTTCGGAAGAGGACGCCCCACAGCCCTTGGATTTCCCGAACACTCCCACGCCTACTTGACTTGCTTAGCAGGAGTTCTCCCACTCGCGCCGAACATAGATTCCCGACATGACCACGCGCGCGGTTTGGATTGGGCTACTGGGCATGCTGTGCGCCCTCGCTTGGGGACAGCAAAAGTTGGATATCGAGCAAGTGCAAGCGCGCTACCGAACGCTCATCAACGCCGTCTCGGAAGCGCGCCTTGCCGAGACAGTGCGCTGGATGGCAGCGCAAGGCTCGCGCGTAGCAGGCTACCCCGGCGCTGACCGCGCCGCCGACTACATCGAGCAGCAGTTTCGCGCGATTGGACTGCAAAATGTGCAACGCGAGCCGTTCCCCATCACGGTTCCTGTAGATGAGGGAGCAAGTTTGGAGATTGTCGGGGTTCGTCGGCGGGACGCCAACGGCACGAACGCCATCCGCATTTATCCCCTGTGGCCCAACCAGGTGCGCACCTCGCATCTGCCGCCCGACGGCGTGCAGGGCAACCTCATCTATGTCGGCGATGGGCAGCTGCTACGCTTCCGCGGCAAGCCTGTGGAGGGCAGTATCGTGCTGATGGACTTCAACTGCGGCACGAACTGGCTCAACGCCGCGCGCTTGGGCGCACGAGCGATTGTGTTCATCGAGCCAGAGACCACCCAACGCGGCGAGGCGGAAGCGAAGTTCATCGGCATCCCGCTCGATGTGCCCCGCTTCTGGCTCCCACGCCAGCACGCCGCGCGACTGATTGCGCTTGCCGAAACCCGACCCAACCTCCAAGCCCGCGTGCGCGCCCGCATGCCGTGGCAAAAACGCGAGGCGTACAACATCGTCGGCGTAATCCCAGGCAGCGCCCCGGAGCTGAGCCAGCAGTGGATTGTCGTCACGGCATACTATGATTCCATCTCCATCGCGCCGAGCCTCGCGCCGGGCGCGGAGAACGCCGCAGGCATCGCTGCGCTGCTGGAACTCGCACGCCTGTTCAAACAGCATCCGCCGAAACGCAGTGTGATGTTCGTCGCGCTGAGCGGGCATTTCCAAGCGCTGGAGGGCGTCCGCCAGTTCATCGAGAAAAGCCTGCCCGACTGGAGCCGACCGAATGTGTTCGAGCGCATCGGCGGACGCAAACAGGCAAAGCAGGACATCTACCTGTTTGTGGGGCTGGACTTGGCAACGCGCTCTACAGGCGTCGGCGTGTTCTACAAGGGCTGGTTCTACGACATGCGTGAGGACATCCAGCGCTACTTCACCGATATCGGGCGTGTGATGCGTGAACACGCCGAGCGGATTGCCCCCGTGCTGGGCACGACGCCCGACAAAATCTTCGCCGACGGCATCAACGCCGTGCAAGGACGCTACTGGCGCACCTACATTCCAGGCAGACCCGCCTTCGACGCCGAAGCTGCAACACTCGCTGGCGCGTGGGGCGTCACTTTCGCCACCATCGAAGACTCGCGCCCGCTGGTCGATACGCCGTTCGATACCTTCGAGAACTGCAACATCGCGAACTTAGCCATCCAGACCCGCACCATCGCCTGCCAACTGGATCATGTATTCAACGACCCGAACCAGCGCGGCGACTTCGCGCTGCGCTTCCCCATCGAGAAGCCGTCCGATTGGCTGCGCATCCGACTGCAGGGCGGTTTCGGCAGGCTCTACGGGAATGTGTATCTGTTCGACCCGAACCGCAGCTTCTACGCCAACACGCCGATTAATGGCTCCATCGTCGTGGTGCGCCACTGGATGAAGAACTTGATGGGCGTGCGCGGCAATATGTTCCAGATTGTGGACGACAGTGCGTCCGACCCACGCGAGCAGGCGTCTTTCAACTTCGTCGGCATCCCCCCCATAACCGCCTACAACTTCCGACGCACCTTCGAAATCAACGCCTACAAGCTCAACCCCGACACAGGGGCAATTGAGTATGCTCCCGACCAAGGCATTCAAGGCGCGGAAAACTACCCCATCGAGATTCTGATGACGGTGGGCGAGAAGGAGACGCCGATTATCGTGTTCCGCTGCGTGGCGACCGCCGTCTACGACCTGATTGACCCCCAAACGCTCGCGCCGCTGACCACCCTCGAACTCTACGACGGCGACACGAACGCCCGCCCGCGTATGTTCGGCATGATTACCACGCCCAAAGATGTGCCGCTCTCCAGCTATGTGGAGGATGTGGCGGTCATCTTCTCACAGCCGGGCGCGCGGCTCAAGATTAAGATGGGCGCAGGTCCAGGCGCGGATCGGATGCTGCTGCTCAACAGCACGCCCGACAACCCAGAGGGCAAGGGCTATCTGGTGGGAGGCGACCCACGCGAGGCGCAGGGCTTCACCGTGCCCACCTTCGACCCCAAGACGCTGACCGAACGCGACCTCATCGCGCGCGGCGGCGCGATTGCCTACACCGCGCTGCGCGTCGCCGAGGATATGTACACCCTCAACGACTACCGCATCCGCACCCTCGCCAAACACCGTATCGTGAACCCAGGCGTGAACGAGCTGCACGCGCTTGCCAAAGCCGCGCTGGAGAAAGCGCACCAAGCGCTCCAAGCGCAAGACTACGCCGCGCTCGATGTCTACGCGCGGATGTCGTGGGGCTACTCGGCGCGGGCGTACCCCGATGTGAAAGCCACCGCCAACGATGTGGTCAACGGCGTCATCTTCTACCTCGCGCTGCTGATGCCCTTCGCCTACTTCATGGAGCGCATCTTGTTCGGCGCGCCGAACCTCAAGAGCCAGTTGGTCTACGCCTCGCTGATTTTCGTCGCGGTGTTCCTGCTGTTCCGCTACATCCACCCCGCGTTCGACATCACGGGCAACCCCGTGATTGTGTTCATCGCCTTCACGATGGGCGCGCTCTCGATTATCGTGGGCGTGTTCATCACTGGCAAGTTCGAGGAGCAGCTCAAGCGCATCCAGAAGCAGGTGATAGGCGCGCACACGGCGGATGTGGGGCGGATGAGCGTCGCGGCGGCAGCGTTCAACCTCGGCGTGTCCAACATGCGCCGACGCCCGCTACGCACCTTCCTCACCAGCCTCTCACTCGTGCTGGTGACTTTTATCGTGCTGTCGTTCACCTCCATCGTGAATGTGTTGCGGTTCAACGAAGCGCCAGCGCCCGGAACCCCGCGCTACAACGGCATTATGATGCGCACGGTGGACTGGCAGCCGTTGCGTGAATCGGCGTACCGGCTGATGTATGACGAGTTCGGGCGCGACCGTGCCGTCGCCCCGCGTGCATGGTTCTTCGGCACGCAAATTGGCGAGCAGGCGTTCATCACGCTCCAACGCGCCGACCGCCGCTTCAGCGCACGCGCCATCGTCGGCATGACCCCTGCTGAAGCGAAGGTGACGCGCCCCCAAGAAGCATTAATCGCGGGCAGGTGGCTCCAACCGGGCGAGCGTGAGGCGATTATCCTACCGCGCAACGCCGCCGACGCGCTGGGCATCCGCCCAGAAGAGGTGGGACGCGCCCGCGTGCAGTTTGCCGGCGTCGACTACACCGTCGTCGGCGTCTGGGACAACGCCCAGTTCAAGCAAATCACCGACTTGGACACCGAGCCGCTGACCCCAGTCGACTTCATCCTGATGCAGCGCCTGCAATCGCAGGGACGACAAGGCGGGCAGGGCGGCTTCCGTGAGTATGTCCACCTCGAACCCGACAGCGTCGTGATTATGCCCTACGAGACCGTCATCAATCTCGGCGGGAACATCTACTCGCTCGCGCTGGAGTTCGCCTCGCGCGAGGAAGCCTACAAAATTCTCAAGGGCGAGCTGATGCCGCGCTTGGGGCTGAACCTCTACGCAGGGCTGGGCGACCGCACCGTGCGCTACAGCACGATTCAGGCGACCAGCGGGCAGGGGCTGGAGTATGTGATTCTGCCCATCATCATCGCCGCACTGATTGTACTCAACACGATGCTCGGCTCAGTGTACGAGCGCGTGCGCGAGATTGGCATCTTCAGCGCGATTGGGCTTGCGCCCAACCATGTGGCGATGCTCTTCTTCGCCGAGTCGCTGGTGTATGCGGTGCTTGGCTCAGTGGCGGGCTACTTCGTGGCGCAGCTGGTCGCGAAGATTATCGTCGTCACGGGCTGGTTCCCGCAGCTCTACCTGAACTTCTCCTCGATGTCGGCGGTCTTCTCGACGGTCGTGGTGGTGGCGGTGGTGCTGCTGTCCACGATGTACCCTGCGCGCAAAGCGTCGGAGGTGGCGACGCCCGCCGAAGAGCGCACTTGGCGTCTGCCAGAGCCTGAGGGCGACACTTGGCGCATCCCGCTGCCCTTCTCGGTGACGAGCGTGCAGGCGCGTGGGCTATCGGGCTTCATCGCCGAGTGGTTCCGCGCCTACGAAGAGCATTCCGTCGGCGAGTTCATCACGCAGGATGTGCACACCGCGACCTA
>JBKBKS010000058.1:0-13384 GCA_046294565.1 Fimbriimonadales bacterium
AACCTTCTCGACAACAGCCATCCTCGCCCGCGATTAGGGCAGGATGACTTCTCCTTTTTCGGCATTCTCCAAACGAACGAGCAGATCCTGCATTTCCTCCCTGTATTCCTCATCGTTTGTCCAGTCGTCATCGGTAAATCGGCATAAAGTGTATTCAATTAGCTTATCGTGCGCTGTAGGCGAGTCTTGCTCGGAAAATGATTTTAGCTGGCGAGTCGCCCAATCCGCCATCTCTGAGCGCGTACACCGACCACTCAGGTAGTCCCGTATCCACCGTTGCATCTCTCCAGTGAGTAAGTGAAGCTCTGCCAGCGTTCGCATTGGATTACCCCTGCCCTCTATTTTACCCTACTGCGGGTGTAGATGCAAAATCGCACCGCTCAAACTCACCACCGCGTGCCAAACCTCTTCGGTTGTACCTTGCGCGTTGAGGAGCTTGATATGCATACTAATGGCAGAGTCAGAATATCCAAGACCCCGCCGAAAGATGAATGCGGCTTGTTTATGTGTGCGTCCTGCACCTTCCGATTTCTCGAACACTCTCGCCTACGCGGGTTCGGCGCGTGATACGCCCACCATCGCTGCGCCGAGCGCCTCGCGCGAGAACTCCGCACGCTCAAACTCTGCCACAATCGCCCCCTTGAACAGCACAGCAATCCGATCACAGTGTTCCATCAGCTCGTCCAAGTCAAAGGCAATCACCAGCGCCGCCATGCCCTGCCGACAGGCTTGACGAATCGCCGCGTAGGTCGCCTCCGCGCCGCGAATGTCCAAGCCGCGCGTGGGCGCATAGGCAATCAGCAGGCGCGGCTGCCCGTACAGCGCACGCGCAATCACCAACCGTTGCTGGTTGCCCCCCGACAGCTGCACCATCGGGGCGCGTAGGGAGGGCACTTTCACCTGAAAGCGCTGGATCAGTTGCTCGGCGCGACGGCGCAGGGCGCGCGGCTTGAACCAGCCCAGCGTCTGCAACTCAGGGTCGCGCTGCGCCCCTAAAACCGAGTTCTCCAGCACGCTCCACTGCGCCGCCATCATCCGACGAAATCGGTCGTCAAACAGATAGCGCATGCCTGCCCGTAGTCGCTGGGCGGTACTCCAACGCTGGATAGGCTGACCGCGCAGCAGGATTTCCCCCTTCGCTACGGGGCGCAACCCCGCCAACGCCTCCATCAGCTCCAACTGCCCGCTGCCGTCCACCCCCGCGATGCCCAGTATCTCGCCTGCACGCAGCGTGAGGTTCAGCCCCTGCACCCCCCAACCGCCACGGTCAGAGGGAATGTAAAGGTTGCTCAGGTGAAGGACACTCTCTTGCACCACAACGCCTGGAGAACTCTCCGAAGCTCTCGGAGAACTCTCCGAAGCTCTCGGAGAACTCTCCGCGACGCCTGAAGAACTCTCCTGCTCACCGATTATCCACCGCGTCAGCGTGGGGGCGTCGACGGCGGCAATCGGCGCGTCGGCGACCTTGCGCCCGTTGCGCAGCACCGTCACGAAATCGGCATAGCGGAGCGCCTCGTTCAGCTTGTGCGTCACCAGCAGAATCGTGCGCCCCTGCGCTTTGAGTCGGAGCAGGGTCTCAAAGAGCGCATCGATATCGCGTGGGGAGAGCATCGCGGTCGGCTCGTCGAGGATGAGGATTTCCGCCGCGCGCCAGAGCAGTTTGAGGATCTCCAGTTTTTGGCGGGCGGCGACGCTGAGCTCGGCGGCGGGGCGATGCCAGTCGGGTTGGAAGTCGAGCGTCGTGGCGAGTTGCTCGGCTTTTTGTAGCGCGGCGCGGCGGTCGAGCCAGCCCAGTGCGCCTGCTGGCTCCGCGCCCAAGATGAGGTTATCCAACGCGCTCAGCTCGGGGATGATACTGTAGTGCTGGCTGACCATGCCGATGTGGTGGGCAATGGCGTCGGCGGGGCTGCGGAACTGCATGCGCCTGCCCTTGAGATAGACCTCGCCAGCGTCGGGGATGTAGTAGCCATAGAGGATGCGCATCAGCGTGGTTTTGCCCGCGCCGTTCTCGCCCATAATCGCGTGGAGCGTCGCGGGGGCGACCTGCAGGCTCACGCGATCGCACGCGACGAGATTGCCGAACCGTTTCGTGATGTGGCGCAGTTCGATAATCGGCGTTGCGCCCTCCCTATGGACGGGCTGGGTGTGCATGGGATAGAGTGTACCCGTATGCGCCAATCAGCCTGTCGCCCTGCCGATGAGCGCGCCTGTGCGACTGTCCACCGCCACTTGCCAGCCGGGTTCAATCAGCAGTGTGGAGTCGGGCTGCACGATGAGCGCGGGCGCGGGGACGGGCGCGTCGGGCGACAACTCTTCGCGTGGGATGATGGGCGCGCGGATAGGCTCGCCGTTGAGCCAGAGGGTCGCTTGGCGGGGCAGGTCGTGTAGGGTGGCGTGGGGCGGTTGCCAGCATGCGCCTGCAGGCTTAGGAGACAGCACGACGGCGCGCATGCGCAGGTTCACCAGCTCCACAGGGCGTTCGGGCAATGTGAAACCGTAGCGCGTGTGGTGCAGGGTTTCGAACGCAGCGCGGGCGTGCGCGGGTCGCTCGGCGTCGAAGGGCACGGTCAGCTCATACGACTGCCCCTCGTAGCGCAGGTCGGCGAACAGGTGCGTTTCGTAGCCTTCCCCAGTCGCGCCCAGCGCGTGCATGGCGGATTCACACTCGGCGTGCAACGCCAGCAGGGTCGGCTGCAGGCGTGGGATTGGCGCATCGGGTAGGGGGGTAAGCACAGTGCGTCGCGCCTCGTGGACGCCGTCCATCCACAGCAGTCCGTAGGCGGACAGCACGCCGGGGTAGGGGGGCGCAATCCACTGTTGGACGCCCAGCAGTCGCGCGAGGGCGCACAGGTGCAGTCCGCCTGCGCCGCCGGAGGCGAGCAGGGTGCAACGTTCGGGGTTCACGCCGCGTCCTGCCGAGATTCGGCGCAAGCCGCGCGTCATCGCTGCCCGCGCCTGCTCCACAATTGCCGTCGCCGCCTGCTGCAACGATAGCCCTAACGCCTGCGCTAAGGGTTCAATCGCTCGCGCGGACAGGTCAGGGTCGACGCGCATCTGTCCGAAGCCGAACGCTTGTGGCAGGAGATGCCCCAGCACGAGGTGTGCGTCGGTCAGCGTGGGCAGTTCGCCCTTGCCGTAGGCGGCGGGACCAGGCTCTGCGCCTGCGCTTTGCGGTCCGACGCGCAGTCCGCCCGCGGCGTCGAGCCGTGCGAGGGAGCCGCCGCCCGCGCCGAGGGTCTGCACCTCCAAGCGCGGCACGCGCAACGGCATCCCCTCAATCGCGCCGAGCGGCGTGCGCAACGGCTCGCGGTCAATCAGCGCCATGTCGGTGGAGGTGCCGCCGATATCGAGCGTGAGCAGGCGGTGCGCCCCGACGCCGCGCCCGACCGCCCACGCGCCCATCACGCCCGCCGCAGGACCCGATAGAATCGTACTCACGGGCGTCTCACAGGCGCGCGCGGCGTCCATCAGCCCGCCCGAGGAGTGGCTAATCAGCACGCGCCGTGCGCCCGTCCCCCGCGACTCGCGCTGCAGCGTCTGTAGATACCGACGCATCGGCGGCGTCAGGTAAGCGTTCAGAAAGGTGGTGCTGGCGCGTTCGTATTCGCGGAACTCAGGCGCGACCTCGCTGGAGAGGGAGACCGCGAAGTGCGGCTCCAGCAGGTGTTTGAGGGCGCGTTCGTGCGCAGGGTTCGCGTAGGCGAACAGCAGGCACACCGCGACGGCTTCCACGCCCGCACGCTTCCAACGGCGTATCAGGCGGTTGAGGGCGCTGGTATCCAACGGTTGCAGCACGGTTCCGTCGGGCGCGATGCGCTCGGCGACCTCTGCACACAGCGCACGCTCGGCTAAGCAGGGGCGCGGCGCGGGAGACAGCGCGTATAACTGCTGACGGTCTTGACGCGCCAGAAACAGCAAATCGCGGAAGCCCTGCGTGGTCAGGAACGCCGTGCGTGCGCCTTTGCGCTCCAAAACGCGGTTCGTGCCGACAGTCGTGCCGTGCAGCAGGGTGAACCTTTGAGGAGGCGGCTCAGGGAGCAGGCGTCGGACGCCGTCCAGTATCGCCTGCTCTGGCGCGTCGGGTGTGGAGGGCAACTTCAGCAGGTGGAGCCGCCCGTCGCGCCACAATACGAAATCGGTGAATGTGCCGCCTGTATCGACCGCCAGCGTGATGGGGTTCACAGCAGTCAATTGTACCTGCTTGCCCGACCGTGCAGGGTACAATTGGCGAGGCATGCGACGATTGGCGCTCCTTACGATTGCGATTGGGCAGCTGCTCGCAGCGTCGGCGCAGTACCCGACGGTCTTCTTCGGCGCACGGATACATCTGCAAGCGCGGGCAGAGGAGAACACCTCCACCCTGCGCTGGTACGACGATTTGGGGCGTCATTCGGTGGTGTTCTTGCAGCTCTATCACGAGGCGGGCTACGGAGCATATGTGGCGCAGCGGTTGCAGAACCCCAAGCGCGACCGCGACCGCACCGCGTTGGACGAGGCGTATATCGAACGGCTGGAGGGGTGGCGCATCGGTAAGTTCTATGCGCCGTTTGGAGCGGGCTTGCTGCTGAATGAGAGTGTGACAGCGGTGCAGTCGCCTGCGCAGTTCGCGATAGGCGATCTGCCGATGCGCGTGGCGTACCTGTATAACGGTTCCAATCGGCAGCAGGGCGTCTATGTGCGTGTGGGTACGGCGAATGGGGGCGTATCGGTTGGCGTAGGGCGACATTTTGGGATTAACCCGCACGCTTTCACGATTTGGGAGCTGCCCGAACGCGCCCGCTCGCAACAGGGCTATGACACGCTCTACGGCGCCGACTACATCTTGCGGTTCGGCGCGGCGCAAGCGCAACTGGAGTGGCTCTACAGCGACGGTCAACGCATCGACGCGGCGCACTGGCTCGCGATGCGACTGCACGCACGCACGCTGCCGCTCCAGCCCGAGCTCACGCTGGCGTATCAGACCCACGCCGAGCAGCTCAGCTGGCGCGTCGCGCTCCAACGCAACGCAGGCGACCGCATCCGACTCAACTTCACCCTGCGCGGCAAAGCTGACACCATTCAGTTTGTCGCCTTCGGACTACAGGGGGACTTATAGTGATGGGACTAAGCAAACGGCTCACACGATTGGCGAAAGCGCACTGGAACGATTTGTTAGAGCGCGTGGAGGGGGTATTGCGCGAGGAGGCGGCGGAAGCGACGGCGCGTCAAGCGGCGGCAGACGAGTTGAGCCACGCCCTTAAGTCGCCCGACGCGCCTGCCGCCCACACATCCGCCGCTGCGCCCGCGCCCCCGCATGAGCTGCAACGCGCCTATCGCGTGCTGGGACTGCCCGAAAACGCCGACCTCGTCGCCGTACGACGCGCCTACCGCGCGCTGATGACGCGCAGCGACCCGAACCGATTTCCAGAAGACGCGCCCGAACGCGAGCAAGCCCGACGCATCCAACAGCGCATCGAGCGGGCGTATCAAACGCTGCTGCTGCACTTAGACCACAGCGCGCAGCGGTTTCGGAACCTCACAGTGGAGTAGGCTACAGCACTTTATCGGGCGCGACGAACTCGTAGCCGAACTGCTCCGCTATCGGCTGCAGCGTCACCTTGCCCTGCACGATGTTCAGACCCAGCCGTAGCGTGGGGTCTTTACGACACGCCGCTTGCCAGCCGTTCTCGGCGAGGCGCAGCACATAGGGCGTGGTGATGTTCGTCAGTGCATAGGTGGAGGTGCGCGCCACTGCGCCAGGCATGTTGCTGACCGCGTAATGCACCACGCCGTCCACCACATAGGTCGGCTCGCGATGGGTCGTGGGGCGGATGGTCTCCGCCAATCCGCCCTGATCAACCGAGACATCCACCAGCACCGCGCCCTGCTTGAGCGTGGGGAGCATCTCGCGCTTGATGAGGATGGGCGTGCGTCCGCCCGTCACATAGATTGCGCCCACAATCAGGTCGGCTTGCTGAGTCGCTTCGCGCAGGTTGGCAGGGTTGGAGTAGAGGGTATCCACATTGGCGGGCAGGGTCTCCTCCAAGGCGCGCAGCCGAGCGACATTGATGTCCAAGATGAGCACCCGTGCGCCGAACCCTGCGGCGATTCGCGCGGCGTTCGCGCCGACCACGCCTGCGCCAATCACCACCACCACGCCGGGCAGCACGCCGGGCGCGCCTGCCAGCAACACGCCCCGACCGCCCATCGGACGCTCCAGGCACCACGCGCCCACCTGCACTGCCATCCGACCAGCAATCTCGCTCATGGGCAACAGAATCGGGTGCGCCCCATCGGGGGTCTGAATCGTCTCATAGGCGATGCAGACCGCGCCGCTTTGCACCATCGCGCGGGTGAGATCCTCGCTCGCGGCGAAGTGGAAGAAGGTGAACAGCACTTGGGAGGGGCGGATGAGGGGATACTCGCTGGGCAGCGGCTCTTTCACCTTCACAATCATCTCTGCGTCGCGCCACACGGTCGCTTGGTCTGCGAGGGTTGCGCCCGCCGCTGCATACTCCGCATCGGGGATGCCCGTGCCGTCGCCTGCGCCGCGCTCGATGAGCACCGTATGTCCGTGCTGGGTCAGCACTTCCACGCCCGACGGCGTCATCGCCACGCGATACTCGTCGGGCTTAATCTCCTTCGGAACGCCGATAACCATCGCCTCAAGTGTACCTGAAAGCGTGGGGGCGCGCGCTACATCACAACGCCGTCGCAACAGGTGCGCATCCACGCAATCTCGTCCTCGGTTAGCGTCGAGCAGTGGCGTTGGATATATGCCTGCACCAGTTGCCAACCTTCGGGATGGTGGAGATGCCCCAACCCGTGCAACGCTGCGGCTTGGCAACAGATGTCGTCCAACTGCAAGATACGCTTCAGCGCCTGCAGCGTCTCATCCAACAGCGCGCGATGGTCAGCGGCCGTCTGCCGATACGACTGCTCCCATACCTGCAGCGTCTTCTTTAGAACCCTCGGACTGCGCTTTGATGCTTTCACCACCTCCTGCCACGATGCGCCCAGCATGCGCTCTATGTCTGCCAATCTAACGAATTCAGGTCCCCAGAAATAAGTTGCTCGAGTGTGAAAAAGTCCCTGTTGAGATTCCTCGCCTTCGGCTCGGAATGACAGAGGGTGCAGCTCGGAATGAGAGAGGCTGCGGCTCGGAATGACAGGGCTTGCTTGTCATGCCGAGCGGAGCGAGGCATCTCAACATCCGATACATCCGAGTTAGCCCGAAGTCCCCCGTTCAGGTATACTTTGCCGCTATGCGGGAAGGCTGGGCGTCGGTACAAGGCGAGCGTGTGAGTTTTGAGCGCGAGCGCGGTGTCAGCAACATCACAATCTCACCTGAGGCGACCTATCTGTCGGTGCGTGCGCCGCAATCGGAGAACCTCACTGCGCAACGGCAACGCATCCTGAACCTGCTGCGCGAGGCGGAGATTCCCATCTTTCTGATTAAGTTGCAGCGCGCAGGCGTGAGTTTTGCAGTGAATGCGGATCTCGCCGAGCGCGCGTGCGCCTTGTTGGAAGCCGATGGGTTCCGCGTGTCGGTCAAGCCGCGCCGAGTGATGGTCTCCATCTTCGCCCAGAATATGCGTGAACTGCACGGCGTGTTCGCCACAGTGGCGGAGGTGCTGTACGAGGCAGGCGTGGCGATTGAGCAGATGAGCGATGCGCATAATCGTATCACCTGCCTGATAGCCGCCGAACACGCCCCCGACATCGTAGAGCGATTGCGCCAATCGTTCGGGCTAAACCGCCCCAGTGAACAGAGACCCTAATAGGAGATTGCCATGCCATTCAAACTTGCTGTTGCAGGACTCACCCACGGACATGTGTGGGGCTTGCTGGACCAGTGGGCGTCGCAGTCGGAGGTGGAGCTGACTGCTGTTGCCGACGCCACGCCGCTGCTGGAACGCGCTCAGAACCGATTCCAACGCGCCTATTCCGATTGGCGTGCGATGTTGGAAGCCGAGCAGCCCGATATCGTGCTGGCGTGCGCCGACAACCGCACCAGCGCCGCGATCGCGATTGAGGCGCTCCAACGCGGCGCGCATGTGATGGTGGAAAAGCCGATGGCGGCAGACCTCGCCGACGCCGAGCAGATGCTTCACGCCGCGCGTACGGCGAACCGCATGTTGATGATCAACTGGCCCACGCGCTGGAACCCAGCCATCCAGAACCTGCTGGAACGCGCCAAGCGGGGCGAGTTCGGCGCGATTGTGGAGTTTCGCTTCCGCGCAGGGCACGCGGGACCGCGCGAAATCGGCTGCGACCCCTACTTTGTGGAGTGGCTCTACGACGAACACCTCAACGGCGCGGGCGCACTGGCGGATTTCGCTTGCTATGGCGCCGTGATGAGCGCGTACCTGCTGGGCGCGCCCCAAACCGTGCTATCGACGCGCGGCAACCTCACCAAAGATTACTCCATCGCCGACGACAACGCCGTCGTGCTTGCACGCTACCCCAAAGCGATTGCCGTTCTGGAAGCCACATGGTCGCAGATAGGCTCTGACGGCGCGCCGAACCCGATTGTGTACGGCACGGAGGCGACGGCAGGCGTGATGGACGGCAAGGTGCGCATCCATCGGCGCGGCGCGGAGGCGGTCTACGAAACGCCCGAACCGCTGCCTGAAGGCGCACGCAACGCCGCCGAGTATTTCCTCCAGTGCATCCGCGCCAACACGCCCCCTGAAGGCGTGCTTAGCCCCGAAATCGCGCTGATTGCCCAACAGATTGTGGAGCAGGCGAAGTAGCGGTTAGCGCACGCGCAATATCGCCGAACGCGAGCCGCCGTCGGTGGACACAGTGATTCTGGCGTCCACCGCGCCGCGCCCCGCGGAGGTCTGCACCGTGAACTGCACGGAGCGCATACCCCCACGCACATAGACCGTGCTCGGCGTCCAGACACGGTTAGGCTGGTTGTGGCTCACGCGCACCCACAGACCGCCCGACGGCGCGGAAGCGTTCAACACGACCGTTGCCGTCGCCGCGCGACCGCCAGGCACCGCGTGGGGCGAGAGGCTGAGCGATATCGGCGCGGGCGGGTTCACGGTCAGCGTCGCGCTCGCCTGCGAACCATTCAGCGAGGCGGTAAGCGTGACGCGCACGCGACTGGCGACCGCTGCCGTATTCACGCGCGCGCTCGCGCTGAGTTGCCCAGCAGGAATGTAGACGCTCGCAGGCAGACTCGCGACGGCGTGGCTACTTTGCAGTTGTACTTGGATGCCGCCGCTGGGCGCAGGGGTGTTCAAACGCACCGTTAGCGTCGAGGATTGACCCCCGATTACGGCGGTTGGGGAAAGGGTGAGCGCCTGCACACGATAAGGGGAGACCACCTGCAGCGTTGCCGAACGCGACGCGCCCCCTGCCGACGCCGTGATGGACACGCTGCCCATCCCCGAAGCGTTCGTGGCAATATCAAACGCGCCTGTGGTCTGCCCCTGAGGGATGGTAATCGTCGCGGCGCACCACGCCAAGTTCGGATTGCTGCTGCTCAGCTGCACCACGACGCCGCCCACGCCTGCAGGACGGTTCAAAGCGACCGTGCCGCGCACGGTTCCACCCGCCTGCACCGTGTTCGCGTTTAGGCTGAGTTGACTGACGGAGGGCGCGCTTTCCATCTGCAGCGCGGCTTGCAACGCGCGATGCAGGTTCAGGCGTCCCTTGCCCGCGCCGATGCCGCCGAACCAGTAGGGCTGGCACGGGTCGGCGGTGCTCTCCAGCGCGTGGCGTATCTGCTGGTTCGTGAGGCTCGGCGCAGCCGACCAGAGGAGCGCCGCCGCGCCCGCCACATGCGGACACGCCATCGATGTGCCGCTCCAACTCTCGTAGCCGCCGTTCGGCACGGTGGAGAGGATTGCCTGACCAGGCGCGGCGATGTCCACCCACTCGCCGTACTGCGAGAAGGAGGTGAGCGTGTCGTTGGGGTCGGTCGCTGCCACCGCGAGAGCGTTCTCGTAATACGCGGGGTAAAAGGGGGTGTTCGTGCCGTTGTTGCCCGCCGCCGCGACCACCACGCAGCCGCGATTCCACGCATAGTTCACCGCGTCTTGGAGCTGTTGCGTGCCTGCGGTACTGCCGAGGCTGAGGCTAATCACATGTGCGCCGTTGTCCGCCGCCCAGACGACCCCCCGCGACACATCCGCCATCGTGCCGTAGCCCTGATCGTTCAGCACCTTGACGGGCATCAGTTGCACAGCGCTCTGTGCGCTGACGAGGTTGGCGTTCCACGCCGCCACGCCTGCGATACCGACGCCGTTGTCGGTGTGCGCGCCAGCGATGCCTGCGCAGTGTGTGCCGTGCCCTTGCATATCGTGCGCGTTGGATGTGTTGTTGAGGGCGTTGTAGCCGTACACCGAACCGTTGCTGTGCCGACGCATCTTCTGCGACAGGTCGGGATGCGTGGCGTCGATGCCCGTGTCTAAGATGGCGATATATATCGTGCGCTGGAGTTGCCAAATCGCCCACGCCTGCGTCGCGCCTATCCGCGCTAACCCCCACTGCTGACCGAACAGCGGGTCGTTGGGGGTGTTGCAAGTGAAGACGAGGTAGTTGCGCTCCACAGAGCGCACGCCCGGCAGCGATAGCAAGAACTCGCGCACGCTGTCGGGGTTCAGACGTGGATCCACGCGCAGCACGCTGGCGAGCAGCGGCGTTTGGGACTCGCGCAGCTGACCCACCCAGTGCATCGCTTGCTGCGCCAACGCGGTGGACGCGTGCGGTTCCAACCCTATCACCCACTCATCCGCCACATAGTAGGCGTCGCGCTCCGCATCGTAAGCAATCGGAAAGTCTTGCGCCCCCTGCGCGAAAGCGCACCACACACTCATCCAACTGACCAGCCCCAGTCCAAGACGCATGGCGATCTCCAAGCGCATGTTTCCACATTTGCTTGGGTCGGGAGACTGTAAAGTTGCAGGGTGGACTATCGTGGGGCGGGTCCGTGCGGTGGTGGGAAGCGCCGCGTCTTATGCGTCTGCATCCAATCGTCGCAAGTAGGTCTCCAGCAGGAGCGCGGCGGCAAGGGCGTCGACGGCGGGCTTGCGCGACGCGCGTTTGGAACCGCTCTCGCGCAGGCGGCGTTCGGCTTCTTGGGTGGTAAGCCGTTCGTCCAACAGCTCAATCGTCAGGTTGATCCGCTCGCGCAGCTGCTCGGCGAAGCGTTCCACCTCGGCGACGCGCGCGCCTCGCTCGCCCCACATCAGATAGGGCGCGCCCACCACCACATGCTCAATCCGCTCCTGCTGCAGCCACCGAGCAATCTGCTCCAAGTCGTTGGGCAGCACGGCGGCGGGGAACGGGATGCCGACTTCCGTATCGGCAACCGCGACGCCCACGCGCTTCGCCCCATAGTCCAGCGCAGCGATGCGCATCTACGCCTCCCAGTCCAGCACAATCTTGCCCGACTGACCCGACGCCATCAGTTCAAACGCATGCTCGTACTCGCGCCATGGCAGCACATGCGTAATCGCGGGGCGCACATCCAGCGCGCCCGAATAGAGCAGGTTCTGCATCAGCTCCCAAGTGTGGAACAGTCGTCTGCCGATAATCGCGTGGATTTCTACGCCTTTGAAGATAAGCGCGTTCAAGTCTACCTGAACGGGCTGACCGAACAGCCCCAGCAGGCACACCTCGCCGCCGGGGCGGATGGCGTGCGTGATGAGTTCAAGCGAGGCGGGGTGTCCCGACATCTCCATCGCCACATCCACGCCCCAGTTGTCGGTGGCGTTGAGCAGGTATCCGAGCGCGTCGTCGGTCGCAGGGTTCAGCACGGCGTCCGCGCCCATCCGCAAAGCCAGCTCGGCGCGGTAGGGGCGCACCTCGGTCGCAATCACGCGCGCCGCGCCCAACGCTTTGGCGACGCCGATGCTAAACAGCCCAATCGCGCCGCAACCTGTAATCAGCACCGTCGCGCCGCGCACATCGGCGGCGGACACGGTGTGCACCGCGTTGCCCAACGGCTCCTGCACTGTAGCGACTTCGGGGGGCAGGCAGGGGTCGGTTTGGCAGGCGTTCGGCGCGGGGATAACGACATAGGGCGCGAACCCGCCATCCACATCCACGCCCAAGATGCGCGTATGGACGCACGCATGCGCCTGCCCCAATCGGCACGGCTTGCACGCGCTGCACACGATGTGGCTCTCCGCCGCCACGAAGTCGCCCGCTTGCACGCTGGTCACATCCGCGCCGACGGCTTCCACATACCCACAAAACTCGTGCCCCACAATCAGCGGCGGCTTCAGTCGGCTGCTTGCCCAAGCGTCCCACTGATAGATGTGCAAATCCGTCCCGCAAATCGAGGAGCGCACGACGCGCACCAGCACCTCTCCTCTGCCTACACTGGGTTCAGCAACCTCGCATATGGTCAGTCCTGCGCCAGACTGCGCTTTACAAATCGCCTGCATCGTCGGCGCAAGTATACCTTATGGGGATTCGCCGTGCGTTTCGGGCGACAGCGTGCGCTCTCGCTCGAACAGCGCCACTGCCGTCCGCGCCAGCAGCCATGCATCAAACCACAAACTCCGCCGCTGCACATACTCCACATCCGACTGCAACTTCAACGGCAGCAGCGTCTCGCGATAATACTGTTCGGGGTCGGCGTGTTGGGCGAGCAGGCGCTCCTCGTGGCGATAGCGAATCTGCGTCAGCCCCGTGATGCCCGGACGCACGCTCAGCACAATCTCGCGCAGGGCAGGCTCCCAGAGTTGCACATATTTCTCGACTTCGGGGCGCGGTCCGACCAAGCTCATCTCGCCTTTCAGCACATTCCAGAGCTGGGGCAGCTCGTCCAGCTTCGTTTGGCGCAAGATTCTGCCCACGCGCGTGATGCGGGGGTCATGCCCTGCGGTAATCGACGCGCCGCGCTTGGGGGCGTCGGCAATCATCGTGCGGAACTTCAGCACCTTGAACTTGCGTCCGCCGCGCCCCACCCGCTCATGCGCAAAAAAGACACTGCCTGGCGAGTCGAGCCTAACCAGCGCCGCAATCAGCACGAACAGCGGCGCAAGAATCAGCAGCCCCACCGCCGCGACGAGGCTATCGACTGTGCGCTTAATCACTTCGTAGGCGAGCATCGACAGCAGGATTGTACCTGGTCGAGAACTTGCTGCCACCGCCGCGCCGTGTGTGGTGTAAAAAAAGTTTACAGGGAGCGTGCAAACGATTGCACATGAGAGCGCCTTCTGAACGCCTTCTGAAACGCCTTCTGAGCGCCTTCTGGGAACGCGGACGTCTCGTCCGCACTTTACACGATCCCCTGTGAGTCCCTGAGGAGTTAGCGTCCTATTATATGTTTCTTCAAGACGATTCCTCCTGGGATGGCGCAGTGTAGGGGCACACTTGCATGTCTGCCCCTACTGCGCCCGACAACGCCCATCACCGCGCTGCATTCAGAGAAGGGGGT
>JBKBKS010000059.1:0-12865 GCA_046294565.1 Fimbriimonadales bacterium
GGGTGCAACAAGGCTTTCGTCCTACGAACACCGCTGGGTAAGGCATCGTTGCCTCCTTGCGGTTAAATACGAAGCGTTTGGGGCGACTCCTGCGAGCGTGTCAGGGATTCGTGCAGACACAGCGGTCTCGCCAGGGGTACACGAGGTTCGCCGTGTGCGTGGGGGATGCTGATGGCGTGAGCGGGATTGTTAGACCTCATGGGGTCTCCACGAGGCTGCTGTCGCCGAGCATCAGGCGCAGGGTGCGTGGGCGTTTCGCGCTGCCGCGCACGACAGCGTTCTTCCCCAGCAGGCTACCCTCGATGCGCGTGTTGATGTTCTCGATACGACTGCCCTCTAAAATGATGCTGTATTCCACCTCGCAGTTGACGAGGCGCACGCCGTCGCCAATCGCTGTGAAGGAGCCGATGTAGCAGTCTTCCAAGTGGCAGTTCGCGCCGATTATCGCTGGTCCGCGCACTGTGCAACGCTTCAACACGCTGCCTGCGCCGACGGCGACGCGCCCGTGCATCTCGGTCGCTTCACAGACGCCTGCGTTCGAGGGTCGCAAGTCTTCCAACACCAGCCGATTCGCTTCCAGCAGCGCGTCGAGGCTGCCCGTGTCTTTCCACCAGCCCGTGATTTGTTGCGACTCGACGGTGTAGCCGTTGTCGATGAGGTACTGGATGGCGTCGGTGATTTCCAGTTCGCCGCGCCACGAGGGCTGGATGGCGCGCGCCGCTTGGAAGATGTGCTTATCGAACAGGTACACGCCCACCAGCGCGAGGTTGCTGGGCGGTTGCTGAGGCTTCTCAATCAGGCGCACGACTCGCTCGCCCTGCAGCTTTGCCACGCCGAACTCGTGCGGGTTGGGCACTTCCGCCAGCAGGATGAGCGCGTTCGGCGTGCGAGCCTCGAACGCCTCCACGAGCGGCTTGAGGCTGGAGGTGATGAGGTTGTCGCCGAGGTACATAATAAACGGCTCCTCTTGGAGATAGGCTTCGGCGGTCAGCACGGCGTGGGCAAGTCCGAGCGGTTCGGGTTGGGGGATATAGGTTACTTGGACGCCCCATCGGCTGCCGTCGCATACGGCGTGTTGGATTTCCATCGCCGTGTCGCCCACGATAATCCCCACCTCGCGGACGCCCGCTTCGGCAATCGCCTCCAGCCCGTAAAACAGCACAGGCTTGTTGGCGACAGGCACGAGCTGCTTCGCCATACTGAAGGTGATGGGGCGCAGGCGCGTGCCCTTGCCCCCCGCCAAGATGAGCGCTTTCATCGGACGAGCTGGGTGAGGTAGGCGCGCAGTGAGGCAGCGAACTCCCAGAAGAACGCCGCAATCGCGGGCGAAAGGTTGACAATTGAATCGCGCCAGACCTCCCAGCGAGGGAGCCAGCCGCGCCTCGCCGATGCGCTCGGCTCGCCCTTTAGATGCGTGTTCAGCCAGCGCGTCACCTCGCCAATCACGGTAAACCAGTCGGTAGGCGGCGGCACATGCCCGCCCTTGTACCAGACAATCTTCTTCGGCTCGCCCGCCGCGTTGTGCAACGCCTTGTTGGACTCCACAGGCACGACATCGTCCGCGTCGCCGTTGATGAACAGCACAGGGCGCGGCGCGATACGCCCCACCCAGTTCACAGGGTCGACCACATCCATCACGCGCAGCGCCTCTTCCATCTGCTGGGGATTATTTTTCGCAGCGTCGCGCCACATCGACAGCGCGCTCTTCTCCATCAGCACCCGCCAGTCGCCCCCCGCCACCAGCAAAATCGGGGCTTTCACGCGCGTATCCACCCCTGCGAACATCGAGCCGATAATCCCGCCCATACTCGCGCCGATGTAGCCAATCTTGTCGGGGTCAATCTCGGAGCGCGTCTGCAAGTAGTCCACGCCGCGACGCAGGTCGATCACGGTCTGAATCAGCGCGTCGCGTGCGCGATAGGGATACAGCCCGAAGAACGGCAGGTTATCGGCAGGTTTGCGTTCGCCGTGATACTGCGCGTCGATGGCGAACAGCGCGAACCCCGCCTGCGTCAACGGTCCCCAAAGCATCTCGAACATCCGTTTATCGCTGCCCAAGCCATGCATGAGGATGACGCACGGCAGCTTCGCCTCGCCGCGATTCTTGGGCAAAATCAGCAGGGCAGGCACACGCTGGTCGCGCGCGCTGCGATAGGTCACCTTAATCACTCGGTAGAGCGCGGTCTCTTCCGCGGGGGTCTCTTGGGGGCTGAGCGGTAGGGTCTTATCGTAGCCGAAGATGAGGTCGGCGTCGTATTTGGGCGCGCTGTTCTGCGCTTGGGTGCAACTCGCCAAGAGCAGCAACATCGCCAACCAGCTGATTGCGCTTATTCGCACTCCGTATCGCATAGTTATAAGATACCTGAGGCGGCTATAGGTTTTCCAATCGCGCGTGTAAGCTCTCGGCGCAGGCGTGGAACCACTGGGGCGAGAGCAGCAGCAGCCACCATGCGGCGGGTCGCGCGTGCGTTTGCGGCAACCCCTCGCTGGTGAGGAATGCGCTGCGGATAAGTTCCAGCCGTGCGTGTTCCGCCTCGCACTCCAGCGCGTCGGCGCGAGCGCGCAACGCCTGCGCTTCCGGGGCGTTCGCCACGCGCAGCCGCTCTGCGTTGAGCCGCTTGATGCGCACTTTCAACTCGCGCAGGCGGGGCGCAAGCGCAGCGAAGCGTTTGGGATGCTGTTGAATTTCGGCAATCAGCGCGCGCCGTTCGGCGTGCAGTGCGTGCGCTTGCCGACGCAACATCGTTGCCCATGCGCCGACCGTCTCGGCGAGGCGGGCGTGTATCGCCTCATACTCTTGCAGTCGAGCTTGCCACGATGCACCCTCGCGCTCGGCAAGCAACGCCATCAGCGCGCGTGGGCTGCGAATCGAAGCTAAACGCGCCAGCAGCGCACGCTGCGACTCCACCACGCTACGCCAACGCTTGGCGAAAGTGTCGGTGCAGACTGTCGGCTCGCCAAACGCGTGCACCAAATGCTCCGACAAGCGCAGCGAGAGGCAATCGGCAGAGCCGAGCGCGTCCCAAGTGGGGTAGGTCAAGCGCACAATCGGGTTCACTTGCAACGGCACGCCCGCCGCGCGCAACGCGCCGTGCATCTGCGCCGTGCGTGTTAGGTAGGGCGAGCCGCGCTCGTTGAACACGAACACAAACTCACGCGCCAACATTGTAATCAGCGTAATCGCCTTGCCCACCAGCGTACACGAGCCGCCCCACGCTTGCTCCACCGCCTGCGCCAGCCCTTGCACATCGCGAATCGGCTGCTGCAAGCGCATAATCAGCGGCTCTGGGGTCAACACACACAGGTAGCGGTCGGTGAGCAGCAGCGTACCGCGCCCCAACTTGGGAATCAGCAAGTCGAACGGCAGCGCGCCCTCGCCGAACTCATGCAGCGGATAGATGGGCGCGCCCGCAACTGCGTGATTGTAAGCCTCCTCACACGCGCGACGATATCTCGGATTCAAAAAAGTGTTCACGAACTCGAATCGGGGCAGCGGCGCAGTCTGCGTGTTGAAACGCAGCAGCTCGGTCGTGCGCGTGAATCGGATTGTGTCGGGTAGCGCGTCGCCGTGCAGCGACTGCAGCAGCTCAGGGTAAATCTGCGCATATAAATCGGCGAGCGAGGCGTCAGGCAGTGCCTGTGCGAGCTGTTGCACGCGCTGACGCATCTGCGCTGCCCACGCGCATGCGCGCGTACGGGCAGCGGGGTCGCCGATTAACGCGCATGTGCCGTCGAAGCCGAACTCCAGCAGGGCGTCCAGCGCGGGGGCGATTTCGCGCAAGGGTATCTCGTACACGGGGCGCGGCGCAGACGCCTGCGCGACCAACCCACGCCAACCCCACGCTTCCGTGAGCGCGTCGATGAAGGCGTGTTTGCCCGCCGCACACGAACGCGCGACCCGCTCCACACGACCACCGTATTGCGCGAACATCCGCAGGGTGGGCACGGTCTCGCTGCCGAAGAGCTGCGCTATCTCGCCCGCCGCCGACCACAGCGAGCGCGTCGTGCCGTCGTTGTGCGGCAACAGCGCATAGTCGCCTACCACCTGAGCATGCTGAGGCAACAGGCGTGTATGCAAACGGGCGAAATAGTCGGTGTCATGCACACCGAACAGCATCTGCCAACGGGGGTCCACCGCGCGTAGGGCGTCCAGCAGAGCGAGCTTCATCGGCTCATCCCAGAAGATTGTCTGCCCCAACGCTAACAACGGCGCATTCGGCGCAACCTGTTTCAACGCTTCCAACACTGCGCGTACCTGTGCGCGACAGTTCTCCTGCGTTTTCATAGCGCGTACCTCATACGATGCGCCATAAGTGTACCTGACCAGATACCGTTGGCGTCTCCACAGCAAGCGACGCTTGAAGGGGTATCTTTAACTTGCTATGTTCGAGAGCCTGACGGAGAAGTTGCAGGGCGTGTTTACGCGGATACGAGGCAAGGGGCGTCTGGACGAGAAGACCGTCGACGAGGTGTTGCGCGAGATTCGGCTCGCCCTGCTGGAGGCGGATGTGAACTTTCGCGTGGTGAAAGAGTTCATCGGTCGCATCCGCGAGCAGGCGGTGGGCGAGGAGGTGCTGAAAAGCCTGACGCCCGACCAGCAGGTGATACGCATCGTGCGCGACGAGCTGATTGCGCTGTTGGGCGGCGAGGCGACGCCGATTCGCTGGGCGACGCGCCCGCCCACCGTGTTCCTGATGTGCGGACTGCAAGGCTCGGGCAAGACCACCACCTGCGCCAAGTTGGCACGCTGGGCGAAGTCGCAAGGGCGCAACCCAATGCTGGCGGCGTGCGACCTGCAACGCCCCGCCGCCGTCAAGCAGCTCGAAGTGCTGGGGCAACAGGTGGGCGTCCCTGTGTTCACGCCGCAGCAAGCAGGCACGAGCGACCCCGTGCGCACGGCACAGAAAGCCCTCGAACACGCCCGCACCAACGGCTGCGATGTGCTAATCGTGGACACCGCCGGACGCCTGCAGGTGGACGGGGCGCTGATGGACGAACTGCAGCGCATACACGCCACACTGCAACCCCACGAGACGCTCCTCGTCGTCGACGCCACCACCGGTCAGGAAGCCGTCAGCGTCGCGCAGGCGTTCCACGAACGGCTGGAGCTGACTGGCGTGATTATGAGTAAGATGGACGGCGACGCACGCGGCGGCGCCGCGCTCTCCGTCAAAGCCGTCGTGGGCAAACCCGTGCGATTCGTCGGCATGGGCGAACGCGCCGACGCCCTCGAACCCTTCTACCCCGACCGAATCGCCAGCCGAATCTTGGGCATGGGCGATGTGCTCTCGCTCATCGAGCGCGTGGAGCAGACCATGCAAGAGGAGGAAGCCAAACGCCTCGAAAAGAAGATGCGCGAGGCGAGCTTCGACTTCGAGGATATGCTCCAACAGATGCAACAAATCCGCAAGATGGGACCGTTCGAACAGCTCGTCAAGATGTTGCCCGGCTTCAACCAAATCAAGAGTCAGCTGGGCGACGCCGCCATCGACGATCGCGCCCTCAAACGCGCGGAGGCGATTATCCTGTCGATGACCCCCCAAGAGCGACGCCAGCCAGAGATTATCAACTACAGCCGCAAGATGCGCATCGCCCGTGGCAGCGGCACAAAGCTGGAAGAGGTCTCCGCGCTGGTGAACCAGCTGTTCGAGATGCGCAAGCTGATGAAGCAGATGACCAAGTTCCAGCAGCGGATGCAAAAGCGCAAGTGGTCGCCGTTCGGCAAGCGTCGGTAGGGTATACTGGAATGCGATGACTGCCATCGTTGCGTCGCCTGCGGCGCAGGACGCGCCTGTGGGGGCGAGGCTTTTATATCAGGGCAGGCACGCGTTGGTGTATGAGCGTCGGTTCTATTCCGACGACCCCACCGCCGCGCAGGAGTTCGAGAGCGATACGGGCTGGGCGGAGTTCGTGTTGAGCCTGCGCCCGCCCGACCCCGAGCATCTGGTCTGTCCGCGCACGCTCCGCAGCGATATGCGCTACCTGCACCATCACCTGATTGTGCGTGTGGAGCCGAGCGTTCTCCGCGAGTGGCTCGCACCCGACGCGGGGCGCGTGCTGCCCGAGTTGGCGTCGTTCGTGCGGGGCGAGACCGCGCTGCCCCAGACACTCTACCTGCTGGTGAGCCATCCCCTGTTGCAGGGCGTGGTGGAATCGCTGCTGACGCCGCCCCCTGTGGGCAGCTTGCGGCTCTTTTACGAGGGCAAGCTGCGCGAGTTGGTCGCCTTCCTGTGCTTTGCCGAGCCGGAGGTGGTCGTCGCGCCCGACGAGAGCCGCTTGCAAGCCGCCTTAGAGTACCTGCAGAGCCACCTGAGCGACCCGAACGCCCTGCAGAAGGTCTCGCAGCGTTTGCATGTAAGCCCGCGCCAGTGTCAGCGATTGTTTCGCGTGGCGATGGGCTGCTCCCCGTCGGAGTACCTGACCGAGTTGCGGTTGCGTCGCGCCGCCGCGCTCTTGGTCAGCACGAACCTAAACGTCTCCGAGATTGCGCTGGAGGTCGGCTACCTAAGCCTAAGCCACTTCTCGCGCGTGTTCCGCGAGCGGTTCGGCAAGACGCCTCGCGCCTTCCGCCAGAGCCCGCACCTGATTGCGGAGCAGCCGCCGCTGAAGTAGCCCTGCTACTCGCCCGAACCTTGCACCTCCACCGTGATGGTCGCCGCAATCTCGGCGTCCCAGCGGATGGGCACGGTGTAGGTTCCCACCATCTTGATTGGCTCCAGCAGGTCGATGGTGCGTTTGTCCACGCGCACGCCGTGCTGCTGCTGGATGGCTTGGGCGATGGCGTCGGGGGTAATCGCGCCGAAGAGCTTGGTGGAGTTCGGCGCGGTGCGCCCCTGAACCGCGACGGTTTGCCCGTCCAGTTTGGCGGCGGTTTCACGGGCGGCTTGGCGGATTTGCTCGGCGCGCTCAAGGCGCACGCGCTCCTGCTCCGCGCGCGCCTTGAGATTGCCCTTCGTGGCAGGTACTGCCCAGCCTTTCGGAATCAGATAGTTCCGCGCGTAGCCGCCTGCCACCTTCTTCAAATCGCCCGCTTTGCCCAAATTCGGCACATCTCGCGTCAAGATGACTTCCATCGTTCTTGCCTCCTTAGCGTTGAATGCGTAGTCCGAACGCGGGCTGATTGTAGCGGAAGGGGCTATCGAGTCCGCCCCAGAGCCATACGCCTTCCGACACGCGCCAGTGCAAGCGCGCTTGCCCGCGCCAGTTGTTTGGGTCGAACAGGTCCAGCGTCAGCAGTCCTTGCTCGCCGAACTTATAGTCTACCCCAAAACCTGCCTTCGCGCCGTAGATGCCGTAGCGCAAGAGCAGATTCTCGCGGAGCGGAACCCCATACTGCGCAATCAGCTGGTCGCTTTCGGTGAAATCGTACAGCCCAATCCGCAGCTGAGACTGGTTTCTGAGGTAGAAGGTCGCCGTCAAATCCGTGCGGTAGCGTTGCCGCGCGGTGTTGTAGCCCATCTCCAGCTGGTAGGCGGCGTCTTGGACGCCGAAGGTGCGTGCGCTGGCGAAGCTCTCCAGCGACTCGTTCACCTTGCGGAACGACTCGCCCGCCTGCTGCAGGATGGGTTTCGCCTCGTTGAGCGTATCGTTCAGGTTGCGCGTGAGCGTCTCGGCGTTGTCTATCACTGCGCCCGTCTTGTCGGCTAACTCGAGGGCGCGTTCGCTGACGGCGCGCACATTCGAGAGGGTGGCTCTCAGGTCGGTTTGGAGCTGCTCGTCGGCGACGAGTTGGTTCAGTTCGCTGAGTATCTGCTCAGCGCGTTCGGCGCTGGCGCGCGCGTGTGCGAGCGTTTCGCGCAGGTCGTTGGCGAGCTGCGGGTCTTGCAAGAGTTGATGGGCGGTCTGCAAGGCGCGGTTCAGCTCGCGGGTGGCGTCGGCGGCGTTGGCGAGTATGCGTCGGATAGAGGCGCGGTTCTCCGTCATCAGCCCTTCCGCCTGCGCGAGTAGGCGCGTGGTCTGGCGCGTCGCCTGCTCCACCGATTGGAGCGTCTGCTGCACCGAGTCGCGCAGTTGAGAGTCTTCGAGCAGGGCGCGCGCGGCGGCGAGGGTGCGCTGCACCTCTTGCAAGGTCGCCTCCACCGCAGGCGCGAGCTGGTCAAACGCGCGGCTGAAATCGAACGGCGGCTCGCCCTCCACCACACTGCCCGCCGCAAGGTAGCCCAACACTTGGTCAGGCGGGATAATCTCCACGCGCGTCTCGCCCGGCAGCAGCAGCCCGCCTGAGAGCCGCACGGTGGAGCCTTGCGGAATGCGCACCGTGTCGCGGATGGCGAGGGTGAGCGTGGCTTTGGGAGGCGCGCCCTCCAAAGATACGCCACGCACAAAGCCGACCGGCACGCCCGCCATTAGCACCTTCGCGCCCGCCGAGATGTTGCGCGCGTCGGCGAACCGCGCCTGTATCAGATAGTGCCCCCTATCCAAGAAGCGCGCCTGCAGGAACCGCAACCCCACAATCAGCAGCGCGACCCCAATCAGCAGCACCGCGCCGACACGCGCCAAGTCCGACCGCACCATATAAGAGTACCCGATTCACGATCGCGTTGACCACACGCGCTTGTTTTGTATCTTGATCCTGAGTTCGTAAACCGCTTGGAACTCCAGCAGTCGCAGGCTCCCCTCAAGCGCGGGGAGGTAAATGCGTGCCTCAGGCTTCTCCGCACGCCAGCGTTTCGCTTCCGCCTCGTCCGTCGTCGTGCCGATGCTCTCCATCTCGAAGATGAACACGCGGAACGGACCACAGAGGCTCGCCAGCAAGCTCGGCGGCAGCGCGACTGTGAACACTGCCTCCACCCCCTGCGCTTCCCAGCGCGGATTATCGACTTTGGGATTGTATTGCTCGCAGATTTCCACCACCTCCGCGCCTAACGCTTGCAACGCCGTTTCCTGAGCCGGCAACAGTTTATGCCGAGAGATGACCACGCTTTTCATGATAAGGGTATAATACCTCAGTGCGTTGGGCAATTGGGGTAGATGCGCTCTGCATAGTGCTATTGCTGTACTATTTTTTGCCCGACTTGACGGGCGAGATGCGCTCGCGCCTGCTGAGTGTGGAATATTGGCAGTTGCGTATGCGCGGCGAGCATCTGATGACGCGCGAGGGCGTGCTGTGGCGAGGCAATCCGCGCGCGCCCGTCGTCGCACTCACCTTCGACGACGGACCCGACCCTGAAACCACGCCGCGCATCTTGGAGATCTTGAGACGCGAGGGCGTGCGAGCCACCTTTTTTGTGGTGGGTGCGAAGCTAAAGCGTCATCCCGAGCTGGCGCAGCGCATCGCGGCGGAAGGGCACGCGCTCGGCTGCCACAGCTACGACCACCAGCGGCAGACCGATTTGACGGAGGAGCAGGTGTGGCGGCAGATACGCGATTGCCAGATTTTGGCGCGTCGGGCAGGCGTGAAGTTAGTCGCCTATCGACCGCCGTATCTGGCGCAGAACGAGCGTGTGCGTCGCGCCGTGCAACGCTGGCAGATGCCCCTTGTGATGGCGACCGTGCTGGGCGAGCCAGAACGACCGATGCGCACGCACGCTTCCTGCGCGCACCGCTACGCACGCCGCGCACATAACGGAAGCATCCTACTCTTGCACGACACCTATCCCCACACCGCCGACGCGTTGCCCGAACTGATACACGCCTTGCGCCAGCGCGGATTCCGATTTGTCACCATCCCCGAACTGATAGCGACGCTACCCCAAAACCGCTAAAAGCCGTCCACAGAGGGGTCTATCAGGTGGTCGGTGTAGTTGAGCAGGCTGACATAGAGCCGTTCGGTGGTGCGCTCCACGATAGAGACGCTGGCGTTGTCCAAGCGGATGCGTCGATAGGTCTGCACATCGCCGGCGAGCGCCTCGCATAGTAGGATGCGCAGGCTGCCGCCGTGCCCTACCACAATCACCTCGCCGTCGGGGTGAGTCTGCAGCAGGCGTTGTCCGAAGTATTGCACGCGCGTCCAAAAGTCGCTCATCGGCTCGGCGTCGGGCGGGGTTCCCACCATCGGGTCGTAGAGGTAGGTGAAGTGATGGTCGGGGAACTGCTGCTGCACCTCCGCGCTGGTGAGACCTTCCCACAGTCCCCAGTGGCGTTCGCGCAGGGCGGGGTCTGGATGCAACGGCGCGTTCACGGCTTGGGCAATCGCTTGCGCCGTGTGGAACGCGCGTTGGAGGTCGCTGCTGTAGATGGCGCGGGGATGTTGCACGCGCTCCGCGAGCCAGCGCGCCGCCTGCGACGCCTGACGACGCCCAATCGCATCGAGTGGCGTGTCCGAGTGCCCCTGAATACGCCCCACTTGGTTCCACGCCGTCTGCCCATGACGCACCAGATAGACCTTGAGCATGCCCCCAAAGTGTACCCCTTGAACAGCGCATAATTGGGGTATAATACTGAGACGGTGGAGACGCCGCTCGTGCACCACAGTAGCATTTATCGGTGATTATCTATAGGAGGTAGGCACGAGACATGGGCGACCCTAAACAACTGATTGAACAGGCGTTCGCGCTCAAAAACGAAGGGCGCTATGAGGAGGCGGAGCAACTGCTCAAGCAGGCGCTCCAGCGCAACCCGCACTCGGCAGAAGCGCACCACCTGCTGGGATTGGTGTATTGCTTCACGGGATTATTTGACGAGTCCATTCAGGAGCTGGAAACATCGGTCCGCCTCAACCCCGAAGCCATCCAGCCGCGATTAGACCTCGCACTCACCTACTCGATGCTCGGCTACGAACCCGAAGCGAAACGCGAGCTGGAGGAGGTACTGCGACGCGACCCGTCCAACGAAATGGCGCAACGCCAAATCGTCTACTTTAAATAAGGAGAGAACGCCCCTGAAACTCTCAGGGGCGTCTCGCGACAGGATACAGCGTATTTACCTTCTTACACTCCGACGAGTTCGCGCTCTTCGGCGGGGGCTTCGGCGTCGAGGGCGTGGTTGAGCGAGCTGCCAAAGAGCTTGTAAAGGACATTCAGCGAGGCTTGTTCGACCTGTTCCGTGGTAATCCCCAACTGTTCGGCAATCGCTTCGGACTCCTGTCCTTGCGCGAAGAGATGCAGAATGTTCCGCTCACGCTCAGTTAGTTTGTAGTCCATCGGCATAGACCTCCTTTGGTGCTGAGAAGATTATACCTGCTGGTGGAACGCGCTTGTCAAGTCGAATCGCGCGTCTCCCGAAAACTGGCATAACTGCGTGTCCCGTTGCGTGCGCCGTTGCGGGGCAGCGGGGTCACGACGGTCTCGTAGCCGTTGCCCGCGCGTCGGATGTAGCCGCGCGATTCCAACTCTTGGAGATAGTTATAGAGCGTCTGACGCGAGCAGCCGAGCCGTTCAGCGAGCTTGGTGCGCGAGAGGCTGGGGGTCTCGTACAGAATCCGCAGCAGTTGCTCCATCGTCGCCTCTTTGGACGCGCTGTTGCCAAGGCGCTCCTCGATGCGGGCGACGGCGTACACAGGCGCAGGCTCCGAATCGGCAATCGCAGGCGCAACGGGCGCGTGTGTCTCCAACGACGGCTCAGGCGCAGGCGACTGCTGCGATTGCACGCGCAGCGCGTAGTTCCGATCCTCGCCAATGATTTCAATCAGCGCGAACATAATAATCGGCAAGGTGACCGAGAGTAGGAACGGGCGCAGGAACACCACCATCTGGTCGAAGGTGCTGTGGGGCTGCAGCGGCTGCTGATGCACAATCCCGTACAGATAGTTCGCATACGCGCTGATGAAGGTCACCAGAATCAGCACGCTCCATAACGGCAGGGTCGGGCGTCCCTGCCGCTTGCGCAGCTGGATGCCGTAAGCCAGCCCCAAGATGCCCAAATCGATGCCTAACGCCTGCACATAGCCCCAGAAGAGGTTGCCCCCTTCCAATGTGCTAAAAGTATACGCCACATGGTGCACGCTGCCTGCCAGCACGAAGAGCGTGACGACCACCAGCAGCGCGGTGGAGAGCGGCATATCTTTCAGTTGATAACGCATGTGTGAACCTCCCTGTTGCTTCCGTGCCCCAGCCACTGGGGCGATTCGATAGAAGTCTTAATTTTCCTGCTGTGGGGTGGGAGTCCTGCCGTTTTCGGGCGCGGGTTTCGGCGTTTCAGGCGGCGGCGGCTCTGCGGACGGCTCGCTCGGCTCGAATGTGTAGTAGTAGATTTTGCGTCCGTCGGGCTTGGTCTCCACGCGCTTGTGCATGCGTCGTTTCATCGGCGCGCCCCCTGCATTTGCCATGCCAGCGCTGCGCCGCCGAGGATGCCTGCGTCCTCGATGCGTTCGGCGGGCACGATACGGCAGTCTTGCAGCAGGGTCGGGATTGCGTATTCGCGCACGGTGCGCTCGATGGCGTCGAACAGGGGCGCGCCCGCCTTGGCGATTTGCCCACCTACGGCGACGATTTCGGGGTTGAAGATATGGATGAAGTTGGCAATCGCGACGCCCAAATACATACCAATCTGTCGCCAGACGGCGATGGCGGCGGCGTCGCCGTGGTCGGCGGCTTGGCTCACCAGCGCAGGGGTGAGTTGCGCAGGGTCGCCTGAGGTGAGGGTCTGGAGTAGGCTGTCAGGGTTGCGTCGCATCATCTCGCGCGCGAGTTCGACCACGGCGTCGCGTTGGGCGTATGCTTCGATACAGCCGCGTGCGCCGCAGCCACAGCGCGGTCCCGCGAAGTCGATGATGGTATGCCCCAGCTCGCCTGCGCCGCCGCTCGCGCCGACCAGTACCACGCCGCCTTCCCAGTCGGCGTCGCCCTGCACTTGGCGACGGGTTAGCACCACACCGCCACCGATGCCCGTGCCCAGCGTAATCATCACCAAGCCGTTCGCTCGCCCGCCTCCGACGCCGTAGTAGTATTCGCCCAGCGCCGCCAAGTTCGTGTCGTTGCCCACCGCC
>JBKBKS010000060.1:0-12830 GCA_046294565.1 Fimbriimonadales bacterium
CGTCGGGAAGGCTAAGCCAGTCGGGCGGCGCCGCGACAAGTTGGTGCAGCCACACCCCCACAATCAGCCCACGCGCTTGGTCGTCGATGGAGAACCCATGCTCCACCCACGGCGCCGCGTAGCGCGTGTGCTGCCAAATCCCCAACGGCGTCAGCAGGTGATTCAGATGGCTCAAGCTCACCTTCGGCAAATCGAGGCGCATACCGCCCTATTTTACCCACTCCACCCGTCGGGTACAATACGCCAGTGAGCGATTCCATTTGGACCATACCGCTGTTCCCGTTGGAGACAGTGCTGTTTCCGCAGACAGCGCTGCCGCTGCATGTGTTCGAGCCACGCTATCGGGAGCTGGTGATGTATTGTCTGGAGCATGACTCGCCCTTTGGCGTGGCGCTGATACGCGAGGGGCGCGCTGTGGGCGACGCGCATGTCGAGCCGCACGAGATTGGCACTCTCGCGCGGATTGAACGCCTGCATCGCCATCCTGACGGGCGGTTCCACCTCTTGGCAATTGGCGAGGAGCGGTTCCAGATTATCCGCCTGATACGCCACGAATCGCCATATCTCAAAGCGCATGTGCGACTCTGGCGCGACCACGCGCCGTTCTCAGCCGAGCAAGAGCGCGAGCTTGCCAAGCATGCCGCCGACGAGTTCCGCGCCCTGTTGCGCCTTATGCTGGAAGTGGGGCGCGCGCGTGTAGACAATATCCAGCTGCCCCAAGACCCCACCGCGCTCTCATTCGCCATCGCGGGCACGCTCCAGCTGGAGACGCCCATGCGCCAGTACCTACTGGAACTGCAGGATACCTCAGAACGGCTGCGACTGGTGCGACGGATTGTGCAACATCTGCTCGAAGTCGCCGAGATAAGCGTGCAACCATTTGAACCCGAACACTGGAGTGAGTATATCCAACGAAACTAAATGACGAGAGAGGTCGATTGTTATGATTAAAGGCAGTGTCAGAATCGTAGGAGGTCGCGAGAAGAAGTTGCAGCACGGCTACCCGTGGGTGCAACGCGGTGAAATTTCGGAAGTGCAAGGCGCGCCGACGCCCGGCGCGCTGGTGCAAGTGCTCAACTTTCGCAGCGAGCTGCTCGGCGTGGGAACCTACAACCCCCAAAGCCGTTTCCCCGTGCGTATGCTCACGATGCAGGATGAGCCGATTGACCAAGCGTTTTTTGAGGCGCGGTTCACGCGCGCCCTACGCTGTCGCGAGCGCGTCGTGAGCGATACGAACGCGATGCGACTCGTGTTCAGCGAATCAGATGGGCTGTCGGGGCTAATCGTCGACCAGTACGCCGATTACTTGGTGGTGCAGGTGCGCTCGCTGGGGATGGAACGGCTCAAAGACCTCTGGCTGCCTGCGCTGATTGCGCTGCTGGAGCCGAAGGGGATTATTGAGCGCAGCGATATGGCAGGGCGCGCCGAGGAAGGCTTGGAGCCGTTCGCGGGCGTGCTATACGGCGAGGTCCCCGAACTCATCGAGATCGAAGAGAGCGGGCTGACCTTCCTTGTGCCCACCGACGCAGGGCGTAAAACGGGCTACTACTTAGACCAGCGCGAGAACCGTCGGCGATTGGCGCAGCGCGTGCGACCCGACGAGCGCGTGCTGGATCTGTTCTGCTACACGGGCGGCTTCGCGCTATATGCGGCGCGCGAGGGCGCACACGCCGTCGGAGTCGACATCCTGCCCGACGCCATCGACCTCGCGGAGGTCCACGCCCAACGCAACGGCTTGGAAGCCCACTGGATTGTCGAGAACGCCTTCGACTGGCTCCCCCAAGCCGCCGAACATGGCGCCCAGTTCGACTGGATTGTGATGGACCCGCCCGCCATCGCCAAACGCTACGACCAGAAAGACTCGCTGCGCTGGGCGGTGTGGAAACTGGTCTATTACGCGCTGCCGCTGCTTGCGGAAGGCGGACGCATGGTCATCTGCAGCTGCGCCTATCAGCTGAACCTGCAGGAGATGATTGACGCCGTGCGTTTAGCCGCCACCGACCGCATGCAGTCGCTGTTCTTGGAGGAGGTCACCTTCCAAGCGCCCGACCATCCCTACCTGCTGCAGTTCCCTGAGAGCTTGTATCTCAAGTGTCTGTGGACGCGTCTGTAGCAGGGATTCGCGCCTGCGCGTGGAACTGTGCTCCCGAAGGAGGCACATGCGATGTTATTGTATCAAGTGATTGAGCGTGGGGCGTCGGCGCATCCCGACCTGCCCGCGCTCATCTTTCGGGAGCAAGCCATCTCTTACGCGCAGCTGTGGGGCGCAGTGAACGCCTTCGCACGGGGACTGCGCGAGACGCTGGGCGTTCAGGCAGGCGACCGCGTGGGCATCATGCTGCCCAACCTACCGCAGTTCGTGATAGCTTATCACGCGCTGGGCAGGCTGGGCGCGATTGCTGTGCCCGTGAACCCGCTGCTCAAAGCCCCCGAAATCGCCTATATCTGGAACGACGCCGGCGTCAAAGCCGCGATTACCTTCCCGATGACGCTGGAAACTGTGCTACAGGCGCGCCCCGACATCCCCAGCATGCACACTGTCATCCTCGTCGGCGCGGAGGGGGACCTGCCCGACGGCGTGCGACCGTTCGACAGCCTGATGCAACCGCACGGCGACCCGCTGCCCACCCCGCCCGTCTCCGAACACGACCCCGTCGTGTTTATCTACACCTCAGGCACGACGGGTTTCCCCAAAGGCGTGATGCTCTCCAGCGATAACATCCTCTTCGATATCGAGGCGTGCCAAGCCCTGCTGGAGCTGGAGCCTCACGAGCGGTTCCTGACCATCCTGCCGCTGTTCCACTCGTTCGGGCAGACGGTGTGTATGAACTTCTGCCTGTGGCTCGGCGGAACCAGCGTGCTGATGGAGCGATTTATGCCCCAGCAGGCGCTGGAAGCGTTGGAGAAGCACCGTGTCACGATGTTTCCGGGCGTGCCCGCGATGTACGCCGCGATTCTACAAGTGCCCGCCGAGCGCGAGTACGACCTCAGCGCGCTCAAATATTGCTTCTCGGGCGGCGCGCCCATGCCCGAACCCGTCCACCGCGCCTTCGAGCAACGCTTCAACTGCGTGATTTTGGAAGGCGACGGACCCACCGAATGCTCGCCCGCAACCAGCGTGAACCCGCCGCCCCACAAAGGCGTGCGCAAAATCGGCTCCGTCGGCGTGCCTTTGCCTAGCGTGGAAATCAAAATCTTCGACGAACACGACCAAGAGCTGCCCGTCGGCGCAATCGGCGAGATTGTCGTGCGCGGACGCAATGTGATGCTCGGCTACTACAATAACCCCGAAGCGACCGCCGAAGCGATGCGCAACGGCTGGTATCACACAGGGGATATGGGCAAGTTCGACGAGGATGGCTACCTCTACATCGTCGACCGCAAGAAGGACATGATAATTGTCGGGGGCATCAATGTCTACCCCAGCGAGGTGGAGCGCGTGCTGATGGAGCACCCTGCGGTGGCGATGTGCGCGGTGATTGGCAAACCCGACCCGGAGCGCGGCGAGGTTCCAGTCGCCGTCATCGTGCCCAAACCTGACGCGCAGCCCGACCCGCGCGAGATTATCCGATTCGCCCGCGAACGCCTCGCGAACTTCAAAGTGCCCCGCGAGGTCATCTTCCGCGCCGAGCTGCCGATGTCCAACACAGGCAAGGTGCTGAAGCGACTGCTCAAGAAAGAACTGGAGCTGGAGAGTTGATGGGAACGAATCAGACTCAGAAATTGCCCTCAACCCCCAGCCCCCTCTCCCACAGCGTGGGAGAGGGGAAGCCCCGTGTGCACGAGGCAACGTTTCCCCCCTCTCCGTTTACGGAGAGGGGGACAAGGGGGGTGAGGTCGGAAAAGTCAACTCCCAGCAGAAAGACGAAACAGCTGAGATTCCTCGCTTCGCTCGGAATGATAAAACCTGCTCCTGCAGTAGCCTCTGTCACTCCGAGCGAAGCGAGGAATCTCTTTAAGCTCCTGCACTGGCGCGCCATTTTATTCACCTTACTGCTTCTGTTGGTTCCATTTCTCACCCACGCCCAAACGCCCTCCACCGACCCTAAACCCATCCTCGGCGTTGCCATTAGCTACGCGCCTGAAACTTTCGCCGAGACGCTGAACCGCCTGAAAGCGCAGGGTGTGGAGGAGGTGTTGGTGCGCCTCACGGAGCTGCCTGCGCCTGAACGCTGGGACACGCTGGTGGAAACGGCGGAGGCGTCGGGATTGCGCTGGCGCGTGTGGCTTGCAAACCTGCCTCGCACGGACGGCTGGCAAATCGCCCCTGAGCGGTATCGGATTCAGGGCAACGCCGAGGGGGTCTACCCCATCCAACTCCCCGACGCCGAGCGTGCGTGGCTGGCGGTCTCGCCGCGCGACGCGCCGTTCCTGCGCCTGCACACCCTGCTGGAACTCAATAACGGGCCTGCGATGACGGCGATTGGCGACACCGCCGAGAGCGTGCTGCTACTGTACCCCCTGCGCCGACGCGCCCTACCTGACCTGTGGGAAGGTTGGGACGCCTACCGAGACGCGCTGCTCGGTCTACTGCGCCGACGCGCCCCCAAAACAAACTTTCAGGGCTGGCTGACGCAAAGCGGTTGGGATGCACTGAGCGCGTCCGCCCTGCCCCCAAGCGCCGTAGCCCAAGCCGAGTGGCTCGCGTTCCTGAAGACGCGCTATCCCGACCTGACCGAGTTGGAACGCGCGTGGGATGTGAGCGTGAAGCTGGAACGCCACGAGCAGGCGACGCAGCTCATGCCGCTCTGGCGTGAGGGACGCGGACTGCCTGTCCTGCTCGCGCGGGACGGCTCGGTCAAACCGCAGGAAGTAGACCCGAACCGCAGCCGCTTCTGGGACGACTGGCAGGCGTTTCTTGCGGAGCGTGCGCAGCGATCGCTGGAGGGATTGCGTCGCGCGTTGCGCACGCACACGCCCGACGCCGAGTGTATGGCGTTGCAGACCGCGCCGAACCCAGCCGAACTGTCCATCCCTGAAGCGTTCACCGATTGCCCACTGCCGATTGGATGGCTTATGCCCGCCGCGCAGCGCGACGCTTGGCGCACGCAACTGCTGCTAGAGACCCTGCGCCGTGAAACGCTGAACGCGCCGCTGCAAGCCGTGATTCTGGAATGGGCAGGCGACGACGCCGAACGCGCCAGCCTGTTCCAAACATTCGCACGGGAGATGGGCATCGAGCGAATCTACTGGCATCTGCCGTCCGAGTTTCAGGCTTCGGCGTGGCAGACGCTGCAGCAGACCGACGCTCCCCCTGACGCGCCTGCGCTGTTGCCCTTCCCACGCGCGCTATGGGGACTGACGGAGATACAGCAGTACCGCAGCGGCTGGTGGACGCCCAGCGACCAGCCCGACCTGCAGCCGCTTTTGTGGGGCTTCGAGATTCACGGCTTCCAGCGCGGCACAGAAGTGCGCACGCTGGACGCGCAGGGCAACCTGCAAATCACGCGCCAGCTGGAGCTGTGCCTGTGGCTCACGCAGGGCGAGCGCGAAATCCGCCTGCGCCGCTTCGACCGCGCCCCGCTGACCGCGTTCGACCTGAACGGCGAGCCAGTGCGCTTAGACATCCGAGGCGACGCCGTGCGCCTGCGTGTCGGGACGGTTCCCGTGCGCGTGCGCGGCTTTCAGAGCGAACCCATCTGCGAGACCAGCATCGACGACTGGACAGCGCGCATCGCCGAGCTTGCCAAGCGCGGCAACCCATCTGGGCAGGACGCCTCCGTGCTGAAGTTCAACTTCGATAATGCGCTGAGCGTCTATCGGCGCAACCCTGCACAGGGCTTCGCGCTGGTGCGTAGCAACTGGTTTGAGATGGAACGCGCCTATCAGCCCTACCGCTGGATTGAAGCGGAGAGCGCGCGCGAGCATGAGTTCGGTACGGTGCGACGCGATGTCGCCATGAGCGGCGGCGCGACGCTGTGGCTGAACACGCCCATGCCAATCGAGAGCGCGTCGGCGACCTACACCCTCGCGCTGCGCGAGACGCAAACTTACGCGCTATGGCTTGCCGTGCGCGGGAAGCCGTCGGGTCAGGCGGCGTGGCAGGCGCTGCCCGTGTCGGACGAAGCGAACGCCAAACCCATCGCCGAAGGTGTCGCGACGCTCAACCCCGAACGCGCCGTCAGCCGCTACGCCGAGAACTGCTACTGGATTCTATTGGGCAGTGCGCCTTTGCAGGCAGGCGAGTACCGACTGCGCCTGTGCTGGACGCCCGACGCGCCCCAGCCCCCCCACTACACCGAGTGGGATGTGATACTGGTCGCCCCCGTCGGCGTCCAGCCAACAGGAGTCCTGCCGCCGAGATGACAACGACCGATTTGTACCCCACACGCTCCTGCGGCGGCGCTGGCTGGCTCATAGTGGCTTTGTTCGGCGTTTCCAGCGAGGTTCCTACCCGCACCCGAACGAGACGCCGCAGTTGTAGCAGCTGTAGCACGCGCCTGTGCGCACCATAATCATCCCGCAGTTCGGGCAGGGCGGCGCGTCCCAGAGGCAATTTCTATTGCCTAAACCACTCTGTCCAACCGAATCGCGTTGGTCGGCGCGTCGACGATATATTTGTAAATGCGTGGCGTTTCAACATTTACCGGTAGCGGCGGCGCGTACGGAATATCGAACGAGAATGGCGCAAACAGTTTCTGCGCCAACCTGCGAGAAGCGGAGTGTCCAATTGCGACTGGAGTGATTAAGAAGGGAGAGCAGGTTTTTACATGAGCCGTGACCAACTGCGCTACCCAGTAAGCATACATCTTTACTTGAGCAAGAGCATTCTCGTTCACGGTATCCTTTTTGAGCTCAATAATAATTGCCCGTCGTCTCAACCCTGTCTCCCGATCGTGAGTCAGAATGAGCACATCAGATTTCTCTCCACCGATGCCCCACAGTACCTGATTAGAGAACCATTCAACTTGCTCGCCAGTGCTGATTTCCAGCCAGTTCAGCACTTGCTGGGGCTGCCTGACCAATTGCTGAATCAGCCAGAATTCCAAAATAGTTTCGTAAGCTAAGGCGCCGCTGGGCGTAACGAGATAGGACATCCCATGCCTGCCGAGAGGGAACCGGGTTTGGAAGTCAAGGTAGTCTGCAATCTTCTTCACTGAAGGCGTAGGCGGTGTGAGCGAGGGAGGAAGAGGTACTGTGTCGTTAATCTGTTGCTGCTGCACGCGGTGCAGCAGCCTGCGCAGCTTCTCCGCTTCCTCAGGGAGTACGGGATTGATACTTCGTTCACGACCTGCACCGTAAATCTTGCGAAAGATCAAGGTGCTTAACCTTCCCGTATCCGTTAGGTCAATGTAGGCGGTGTTGTCGTCGAGGTAGCGGGAGTAGACTGTCTTCGGAGCAAATGAAAACCGTAGCGGCAAAATATGACCGCTGAGAGCCTGCTTGCAGCTTTTGCAGATGGGAACAGCTGCTTCAAAACCAGAAACAGGGCAGCTGCAGTGTGGGCATCGCGCAAGGATTTCACGGCTTCCATACGGTAACTTGTTGTGCAAATCTTCGTAGGGTTCACTATTCGCTCTCCACTCGCCCAGAAAACCCCTCGCATTGCTGGGTTCATCGAGCCGCCTTCTATAGAAGAAGACACTCACGCCGTCGCAAATGTGCGATAGGTCAGCAAGAATGCTGAAAAACTCTTTCGTATAGATGTGTCTCTGCGCTATAGGGTAGTATTTCACAGGATACTTGACCCCTGCAATAGAATAGGCGAGGTGAACATCCTGAGAGTATTTATCCACCACCAAGACGACCGACTTGTTGCTATTCAGGTAGGCGTTTTCCATCACTTTGGGTAGGGCTATTTCTCTTGGGAGGCGTGCGCGGACTGCATGAGCTTCTCCAAGAGGCGGCGGCGATAGCGGATTGGACGATTTTTAATCAGCACCTTCGGTTCTGCAGGCTTGTGAAAGACGAGAATGTACGAATGCACATTCATCGCCTGGTAGGGTTTCGCGCCGAAAGGACGGAAACCGCCTGAACGGTAGTACCGCCACACATATAAGTCGAACAGCTCGAAGCCATGCGCTTGCATAAGACCAATCACATCGGCATGGAGCGGGAGGATCAAGCGGCTCCGCGCGATACGATAATCCGCAACGAAGACCGCGCAGTACCGATTCGGCTTCAGCACGCGCTGCATCTCCTCAAAAGCACGCGCCAACTCGTCTAAAAAAACATCGTAGTTATCTATCGTACTGAGGTCCGCTGCCAAGTCGGAGTAGCGAATCATGTCTGCGTAGGGAATATCCGTGACGATAGCATCCACACTCTGTGAGGGCAGCGGGAGTTGACGGGCGTCGGCACAGATGCAGAGCTGCTGCTCCACGGGGGGCGGGGCATCAAAAAGCGAGCCAGCGCGTAGGGCGTTGAGCTTTTTATGGGCAATCTCCAGCGCCACGGGATTGATGTCGATGTTGAGGGAACGGCGACGGCGCAAGGCGCACTCCACCGCCACTGTACCCCCACCTGCGAACGGGTCCAGCACTACTTCGTCAGGGTTGCTCAGCCGTTCCACGAACTCGCCCATCACTTGGGGCAGGATTTTGGTGGGGTAGTCATAGAGGTTGTGCGGGAACGGCACAGTCGCCTCGCGCCCCAAGTCAATGACCGACTTGTACCCCACACGCGCTTGCGGTGGCATTGGCTGGTTCATGGCTACTCCGTTCGGCGCTGCCGGCGCGATTCCTACCCACATCCGAACGAGACGCCGCAGTTGTAGCAGCTGTAGCACGCGCCTGTGCGCACCATAATCATCCCGCAGTTCGGGCAGGGCGGCGCGTCCTGCTGCATGCTCACCAGTTTCGACCAGTCCGTGGTCTCCGCGCCCTGCCCGCGGGGGAAGTCAGGCTTGCCCACGCCACCCTGCACGCCTGGCAGCTCGGCTGAGGGCGTCTCCAACCCGCTCTCTTGCAGCGTTTCGGGCGGCGTCGGCTGCCGCTGCAAAAACTTCATCGCCAGCCAGCGGAAGATGTAGTCCACAATAGAAGTTGCGACGGGGATTTGCGGGTTGTTAGTGAAGCCGCTGGGCTGGAATCGGGTGTAAGAGAACTTCTCCACGAGTTTCTCCAGCGGCACGCCGTACTGGAGGGCGAGCGAGATAGCCGTCGCGAAGGCGTCCATCAGCCCCGAAATCACCGAGCCTTCTTTCGCCATCGTGAGGAAAATCTCGCCGGGCGCGCCGTCCTCGTACATGCCGACAGTGATGTAGCCTTCGTGTCCTGCCACGCTGAACTTGTGGGTGATGCTTTGGCGTTCGTCGGGCAGGCGACGACGCACGAGGCGTTCGCTCTCGGTGTGCGCCTCTTCGTCGGGCTTCTTGGTGGAAAGCGGCTGCGTGCGCTTGCTGCCGTCGCGGTAAATCGCGATTGCCTTCAGCCCCAGCTTCCACGCCTGCAGATAGATTTGCTCGATATCTTCGGGCGCGGCGTCGTGGGGCATGTTGACGGTTTTGGAAATCGCGCCTGAGAGAAACGGCTGTACCGCCGCCATCATCTTCACATGGGCGATAGGCGCAAGGCTACGCACCCCTTTTGCAGGGCGAAAGGCGCAGTCGAACACGGGTAGATGTTCCGACTTCAGATACGGCGCGCCCTCGATGGTGTCGTGTTCGTCGATGTAGCGCGTGATGGCTTCAATCTCTTCGCGGCTGTAGCCGAGCCGTTGTAAGGCGAGTGGCACGGTGGTGTTCACAATCTTCAGCAGCCCGCCGCCCACCAGCGTTTTGTATTTCACCAGCGCGATGTCGGGTTCGACGCCTGTGGTGTCGCAGTCCATCATGAACGCAATCGTGCCCGTGGGGGCGAGCACCGTGACCTGGGCGTTGCGGTAGCCGTATTGCTCCCCCAGCTGGAGGGTCTCCTGCCAGATGGCGCGGGCAGCGTTCATCAGTGCAGGGGGTACGCGCTCTGCTGAGATGTTGTTGAGCGCGTCGGCGTGCATGCGCATCACTTCCAGCATCGGCTCGCGATTGAGTTCAAACGCGGGGAACGGCGCGCCGCAGTCGCGCGCAACAATCGCCGACTGCCGATACGCCTCGCCGTGCATGATTGCCGTGAGTATCGCGGCATAGGCGCGCCCCACATCGCTATCGTAGGGCAGTCCCAGCGACATCAGCAGCGCCCCCAGATTCGCGTACCCCAGCCCCAACGGACGGAAGTTGTGGCTGTTGTCGGCAATCTTCTCGGTCGGGTACGCCGAGTTGTCCACGATAATCTCCTGCGCTGTGATGAAGATGCGCACCGCCGCACGGAACGCTTCAGTGTCAAAGTCGCCACTTGGCATGCGGAACTTCAGCAGGTTCAAACTCGCAAGATTGCACGATGTGTCATCCAAGAACACGAACTCCGAGCAGTTTGCTACCGCCAAGCCGTTTACGATGTAGGTGTGGTGTATTGGCTCTGTGAGATTGAAGGTTAGCTCGTAGCCAATCGGCTCGCGTTCCTGTAACTGGGCGTCTTGAGGGATGTTATAGAACTCATGCGTGGCAATCCAACGCTCCAGCGCTTGCTGTTTGCGGGGCAGAGAGAAGCCGATATACTCGCAGAAACGGCGAAGCGAAGAGCCTGTAATGCGCAGGTCGTAAGTATCCCCACGCGAACTGTACACCATCTGCTTGCCGTCGCGTGTGCGAGTGTAGCGAAAACCCGAGCTGCGCCTCGCTTGGGTATAGATACGGCTCTGAATGCCGAACATAAGCAGGAGTTGCTGCACCTCTTGCAAGAGTGCATACGATCGACTCGCGAGTCCGACATAGCATGTGCCTTTTTTCTGGTCGTCGTGGACGCATCCATCGGCGGAAAACAGCCCGCGCAGATAAGCTGCAACGATTGGAGCAGGCGCTTGGAAGAGGCTGGCAGGGACATGCTTATCCTGAGCTGTGGCGCGTCGCATACCCAGCGACTCAAAAAAGCGACTTAGCACGGCGCGTTGCACACGCATCTGCACTGTGCCGTTTCTCTGCTGGCAGATGTTGGGGCGTAAACCGAGCGATTCTAGTACCGCTTTATGGCGCGGCAGCAGATGCTCGCGGTCCTCAGGGGAGCCGTAGATCCAGATAATCATGTTGGTGGACGACACAAACGAGCCATCGCCCGTGAGGTGTCCCAACAGCTCTGCCAGAGGTTCCGACCACTCTGCGGGCAAGTTGAGAGGTGCGCGACGCTCCCCCTTGGCGCGTAGCTTGCTGTACTCATTCTCGCATGGGAGCTGCCACGAAGCGTTAACTGGCAAGCAGGGCGCGTCGACCACCAGTACTTGGTCGTCGGGGGTCAACTCGTCCGCACGCACCATTCCCCGATTGCGCGTAAAGAATCGATGATGGGGCGTGCAGCGCACCTCGATGCCGTTAGAGAAGCGCAGACGCCACACTTCGTGAACGCCCGTGACCATAAACTGCGTGGGCATGCTAAGGCGCACCCCTGCGCTCGGTGGGGACCCCGTAGCGTTATGGGTATAGACCCAAAAAGTATCGCCCTTCGCCACCCGTTGCAGCAGCTCGCGAAAGCGGATTAGCCCCTTGTCCGTGTAGACAAGGCTGTCGCCTGTAAAGCAGGGATTACTCGCGCGAATCTGTCCGCTGTTTTTGACGGTGTGCCACTTGTTGGTGGTGTCGTGGAACTGCAAGCCGGGGTCGCCACACACCCATGCCGCCTCGGCGATTTTGCGGAACAGGTCGCGCGCCCGATATGTGCCCAGCACTTCGCCTGTCGTGCGGGCAATCGTGTGCCACTCGCGGTCTTCTTCCACCGCTTTCATAAACGCATCGGTCACGCGCACGCTGTGGTTGGCGTTCTGGAAGAAGACCGAGTCGTACGCGCCGCCAGGTACATTGAAGCCTGGGGCGTAGCCCGCTTCAATCAGCGCCCGAGCCTTCTGCTCCTCTTTGGCTTTGCACTCGATGAACTCCACGATGTCGGGGTGGTCGATGTTGAGAATCACCATCTTAGCGGCGCGTCGGGTCTTGCCCCCGCTTTTGATCACGCCAGCGAAGGCGTCGAAGCCGCGCATGAAGGAGACTGGTCCCGACGCGCGCCCGCCCCCCGACAGGTACTCCTGCGAACCGCGCAGGTTCGAGAGATTCGTGCCCGAACCCGACCCGAACTTGAAAATCATCCCCTCCGTCTTGGCGAGGTCCAAGATGGATTCCATCGTGTCTTCGACGGACACGATGAAACATGCCGAGCATTGACTTCGGGGTTCGATTCCGAGATTGAACCAGACGGGGCTGTTGAACGCGCCGTACTGGTGGAGCAGGAGATATTTCAGTTCGTCGCGGAAGGCGTCGGCGTCGTCGTTCGTAGCGAAGTAGCGCATCTGGCGTCCCCACTCGGTAAGGGTATCCACCACGCGCCCGATGACCTGCTTGACGCTGGTTTCGCGTTCGGGCGTACCTACCTGTCCGCGAAAATATTTGGAGACGACCACATTCGTGGCGAGTTGACTCCAAAAGGCGGGCACTTCCACATCGGTCTGCTCAAACACCACGCGCCCGCGCTCATCAGTGATGACCGCCGTGCGCCGCTCCCACTCTACCTCGTCGAAGGGGTCTACTCCGGGCTTTGTAAAATGGCGCTCAATCGTCAGCCCCTTGCCTGTGTTGATGTTGTCGAACTTCTCGCGGGGGATGTAGCCGTAGCGGAGGGCGGTTCCGCTGGGTTTCGGGCGGGCAGGCTCGCGAGTTTCCACAACTGCGCCGTTCGATTCCACGCCGAACTCAAGAATGCTTTCTTGGGGGTTCATCCATGCCTCCTACTCGCTGCGGGCGCGCTTCTGCTGGCGAGTGAGCATTTGCACCACGCGACTGAACTGTTGGGGGTCTTCAAACTCCTCGTACA
>JBKBKS010000061.1:0-12811 GCA_046294565.1 Fimbriimonadales bacterium
CCAAACCGCCTACAGTCGGCAAGTCGCTGGATTTGGGCGAGTTTATCATCAATCTCGGCGACGACCACTATCTCAAAGCAGGCGTCGCGCTGGGCTTGAAAGAGGGTATCGACCCGAAGAAACTCGAAGAGGATAACGCGCCCCTACGCGACGCCGCGCTGATGGCGCTCGCTGGCAAAACGCGCTCCGAACTGAACTCGCTGGCAGGCAAACACAAGGTGAAGGAGGAAATCCGCGAGCGCGTCAACGAGGTGCTGGAGCATAAAACCCACGACAAAGAGAGCGTCTTAGAGGTCTACTTCACAGCGTTTACGACGCAGTAGGCGCGAAGCGTCGGGGAAGACGCCGACGCCTCAGGCTTCCGCCATCTATTCGGGTACAATAACATCTCGGTTATGCTCGATTACGATGTGCTGGTGGTGGGGTCGGGGCACGCGGGGTGCGAGGCGGCGTTGGCTGCTGCGCGCATGGGCTGCCGAACCGCCGTCGTCACGCTCAACATTCAGCGTACCGCGCATATGCCCTGCAACTGCTCCATCGGCGGACCCGCCAAAGGGCACTTAGTGCGCGAAATCGACGCGCTCGGCGGTCAGATGGGCGTCGCCATCGACCGCACGCTCACGCACATTCGACAGGTGGGCACGGGCAAGGGACCTGCAGTACGCACCATACGCGCCCACGCCGACAAAGCGCACTACCCCGCCGAGATGCTGCGCACGCTCCAAGCGCAGGAGAACCTGACGCTGATACAAGGCTCCGCAGAACGCCTCGTGGTGCAGGAAGGGGTCTGCACCGGCGTGGAAGTGCGCGTGCACGACACCGACATGGCTCTCATCACGGCGCACGCCGTTGTCATCACGACGGGCACTTTCTTGAACGGGCTGTGCCATATCGGGGAGCAGAAAATCCAAGCGGCGCGCCACGGCGACCAACCCGCCACTGGACTGACAGAATCGCTACGCCAGTTGGGGTTCCGCATCGGCAGGTTCAAGACTGGCACGACCCCACGCATCGACAAAAAGAGCGTCGACCTCTCGCGTACCACCGAAGTGCCCTCGGAGCCGTGCCCGCCGTTCTCTTATCTGCACGACGCACTTACCCCGCCGCGCCCGCTGCTGCCGTGTTGGCAAACCTCCACGAACGAGCGCACCCACGCCGTCATCCGCGCGAACCTGCACCGCTCCGCCATGTATGGCGGGCACATCACAGGCGTCGGACCGCGCTACTGCCCCAGCATCGAGGACAAAATTGTGCGCTTCCCCGACAAAGACCGCCATCCCGTATTTCTGGAACAGGAGTATTGGGACGCCGACGACCTCTATGTGCAGGGGATGTCCACCAGCTTGCCTGCGGAGACGCAGTTGGAGTTCTTGCGCACGCTGCCGGGCTTGGAAGAGGTGGTGATGATACGCCCCGGCTACGCGGTGGAGTACGATATGGTCTACCCCGACCAGCTCTATCCGACGCTGATGACGAAGGCGGTGCATGGGCTGTTCTTGGCGGGTCAGATTAACGGCACATCGGGCTATGAGGAGGCGGCGGCGCAAGGGTTAGTGGCGGGCATCAACGCTGCGCTGTACGCCCAAAGACGCGAGCCACTCGTGTTAGACCGCGCCAGCAGCTATGTCGGCGTGCTGATCGACGATTTGACCACCAAGGGGGTGGAAGACCCCTACCGCATGCTCACGGGCAGGGCGGAGCATCGGCTGCACTTGCGCCACGACAACGCCGATGAGCGGCTCACGCCGATTGCTCGCGCGGTGGGGCTGGCGTCGGACGAGCGGTGGCGACGCTTCCGCGAACGCCAAGACCGCCTCAACGCCGAGTTGGCGACGCTGCGCCGTCTGGAAGTGAGCGGCAAGCACAACCCCTTGCTCCAATCGCTGGGCGGAACGCCCGTGAACGCCCGTATCTCCGCGCTGGAGTACCTGCGCCGCCCCGAAGTCGCCTACGCAACGCTACAGCAGCTCTTCCCCGACGCGCTCCGCGCCCCCGCCGAAATCGCCGAGCGCGTGGCGATTATCGCCAAGTACGAAGTCTACCTGCGCAAACAGCAGCAACAGATCGAGCAGATGCGCAAGGTGGAGCACTGGCTCATCCCCGACGATATCGACTACGAGACGCTGCATGCTATCTCGAAGGAGTCGCGTGAGAAGTTGGCGCGTGTGCGTCCGCGCACGATTGGGCAGGCGGCGCGTATCCCCGGCATCCGCCCCGCCGATATCGCCTGCCTCATGGTGTATTTGCGTTCGCGGGAATAAACGCCTCAATATTAGAAAGTTTCCTTTGCGATTCCTCGCCTTCGGCTCGAAATGACAGCAGGTGCGGCGCGGAATGATAGGCGTCCTGTGTGCAGGAAGCCTTTGTCATGCCGAGCGAAGCAAGGCGTCTCAAGCGTCGGTTGCTTCGGAAATGCCTGAGCGTCTCCCGTGCCATAGTGCGGTTATTCGATACTTTGGCGGCGTTTTCACATTTGAGCGACTCACCTCGCCTCCAGTTGGCAGGCGCGCCTACCCGTAAAAATGCCAGTTTTGCGCGCCGCCCCTTGCACTACCGCGTAAAATGTGCTATAATAGAGGCGAGGATCATTTGCCGCTGAATCTATACATTTGCCCTGTTGTACCCAGCCCCCATTTTGGGGGCGCAAGGCGAGAATACGATTTCTCGCCACTGAGGGCGAGTGCTCTCGCCCTCCTAACTCAAGCATGCGTGGAGGTATAGCAACGATGCAAACACTGAAATGGAGCGCACTTGTGGCGTTGGCTTCGCTGAGCGCCGTCGCGCTGGCGCAACCGACGATAGACGGTTCACACGACGCCTTCTATGGCACAGCACTCGTCGTGCAGAACAATCAGACCGGCTTCGGCGACAGCAACTTGGGTCAAGTGGACTTCGCGAACGGCTCGGAGTTAGACGCCGCCTACGCCTATGTGGACACAACGAACCAGACCCTGTACCTATTCCTTGCAGGCAACCTGGAATCCAACTTCAACAAGCTGGAAATCTTCTTCGACACGGTAGCGGGCGGGCAGAACCGCCTACGCGGAGACAACGCAAATGTCGACTTCAACGGTCTGAACCGTATGGGCGACGACGGCTCTGGAACCGGGCTGACCTTTGACTCCGATTTCGAGGCAGACTACTGGATTGGCATCACGGGCGGCGGCAATCCCTACGCGCTCTACGCCAACTGGGCACAGCTGCTCACAAACGGCGGCGGCTCCGGAGCCTATCTCGGAAGCACTGGCGCTGCGTCCAATGGCATCCTCAGCGGAGGCAACAACCCCAACAACATCCGCGTCACGATTAACAACAGCAACACGGGCGGCGTGGAGGCTGGAAGCGGACTGGCGTCGGGCGACGGCTCGACTGTCACGACAGGCATCGAGTTAGCCATCCCCTTCACGGCGATTGGGATTACAGGAACCCCCACCATCAAGATTAGCGCGTTTATCAACGGATCGGGGCACGACTACCTCTCGAACCAGGTGTTGGGCGGCATCGGCGGCGGCGGAAATCTCGGCGAGCCGCGCAATGTGAACTTCGCCAACATCGCAGGCAACCAGTATTTCACGGTTGTTGTGCCCGAACCCGCGAGCTTGATGGCGTTGGGCGTCGGCTTGGCAGGCTTGGTAGGGCTGCGCCGCCGCAAGGCTTGACGCTGCATCATCCTCACCTCCCATCCCCTAAGCCCCCAGCAAAATCCGCTGGGGGTTTTTTCTGCGTTAGGGCATCGCCAACTTGCCTGCGAAACACGGTCGCGACGCGCCAGTTGTGTTGGGGTAGGTCGCGGGCAACCCCTGCAGGAACCTATCCGCCAGCACCGTGAAGGCGACCGCTTCTTTGAAATCGGGGTCTATCCCATAACGCTCGGCCGAAACCACCTGAACCTCAGGCAGCCGCGCCTGCAACCGCGCCATCAGCACAGGGTTATGCACGCCGCCGCCTGAAACAATAACTCGCTGTATTGGATACTCAGGCCACACAAATCGTCGCAGCGCATGCGCGATAGACGCCGCCGTGAACTCCGTGAGCGTGGCGGCAAGATTAGGCAGCTCCAGCTGAAACGCCCCGATAAGCGCGTTTAGATAGTCCGCACCGAAAACCTCTCGTCCCGTGGACTTCGGCGGGGGCAGCTCAAGGTACGGGTGGCTCATGAGCCATTCGAGAACCTCTGGGAGGACGACGCCTTCCGACGCATAGCCGCCGTTCCTGTCGTAGGTATGTTTGCCCTGGGTGGATACCTCCACTGCGAGGTCGATGAGCGCGTTGCCAGGACCTGTGTCGAACGCGAAGACGGCTTCAGGCGAGCCTCCTGCAGGCAGCACGCTCACATTCGCCATCCCGCCGATGTTGAGGGTAACTCGGTGTTCCGTTTCGCTGCGCAGCAGGAGCCAGTCGACAATCGGCACGAGCGGCGCGCCTTGCCCGCCGTACGCCATATCGCGCGTGCGAAAATCTGCGACGACTGGAACCCCAGTGCGCGCCGCAATCACATCGGGTTGCCCGATTTGTAGCGTGTTCGGCGTGGTTTTCCCTATCAGCGTCGCTTCGGGCGCGTGCCAGACGGTCTGCCCGTGCGAGCCGATGAAGTCGACGCGCGGGGGGCGCGCAAGTTGTATCAGCTCCAGCGCGGTCTGCGCGAATCGTTCGCCCAGATAGGCGTCCCACGCACACAGGTCGGCTAAGGTCGCGCCGCGTATCAGGCGTTGTAGCCCCGTGCGCTCCTCGGATGTATAGGGGCTATGGCGGGCGGCGAGGGTCTGCGCTTGAATTCGGTCGCCCGCGCCCGTGAGTTTGACCAACGCCGCGTCGATGCCGTCCAGCGAAGTGCCTGCCATCAACCCCACGGCATACCGCTCGCGCTCAAACGAGACGCCGAGACAGCTCCCAAGCGTCGGAAAGGTGAGATTCATCGGATGCGCTATAAATTATGGCACAGCGCGGGGGAACCTAAGCGCGGCGGCGGTCGTCATAGCCAGTGTAGCCTCATTTACGGGTCGTTGCAGGAGGCGCGGGCGGGGTTTCCGCGCCTCCTGTGTGTGGTGGGGTCGGTGAGGAAAGTCGCCCGGAAAGGAGCCTAATCGCGATGCATCCTCACCGCTCTTTATTATACATGATATTTGCAATCGACCGCCTGCACCCGCAGCAACCACCAGTTAACTATACCCCGTGCGCTGCCGCAGTATTCACGCGCTTGGTGCGCCGCCATTCGTAGCGTCTTCACAAGCGAACACTCCTTGGTACTTCACTCCGAATTTCCAACCATTGTCAACACGGGCTTCAGGCGTTGTTAACGGAGGAACCGTATATATCACTGTGAACACTGATCCGCCTATTTTTTACCCCACAGATGGAGTGGACTACTTGCGCTGCGGATCGAACCAGCCACACATGGAGATTACATTTACAGACTATGTATGGGGTTTTGGCACGTTTCTCATCAGTGTAGATGCTTTCAGCTTAGACCCATCTTCCCGTGGTTATGCTGCCACCGTCACCTAGCAAGTGTTGATTGTTGCCTTCACCCCCTGCCACTCTCCCGCGACGCGGGTGTGGGTGGGAAGCAGGCGTCGTGACATGCACACACCGCGGATCCTGATGAACCTGCCAACCGCAGGGTCGTACCAGCGCACTCCAACTTGCTGCGATTTGAGGCGAGGTATAATCGCGCTATGCGCATCGTGTCGCTGTTGCCCAGCGCGACGGAGATAGTGTACGCGCTCGGTTTGGGGGAGTCGCTGGTCGCCCGCAGCCACGAGTGCGATTACCCGCCTGAAGCCGAGTCAGTACCTGTGATTACCTACAGCCTCATTCCAGCCGACTTGCCCAGCCGCGAGATCGACCGCATGGTCTCCGAGACGCTGATGACGCACGCCACTCTGTACGGGCTGAACTTGGAACTGCTGCAGGCGTTAGACCCCGACCTGCTGATTACGCAGGCGTTATGTGATGTGTGTGCGGTGTCGTTCAACTCGGTGCAGGAGGCGGTGGCGCAGTTCAGCCCCCGAACGCGCGTGCTGAACTTGGAGCCGACGACGCTTCAGGGCGTGATGGACACCTTTCAGCAGGTCGCCGACGCCGCAGGCGCGCCTGAGCGTGGGCGAACCTTCGTCGAACAGTTCCAAGAGCGAATTGAGCGCGTGCGTGAGCGTACGCGCAATCGCCCGCCCGTGCGCGTCACCTTTCTTGAGTGGATTGACCCGCCGTTCGCCTGCGGGCACTGGACGCCTGAGCTGGTCGCGTTGGCAGGCGGCGTCGATGGGCACGGCAAGGCAGGGCAACCCTCGCGTCGGCTGGAGTGGCGCGAGGCGCTGGAGTGGCAACCCGAAGCCATCGTGATTGCCTGCTGCGGCTTCACAGTCGAGCGCGCGCAGCAAGACCTACCCCTGTTGGAGCAGATGCCGGGCTGGCGCGACCTGCCCGCCGTGCGTCGCGGCGCGGTGCTCGTCCTCGATGGCAACGCCTACTTCAGCCGCCCTAGCCCGCGCCTTGCTGACTCGTTGGAGCTGCTGGAGACGCATCTGGCGTCGTGCAACGCTTGGACGCCCGCGCGCGTCTAACCTGTGGTATACTCTTACAGAGGAGGCAACGATGCGCTACCTATGGTGGATTGGGGCACTTATATTCAGTTTCGGCTTCGCCGACGACGGATTGGGCGACTTGGTGCGTAAGACGGAGGGCAAGCGAGGCGGCAATAAGCCTGCGCCGTCGCGCCAGTCCGACGATAGCCCGTCTCGTAGCAACGACGATCAAGGCAACAAGCCGCGCCCTGCGGAGAATCAGGGGGGCGGTGCGCCGTCGAGTGGCTCGGACGAGAACCCGTTCCGCAAGAAGCCTCGTGGCGGCTCGACAGATTCCAACAGCCCGCAAGCCCCACGCGATTCAGGGCGCGTACCGCTGGAGGGGCGGCGCGTGCCGTTGGAAGGGCGTCCTGTGCCGTTCGAGGCGCGTCCCGTATTGACCCCGCCCCCGCCCGTGCAAATCCAGAACCGACCTGTGCCGCTGGAGCAGGGCAACCTTCCCGCGCTGGTACATCAAACCGAAGGCTTGAATAGCTACCGCTGGCGCGACCGCTATGTGTGGGCTCCCGTAGACCCCGCCTACACCCACAGCGGCTTCTATGTCACCTACCGCTGGGGCAACCTGCGATTCGGCTATCAGTACTACTACATCTACCCCGAACCGTATCGAGTGGTGTACGCGCCGTATTGGTACTACGACCCGTGCCCGCCGTTTGTGGTGGTCTATCGCGTGGTCTACCTGCCGCCGCGTCTCTCCCCCCACACGGTGCTGGTGGAAGTGCCGTTCTATGTGGAGACGCCCTACTACTTGGAGCGTCGTCCGCCCGACGAGCGGCAGCGACTGCTGAGCGACCTGCGCGCCGCGTGGTTGCTGCGTGATCCGAGCTACTTGGAGCGGTACATTCGCGCGAATAGCTACATCGCCATCTATCTGGATGGGCAGTACGCCTACTCGCTGCCTGCGCAGGACTACATCGAGATGACGCGCGACGCTATCCGCGCCGTGAGGACCGAGCAGCTGCGCTTTGAGCGTACGGCGATGCGCGGCGAGACCCAGCTTGTGGTGCGCGGCGAGCATCAGTACCTGGACGAGGCGACGGGCGTGCGACGGGTGGTCTATATCACCTACACTTTCGAGCGCGTGGACGGGCGTTGGTATCTGATTGAGGCGGGTTCGTCGGCGACGCGCCATTAGTTGCCCAAGTCGGAGGGCGGCTTCATCTTGCCCAGCAGCCCCATCAGCGCGACGACGGTGAGCAAGTAGGGCAACATCAGCAGCAGGTCGGTGGACAGTTGCACGCCGAACAGGGGCTGACCCTGCAGGCGCATCTGGAGCGCTTCAAAAAAGCCGAATCCGAGCGCGGCGGCGGCTGCCCCCAGCGGGTGCCACCGCCCGAAAATCAGCGCGGCAAGCGCGATGAAGCCTCGCCCTGCGCTCATGTTTTCGCGGAACTGACCTGTAGCCGCCAGCACCAGAAACGCGCCCGCCACACTTGCCAGCACGCCCGACGCCAAAACGCCCCAGTAGCGCAGGCGTTTTACGGGCACGCCCATCGTGCGCGCCTTGAGCGCATCGTTGCCCACAGCGTTCACGCGCAGCCCCCAGCGCGTGCGCCGCAGCATCAGCAACAGCGCGAACGGCAACGCCAAAGCGAACACCGTCAGCCAGCTCTGATCCTTGAGCAGCGCGTTCAAAATCGGTAGGTTCTCCAGCCCGCCCAGTCGAACGACGCCGAACATCGCCACCATAGAGGTCTGACCCGCCTCCTCGCGCGGCACAATCACCTGCCGAAACAGATAGGTGCTTAGCCCCAGCGCGAGCAGGTTAATCGCAACGCCGCTGATGATATGGTCGGTGCGCAGCTCCTGCGTGGCGACGGCGTGCAGCAGAGCAAGCGTCAAGCCGACCAGTATGGCGCATGCAAGTCCGACCAGCGGCGAGCCGGTGAGCAGTGCGCCCAGCGCGGCGGCGAACGCGCCCAACAGTATCTTGCCCTCTAAGCCGATGTTGATGACGCCCGCCCGTTCGCTCATCAGCCCCCCTAACGCCGCTAATATCAGGGGCGTCGCCTGACGGATTGCCGTGCCGAACAGTTGCGCGTCGAATAGCTCGCCCATCTCAGCCCTCCATGCGCCGCCTGCGCAGATAGATTGCCGCTACATACAAAATCAGCGCGGCTTGCACCACTGTTGCAATCTCTTTGGGCGCGCCTGTGATTGCATGCAGTTGGAAAGTTCCGCTCCGCAGCGCGCTCATCACCCACGCCGAGAGAATCGTCAGCATAGGGTGGTTGCCTGCCAGCAGCGCGACGGCGATACCGTCGAACCCGTAGTCGCTGGGGAACCCCTCGAAGAATCGGTGTTGTGCGCCGCAGACTTCGATGGCGCCTGCAAGCCCTGCCAGTGCGCCTGCGAGCAGCATCGCCTCGGTCATGCGGCGCGCGGTGGGCGCGCCTGCGGCGTCGGCGGCGTCGCGGTTCGCTCCCGTCGCCCGCAGCTCGTAGCCCCAGACCGAGCGGTACAACACCAGCCACAAGAACAACGCCGCGCCCAGCGCGATACCCAGCCCCCAGCTCGCCTGCAAAAACTCTTCGCGGAGCATCGGCAACCGCGCGGCGTCGAGGATTGCCGTCGTCTGGGGCGCGTCGCTGCTGGGGTCTTTCAATCGCTCGGTCACCAGCCAGTGCGTCAGGTAGAGCGCGATGTAGTTGAACATGATGGTGGAAATCACTTCGTGGGCGCCGCGTTTCACTTTGAGCCAGGCAGGTAGGAACGCCCACAGTGCGCCCGCGATTGCGCCGACAAGCAACGCGAACGGCAGCTGCAGCCCGCTGGGCACGCCTGTCAGCGTTCCTGCCCATGCCGTCGCCAGCGCGCCGATGAGCAGTTGACCCGCCGCGCCGATATTAAATAATCCCGCCTGCAGCGCGACCGCCACCGACAGCCCCGTTAGCGCCAGCAGCGTCATATCATGCAGCACGATATCCCACGCATCGAGCGGACCGAACGCCTCTGTGCGTGGGTAGCCGGTAGCGCCTTGCAAGATGATGCGGAAGCTCGCGCCCAGCGGCTCGCCTGACGCCGCGATGAGCAGGCTCAGCACGCCGAGCACGAGCCCCGCGCCTACCAAAGCGGGCAGCACACGGGATATGAGCATCGGCGGTGTAGTTCGGCAAAGCCCCCAACTCTTCCTGCCGCGCCGCCCGCCGCTTACAGCCCGTGCACCAGCAGATTCTCCACAGCGTCACCGAGCAGCTCGCCGAGATGGTTCAGCACCCACTGGGGGAGCAGTTCCAGCGGCGCGGCGGCGACATCCGCGCGCGTGGCGACGCCTGTCAGCACCAATGCGCACGGAATGTGCAGCAAGTTCGCCAGTGCGATGTCGGTGTCTAATCGGTCGCCAATCAGCAGCGTGCGCTCAGGGCGGAGCACGCCGCGCTCGATAAACGGTTGCAAAATCTGGGGGTTGGGCTTGCCTATCACGGTGGGTTTTTTGCCCGACGCGGCGGCTATCGCGGCGACCATTGCGCCTGCGCCTGGCAGTAGGCGGTCTTCGGCGGGGTAGGAGCCGTCGGTGTTAGTGGCGATGAAGCGTGCGCCGCGCCGTATGGCGTGCTGCGCGTGCGCCAGTCGCTCGTAGTTGAAGGCGCGGTCGATGCCCACCACCACGGCGTCAGGGGTCTCTGGCTCCACCTGCTCCACTATCTCGAACCCTGCGTGATGGAGCTCTTCACAAAGCCCCCTCTCCCCCACGACGAATAGCCGTGCGTTTGGGTTGAGGGCATGCTGGAGGTAGAGGGCAGTCGCCCACGCGGAAGTGATGAACTGCTTGGGGTGCGCGTTCACCCCCATGCTTTGTAGGCGCGCGGCGTACTGCTCGCGCGTCGCCCCAGAGTTGTTAGTCAGGAATAACACCTGCCGTCCAGAGTCCTGCAGCAGGTTCAGCACCTCGGTTGCATGTGGCAGCGCGCGGCTGCCCCGGTAGATGACGCCATCCATATCGAACACGAAGGTGTCGAAACGGTTGGCGAGTCCGGGCAGTTCCACGCTCACGCGCCCCGTGCTTAGTATTTGCGCTCCGTGATGAATCGCGCGACCTCCTCCAGAGTGCGGCGGATGGGTGTATCGGGCAATCGGTTCAGTGCTTCCAGTGCGCTCTGCCGATACCGCTCGGCGACCGCCTCTGCGTACTTTAGACTGCCTGTGAGCCGAATTTGTTCTCTCCAGTAGCGGAACTGCTCTTCGCTGATGTCGGTTCCGAATTCGGCGTGCAGTCGGTCGCGCTCGTCGGGCGCGGCGGCTTGGTAGTAGTGCAGCAGGGGCAGCGTGGCGAATCCTTCGCGGAAATCGGTGCCGTTCGGCTTGCCCGTGCGGCGCGGGTCGCCCACATAGTCCAGCAGGTCGTCGATAATCTGGAAGGCGACGCCCAACTCGCGTCCGAACAGCTCCAGCGTCTCCAGGGTTTGCGCGTCGGCGTCCACCAGATATCCCCCGATACGGCAGCACCCTGCCAGAAACTCGGCGGTCTTGCGACGGATAATGTCAAGGTATTGCGCTTCGGTGATTTCGAGTCGGTGGCGCAGGAACACTTCCGCCACTTCGCCCTCGCTCATGTCGGTGGTGATTTGGGCGACCTTCTGGATGATGCGTAGGTCGCCGTCGAGCGCGAGGCATCGCATGGCGCGCGCCAGGATGAAGTCGCCCGATAGCACCGTGGCGAGGTTGCCGTAGAGGGCGTTCGCGGTTGGCTTGCCGCGTCGCGTGAAGGTCTGGTCGATTACATCATCGTGGATGAGCGTCGCCATATGGATCATCTCCATACAGCCCGCGACGACGGCGAGTCGGTCGCGCCCTGCCAATCCGTTGCGATAGAGTGTTCCGAAGCGCGACGGCTCGGAGGCGTAGGCGCACAGGATTACCATCGCTGGGCGCAAGCGTTTGCCCCCTGCCGAGAGCAGGTGGCGCGTAAGGTCGCTGAACTGCGGTATAGCCGTCTCCGCTTGCGCTTCCAGAAACGCCTCCACCGCCTGCATCTCTGGCAGGATGGGCGCCAGCATCTCTGGAACCGCCAGCGTCTGTTTCTCGATTTGCATAGTGGTCATGGCTTGACTCCTGTATGAACGCACACCACGCCGAAGGTCAGGTCGCGATAGCACACATTCGCGAAGCCTGCCTGCTGCATATATTCGGCGATGGTGGCTCGGTCTTCATAGTGTTGAATCGACATCGGTAGGTAGAGGTAGGCGTCGGCATGGCTGAGCCGCTTGCCTATACGCGGCAGGATGTGTAGCGCGTAGACATCATAGAGCCAGCGCATGGGCGGGCGTTGGGGGCGTGTGAGCTCCAAAATGGCGACTTTGCCGCCCGGTTTCAGTACGCGATGGATTTCGCGGAGCGCAGCGGGTTTGTCGACGAGGTTGCGCAAGCCGAACGCCATCGTCGCGGCGTCGAACTGCGCCTCGGCGAGCGGTAGGTGGAGCGCGTCGGCGTGGAGCCACGCAGTGTGGTTCAGCCCGCGACGATAGGCTTTCTCGCGTCCGAGACGGAGCATCGGCTCGCAGAAGTCGAGCGCAATCACCTCGCCCGCCGGCCCCAAGTGGCGCGCGAGCTCAATCGCCAAGTCGCCCGTGCCCGTGCAGAGGTCTAAGACACGCGCACTCGGCGCAAGGCGCAGCAGCTGCACCACACGCCGTCGCCAAAAGTGATGCAGCTGAAAACTCAAAATAGAGTTCAGCAGGTCGTAGCGCGGCGCGACACGGCTGAACATCTCGCGCACATAACGCCGGCGCGTGGAATCCTGACGCGCCCACACAGGCGGCTCCGTCTGCCGATTTGTGCAGGTTTTCACAGTTAGGAAGATTATACCTGAACTGCCGATTGGAGTTCAGCCTTAGCGGTGTACGCCCCTCACCGCACCACACCACGCCGCAACGCCCACACCACCACCTCCAAAGTCGTCCCCACCCCCAACTTCGCACGCACGCTCGCCAACTCGTTATGCACCGTGCGCACGCTTACGCCCAACCGCTGCGCCGCGCGCTGAGCGTCCCCACAATCCGCCATCGCCTGCAAGCACTCCCGCTCCCGCACGCTCAAACAGTCCTCCACGACAACCTCCGCGTCCACAGGTTCAGCGGGGGGGGGACACAACCTCAATCTCGCCACAGCGCTCCAACGCCCGGCGCAAATACGCCCCGAACGCCTCATCCCCACAGTAGACCACTATGCGCTTGTCGCACCGCACCGCGAACACCTCCGCGCGAAACGGTTTCGCCGCGGGGTGGGGC
>JBKBKS010000062.1:0-12802 GCA_046294565.1 Fimbriimonadales bacterium
CCCTGCAGTGGTATCGTGAGTGCATGAACTTCCTTATCCACTATGTGAAGGATCAGGGCTACGCGCTCAAGTTCGCGCTGGAGCCGAAGCCCAACGAGCCGCGCGGCGACATCTTCCTACCCACCGTCGGCGCGATGCTCGCCTTCATCGAGACCCTCGACGACCCCACCATGTGCGGTGTGAACCCCGAAGTCGCCCACGAACATATGGCAGGGCTGAACTTCGCCCACGCAGTCGCCCAAGCCCTCGAACGGAACAAACTGTTCCATATCGACCTCAACGCGCAGAAGCTGAGCCGCTACGACCAAGACTTCCGATTCGGCGCGGAGGATATCAAGGGCGCGTTCTTCTTGGTGAAGCTGCTGGAGGATAACGGGTACAGTGGACCGCGCCACTTCGACGCCCACGCCTACCGCACGGAGGATGAAGAGGGCGTGTGGGAGTTCGCCAAGGGCTGCATGCGCACCTATCTCCTCTTGAAGGAGAAGGCAGAGCGGTTCAATCAAGACGCCGAGATTCAAGAGCTGCTCGCGCAAGTGCGCCAGTGGGATGTGGCGTTGCAGGAGCGGATGCGCTACTCGCCGGAGAACGCCGCGTGGCTGAAAGCGCACTCGTTTGACCGCGCCGCGCTCGGCGCACAGGGCTACCACTACGAACGGTTAGACCAGTTGACGATGGAGCTGCTGCTGGGCGTGCGATAGGATAGGGTACACTATACTGGGATTCGCCGAGTAGAGGCGCGGGACAGCATCAGTAAGCGTTGGGAGGCGCGCCGACGCCGTGGAACGACGCCGAAAGGGCTGACCGCCGAAGCGATGCGTACTCGGCGCGCGCGTCGCTGGGCTGTAAGGGAATACCTTGCAGACTGTCGCTTTGCATAGGGCAAAGCGGAGCGCTACTCGAGATAGGCTACCGCCGACTCGACGAACGCGCCCCCTCGCTCGATGAACCCCCTGAACACGGAGAGAACGCCATGCGTATCGCGCTGATTGGCTATGGACGGATGGGACAGGCGGTCGAGCGAGTGGCGACGGCGCGCGGGCATGTGGTGGTCGGCGCGATTCGTCGCGCGACGCCCGACGCCGAACGCAGGGCGATTGCCCAAGCCGCTGACGCGCTTATAGACTTCTCGCACGCGGACGCGGTTGAGGCGAATGTCGCGCTGGCGTTGCACACGGCGCGCCCCCTTGTGATTGGCGCGACAGGCTGGGACTCGCAACGCGACGCCCTCGCCCAGCGCGTGCAACAATCGGGCGGCGCAGTGCTGTACGCGCCCAACTTCTCCATCGCTGTGCAACTGTATATGTATTACGCCGTTGAACTCGCGGCGCAGCTGTTGCGGTTGGACGGCTGGGATGTGGCGGTGGAGGAGATTCATCATCGGGGCAAGGCGGACGCGCCCAGCGGTACGGCGCGCGCCATCGCGCAGCGCCTGCAACACGCCCTGACCTCGCCGCGCGAAGCCGTCTACCCCGCGCCGACCGACCGACGACTGCCCGAAACGCAGTTCAGCGTGGGGGTACTGCGCGTCGGGAGCGAGTTCGGAACCCATCGAGTGCTGCTGGACGGTCCCTACGACTGGCTCGAAATCACGCACCGCGCCAAAAGTCGCGACGGCTTCGCGTATGGCGCCGTCCGAGCCGCCGAATGGCTGCGGGGACGCACGGGCTTCTACGCCTTTCAGGAGGTATTGACTGAGATACTCACACCCATGGAGGCAGACTGATGCAAACGATACCGTTTCGAGGGCTGGGCGTGGCGATGGTCACGCCGTTCACGCGCGACGGGGCTGTGGACGAACCCCGCATGCGCCGCTTGGTCGATTGGCTGATAGAATCGGGCGTCGACGCGCTGTTGCCTGTCGGTTCGACGGGCGAGGGCGCGACGCTGACCCATGAGGAGCATCGCCGCGTGATGGATATCGTGCTGGAGCAGGCGAACGGGCGCGTGCCCGTCTGCCCCGGCGCGGGGAGCAACGCCACACACGAGGCGATTGGACTGGCGCAACACGCCAAACGCGCAGGCGCGACCGCCGTGCTGTCCGTCACGCCCTATTACAACAAGCCCGAACCCGACGGGCTGGTGCGCCACTACGCCGCGATTGCCGAAGCCGCCGATATTCCCATCATCGTTTACAATGTGCCCTCGCGCACAGGACGCAACTACTTGCCCGAGGTGGTGCTGCGCGTCGCCCACGAAGTGCCCCATGTGGTCGCCGTGAAGGAGTCGAGCGGCAACATTACGCAGGCGTTGGAGCTGCTCGGTGGTCGTTCGGAGGGCTTTGCGGTGTACGCGGGCGACGACATCTTCGCCGCGCCGACGATACTGATGGGCGGCGACGGGGTGATTTCAGTGATTGGCAACGAGTTGCCCGCTTGGACGAGTCGGATGGTGCGCGCCGCGCTGCAGGGCGACGCCGAGACCGCGCGCGCGTGGCACTATCGGCTGCAGCCGCTGATGCTGGCGAACTTCTGGGAGACGAACCCTGCGCCTGTGAAATGCGTGATGGCGATGCTGGGGCTAATAGAAGAGCACTTGCGCTTGCCGTTGACGCCTGTAAGTGAGCGCACGCGCGAGCGTCTGCGCGCGTTGCTGCACGCGATGGGCATCGACTCGCCCCTCGCCGTCGCTGGAAGTGTTTAGTGGAGCGCGCCATGACGGAGTTAGCGACGGCGATTGAACGCGCCTCTCAAGCGGGCGAGGCGCACGAGTCGCTGGTAGAGGCGTTGCTGGAGGCGTTGGAGCGCGGCGAGGCGCGCGCCGCCGAACCCGACCCCGATAGCCCGACAGGCTGGCGCGTGAACCACTGGGTGAAGCTCGGCATCCTGTTGGGGTTCCGACTGGGTCAGTTGACGCCGATGCGCTGGGGCGGCGTGGAGTTTCTGGATCGGCGTCTGTTCCCGCCGCGCGTGTTCGGGCTAAACGGCGGCGTGCGGCTCGTGCCGGGCGGCACGACCGTGCGGCGCGGCGCGTATCTCGGCGCGGGCGTCGTCGTGATGCCCCCGAGCTATGTGAATGTGGGCGCATATGTGGGCGAGGGCGCGATGCTCGACTCGCATACGCTGGTCGGCTCCTGTGCGCAGATTGGCGCGCGGGTGCATCTCAGCGCGGGATGCCAAATCGGGGGCGTGCTGGAGCCTGCGGGCGCGCTGCCCGTGATTATCGAGGACGACGCGCTGATTGGCGGCTGCTCAGGCGTGTTCGAGGGCACGGTTGTTAAACGCGGGGCAGTGGTGGGCGCGGGGGTCATCCTCACGCGCTCGCTGCCGCTGTACGATTTGGTGCATGGGCGTGTGATTCGCGCGGAGAACGACCTACCGCTTATTGTGCCCGAGCGAGCGGTGGTGGCGGCGGGCAGCCGCCCTGCGTCGGGCGCGTTCGCCCAACAGCACGGCGTGCAACTTTACGCGCCCGTGATTGTCAAGTATCGGGACTCGCGCACGGACGCTAAGATCGCGCTGGAGGAGGCGTTGCGTTAGGGGCGGCGTCGCGCTTGAGCACGCCCCAGCTGAGTATCGCGCCGAGCGTGAGCATCAGTGCGCAGCTGATGAACGGGGTGCGGTGCGCAGGAATCTGCACTGCGCCCAGCGCAAGAGGCACATGCTCGTAGAGGTAGCCGCCGAGCAGTGCGCCCATGATGCTGCCGACGCCCTGCGCCGCGCCCGCCGCGCCTAAAATCACGCCGCGCCGCGCAGGGTCGATCTCGCTTAGCTCCGCCATCCACGCCGCGAAGGTCAGCACGAAACAGACCGCGCCCAAGCCAGCCGCGAGCAGCACCCACGCTATCGGCGGCTGGGAAGGCGCAACCACGCTCCACAGCACAACCGCCGCCAGGCTCAGCCCCCAACGGATGCTGCGCGTGCGTCCTAACCGATCCGCCAATCGCCCCAACGGCACGCTCAGACTCGCAATTGCTAACGCGGGCACGACCAGCCCCACGCCGAACAGCGTCTCGCTCACGCCGAACTCGTCCATCGCATAGAGCTTGACCAGCAACATAATCAGCCCGACGCCGAAAAAGACCACGAACGCGAGCAGCATGTGTCCGGGGGCGCGGCGTAGCGCGTGCAGTAGGGTGCGCGGCGAGAAGGTCTCCGCAGGCGCGTTCGAGTCGGCGGCGCGTGCGCGTCCATCTTTGGGGTAGAACCGCCACGCGATAAAGGTCGCCGCCGCGAAGAGGCAGGCGGTCAGGTAGAACGATGCCTGCTTCGCGCCTGTGAGGTCGTTCACCACGCCGCCTGCCAGCGGTCCGAGCGCCACGCCCGACATGTAGGTCATGTTCAGGAAGCTCATCGCCCAAGCGCGTTTGTGGGGGGGCACGGCGTCGCCGATTGCGGCGTAGACGGCGGGCCACAGCATCGCCGCGCCCAAGCCGTCAATCGCGCGCAGACCAATAAAGTGGAGCGGATGGCTCGCCAAAAGCGTCGCCAGCGAGGTGAACACGGTCAGCAGCGGACCCAGCACAATCAGCCGCCGCCTGCCTATCTGGTCGCTGAGCATGCCCATCGGCGCACGAAAAACCGCCTCCGTGAGCAGGAACACAGAGCCAACAGCGGTAATCGTCGACTCACCCAGCCCGATAGTCTCTCGCAAGTAGACGGGCATCGCAGAGATGTTGAGCGTCACATAGCCCAGCTCGGCGAAGCCCGCCATCACCACCAACGCCCAGAACGCCGCGAGCGAGTTCACATTCTGTCCAAGCGATTGCTCGCCTGCTGCTCGGAACGACAGATGCGCCTAACGCAAGGGGCGTTCCGAGCGCGGCGAGCAACCGAAACGCAACTAATCTAAAGACACATCGATGACGACCTCGCGCCCTGTTTCGGAAGATTCGTAGATGGCGTCCATAATCGCGTTCAGGTAGAAGCCATGTTCGGCGGGGATAGGCGCGGGTTTATTGTGGATAACGGCGTCCACGAACGCCTCCACATTCGCCTGGTAGGAGTTTACGCTGGGCAGGTGCGCAGGCTCAATATTATACAGGGTGCGGTTCTGCTCGGTGGCGATGCGCACGGGTCGCTCGCTCAGCGGGTCGGCAAACACGCCGCCCGTATCGCCCAGCAACAGCGTGTTGAACTCATCGCGCTCGATGTTGGCGCAGAAGCTCGACTCCAGCGTCACGGTTGCGCCGTTCTCGAAGCGTATCAGCCCAACCGCGAAATCCTCGACGGTGAACTTGGTGTAATCCCACTGTCCCATCAGCCCGACGACATCGGGGCGGTTGCCGAACTTGACATAGGTCGCGCCGAACGCCGCCACAGGCTTGGGGTAGCCCATGAGCCAGAGCGTCGTGTCCAAGATATGCACGCCGATATCGATGAGCGGTCCGCCGCCCTGCTTCTCCTTATCGATGAACACGCCCCAGCCGGGGATGCCGCGCCGACGCAGCGCGTGCGCGCGGGCATAATACACCTCGCCGATATTGCCTTCTTCTACGATGTATTTATGTAGGAACTGCGCGGGACCTGAGAACCGCCACTGCAGCGACACATGCAGCAGTTTGCCCGTGCGTCGGGCGGCTTGGGTCATCTCGCGCGCTTCGCGAGCGTTGCGCGCCAGTGGCTTCTCGCAGTGGACATGCTTCCCTGCCTCCAGCGCGGCGATGGCGGCGTCTCGATGGGCGAAGTTCGGCGTGGAGACCACCACGGCGTGGATGTCGTCGCGCTGCAACATCTCGCGATAGTCGGTGTAGACATGCGGGATGTGGAAACGCTCGGCGGCGGCGCGTGCGCTCGACTCGTTAATATCCGCCACTGCGACCAGTTCCACGCGGTCGGAAAGTTTGGCGTAGTTGGGCATGTGTTGTCCTTGGGCGATTCCGCCTGCTCCGATAAAGCCAACGCCTATCTTGCTCAAGTTCGTTGCTCCTCCTTAGGTTCAGTGTGGGCGCGGCGGGCGCGCCGCGCGACCTCATAACCATAAGGGAGTATACCTGATAGGGCGGGCGCGCCGTTTAGGGGAGCGGTTGAATCAACGCGATGCGATAGACGGCTTGGGTATCGATGCGGAACTCGATAAGTTTGAGGACGCGGTAGGCGTCGCCGCGCCAAGTGAGGGTCGTGTTGACGGGTAGGTTCGCAGTGAGCGCGATTGCCCATAAGGGGCGCGGTAAGGCGTCCAGCGTCGTCGGGCTGAAGTGCCAGCGGAGTAGCCCTGCGGGTGGCTGGAAGAAGACGCCCCGATACAGCTGTGCGCCCACTTGGAACGGCTCGCCGTAGCGTTGTAGCCAGTAGTTCAGACACTCGTGGAGGATGCTCATTCGTCCGCCTCCTCACGGGGTTTGTAGAGGAACAGCAGCTGCGCGTCGCGTTTGAGGAACGGCTTCAGGCGCGCGTAGCCTTGCGCCTTGAGTCGGCTGGGGTCGGCAGGGTCGCGTGGGGGCGCGGGCGACACTTGCAGCCAGCCGAGCCGAAAGCCCGTCAGTGCGCCCAGCTCGCGGGCGAGCGTGGCATGCATCTCGCCCGCTACAATCTCCAACGCGCCCAAGTTCAGCGTCGCCAGCAGGTCGGCGTCGCTAGTGTTCAGATAGCTCGGCTCAATCGCGTAGCGCAAGGCTGGGAGCATCTCGGCAATCAGCGCGTCGATCTCGGCGTCGTAGGCGTTAGTAGTTAAGCGCAACTTGCGTTTCACATCGGCGCGTGTCACGGTGAGCATCGCTCGCCTCCGTCAGGGGTTCCAGCGTTCGAGCTGATACAGCGTGAGTTGGCGCAGGGTCATCTCAATCTGCTCGACGGTTTGCACGGGCGCGCCCAGTCGTCGTGCGAGCGCGTCGCGCTGCTGTTCGGGCAGTCTCAGGGCGCGCTCGCGCAGCCAGCGCAGCAGAATCGGCTTGATGAGCCGCCAGCTCCATCGGAGAATCGTTTGTCGCATCGTCGGTTGCCTCCTCGATTTGTAGTAGGGGGCAGTTGCGAATCGCGTCGGTGAGCTCGGTCTCACGCAGCGTCACGAACTCTGGCGCGTTCGGGAACCAAACGCCCCCCAAGCGGTAGCCGCGAAATACAGGGTGCGGCTTGGCGGATACACGGTAAACTCGCATCGGGTCCACCCGCTGTGAAGGACGGACGATGACGCACGCGTCAACTTAGCAGGAATTTTCAAGCGTGCGCCGAATCAGCCTTGCGTATGTCCCTAAAGACAGTGTCGCAAGAGTCTCCGCAGGCGCAGTCCGACGGGCTGCTCAGCACGCCGACGGTGGAGCGAGCGCGCGGGCTACGGCTGCGGGGACTGCTGATAGGCTTTGCGCTGTTGCCGTTCACCACCTACTGGGCGGTGGAGATTGTGTTGAGCGTCATCTTCTCGCTGATGATCCCGCCCGTGGCGACGCTGATGGTGGTGGCGCTGCTGAACGCGATCGGGCGACTGCTGTTCCGTCGCTGGCTGCTGGAGACGCCCGACTTGGTGGTGATTTTCACGATTCTATTCGTGGGCACGGCGATGGCGTCGGAATGGATGAATGTGTGCGCGCCGCTGTGGCACTCGTTCGGCCTCTACGCGGAATATAACGACACCTACCGCAACCGCGTGATACCGCATCTGACCCCGTGGCTGTTCCATACGGAAGCTGAGCCGATACGCGAGTACGGCATCGGCGGCTACAAGTTCCCCTACGCGCTGAGTCAGCTGGGGGTGTGGTTGCCGATTTTCTTGGGGTGGATGGGGCTGTTCGGCTTCGCGACGCTGGCGATGCTGTGCTTGAACGCGCTGATGCGCCGCCTGTGGACTCAGCAGGAGCGGCTCGCCTTCCCGATTATCCAAGTGCCGATGCTGCTGTGCCAGCCGCAGTCGCCCCTGTGGCGCAGTCGATACCTGTGGAGCGCGTTCACCGTGACCGCGCTAATTGGCGTCATCAACGGCTTGCATGTGTTCTTCCCATGGATCCCCCGTATTAATGTGCGGTTCCTGGCGGCGTTGAACGAGTATTTCACCAGCCCCCCGTGGAACCAGGTAGGCTGGATCCCTGTGGGGCTGTTCCCCTACATGGCGGCGATTGGCGTGTTCGTGCCGAACGACCTGCTCTTTTCGAGCGTGTTGTTCTACTTTGTGCGCAAGGGCATGCAGGTGATTACGGCGGCGATGGGATACGAGCAGGGCGTGTTCGGCGGGGGCTTCTTAGTGCCGCAGCCGCCGTATTTCAGCGAGCAGTCGTGGGGCGCGTTTCTGGGGCTGTTCGTGAGCGTTGTGGTTGCCTCACGCGGCTACCTCAAACAGATTTGGCGCGAGATTAAAACGGGCGAGAACCCCGAAGCGGGCTACGCCGTCTCGGCGCGCTGGGCGTTCATCGGATTGATTGCCAGCCTGATGGGGCTGATTGGCTTGGGCGTCGCGGTCGGGCTGCCATGGTGGCTGGTGACGCTCTATGTGGCGTTATTTATGGCGTTCAGCGTGGTAGTGACGCGCTTGCGTGCGCAGTTGGGCGCGCCCATCCACGAAATGGCGTTCATGGGACCGCACCAACTGATGATTGCCTTCACAGGCACGCAGAACCTGACCGAATCGACGATTGCAAAGCTGATGACCACCTTCCACTTTATGAACCGCCTGCACCGCACGCACCCCATGCCCTATCAGCTGGAGTCGATGAAGATGGGTGAGATAGCGCGTTTGAACCAGCGCGCGCTGTTTGTGGTGATGGCGGCGGCGATAGTGCTGGGCATCTTGCTCGGCGAGTTCTTCAGCATCAATCGCTACTATCGCGACGGCGCGCCCGACATGGGGGGCGGCATGGCAGGCGTCATCACGCAGCTCGCCGACAACCGCTATCCGCCGAACGCCACTGCGATTGCCTTCTTCACAGGCGCGTTCAGCTTCGTGCTGCTGCTGGACTTCATCCGATACCGTATCCCCGGTTTTCCGATACACCCAGCAGGCTACGCGCTCTCGATGAACTTCGGCATCGACTATGTGTGGTTCGGCTTGGGGATTGTGCTGATGATTAAGCTCTTTGTGAACCGCTATTTCGGCTTGCAGGGCTACGAGAAGTTGCGCGCGGTGGCGATTGGCGTGATTTTGGGCGAGTTCGCTATCGATATGCCGCTCGCAATCTATCACCTGGTCACGGGTCAGGCGGTCTACACAATTTCTATTAACGGGCATCTGGGCTGGAACAACTGAGTCGGAGCAGGTAGAGGGCTTCCACGATGGCTGCGGCTTGGAACGCAGCGACGCCCACCAGCAGGGCGACCTGCGCATCGCTGACGCCCAGCATATGCGCGCTAATGACGCCGCCCATCAGCCCGATGGCGTTCACGGAGAGGTTAAGCGCCATCCCTTTGGAGACAACAGGCGTGCGTTTCGCGCTGATAAGCGCGCCGCGCAGGTAAGAGCCGTACGCGGTGAGCGCAGGCAGCAAGAGGCAGGTCTGCAACCCGAACGCCACAAGCGTCGCCAACTCGCCCTGCAACGCGAGCAGCCGTTGGGTAAATAGCTCCGTCAGCGGCGTGAAAGCAAGTAATCCCAGCGCGAGCGTTGTGCCCAAAGCAACTTTGTGCGTGAAGCGCAGGAGTTCGCGTGGAGGCGTCCCTTGCTGCAGCGTCGCCACGCTCGCCTCCTGCAAGGCAAATCCCCAACTGCGCAACGCGAGTAGCGAGCCGAACACCACCTGCCACGCGGCAATCGCCAGCTCAGGCTGAGGCAACCTTGCCAACGCCGCCGCCGTGAGCGGATGCACCAGCAGCGTCAGCAGCGTCGTGCCCGCCAGCGGCAGGTGGAACTTCCAGATAGCGCGTTGGGCGAGGGACGCACCCGCCTCATGTCGGCTCAGCACCTGCTCGCGCAGAATCGGCATCGCAAACACAGTCGCGGCAATCGCCTCCACAATCACCCCCGCCATCACCATGCATGCGCCTGCAACCGCGCCGGGCAAGCCGTTCCACCAAAGTAGCCCCACGCCCACCGCCACGATACTCGCCAAGCGGATTGCCGTGCCCCAGCTAACGAACCGTGCGCCGCCGTAGCGCACCAGCACGCCCTGCAGGAACCGCCGCCAGCCAATCGCCGCCGTCCACAATAGCATCCCCTGCATCGCCACGCGCCCCGCACCCGCCACCCGCTCGGGCAACCCCAGCACGCGCAACGCAATCCCATCATACAGCGGCGTGAAGGCAATCAGCGCGGTCAGCGCAGTGAGGCTGAACATCAGCGTCAGCACGAAGCGCAACACCGCATAAAACGACTCGCGCCCGCCCACCAGCGCAATCGCCGTCGCCAACAGCATAACCACAGGGCTTTCAATCAGGAGCGACAGCCCCAACGCCACGCCAAACCCCGCTATCTGAACCGACGGCTCGCTGAACCGCGCCAACACCGCGTTCGTGGCAGGCGATTCCAGCATCATCAAGGTAAAACTCAACGCCAGCGGAAACCAGACCCAAAAAATAGCGCGTTGGACGACACCCGTTTTCATCCGCGAGTTATAGGATACCTGCGCAGGTTGAAACCCTGAGGGTGTTCGAAAAAATCAGGAGCGTCAGTGTTTGAGACGCCTCGCTCCGCTCGGCACGACAAGCAAGCCCTGTCATTCCGAGCCGCAGGTGAGGAATCTCTTCAGGCGCGAGGGTTTCTCGAACACCCGCTGGAACCCTTGACACAAGGCGGCGCAATCAGGTATAAATAGTCAGTCAACTCATCAGGTCTAATGAGTTGATAAGGAGGCGCACCTATGCGAATGCAATCGAGTTGGTTCAGTTGGAGCGTGCTACTGTTTGTGACGATGATGCTGCTGGGCGCATGCGGGAATCAGTCCGCTCCTGCCTCTAACGGCGCATCGGCGTCGGATGGAGCCAAAACCGAGACCCCTGCCCCGACGGACGCCGCTTCGAAGCCTGCCGACGGCGCAACCGAGACCGCCGATGCAGGGCTGGCGGCGAAAGGACGCTTAGTCTTCCTCAAAAACGGCTGCAACACATGTCATATGGCAGGCAACAATCAGCTGGGTCCCAGCTTGTATGGGCTATACGGCACCGAAGTTAAATTGAAGGATGGCTCCACTGTGATAGCCGACGAGGCGTACATTCGCGAGTCGATTGTGGAGCCGACTAAGAAGCTGGTGGCGGGCTACTCGCCTGTGATGGTGGCGTACAAGCTGCCTGAAGAGGAGCTGGAGCAGCTGGTGGCGTACATCAAGTCGCTCAAAGACCAGTCGCCGAAGAAGTGAGACGGCTTCGCGGCGCGCCTGAGCGACCGAAATTGGGTTAAATTCGGGGTGAATTGCCCCCGAAAAGGGCTTAAACCCTTGACAAACCTGTTGTGGACATGGTATCATATAGCCCGCTTCGAGCAAGGGACTCGGAGCGAGAGACTACCTTGAAATCCCAAAAGTGCGTGCAGAGAGGGCGATGCCCTTGACAAACGCGTCTGGGATGTGGTATAATCAGACTCGCCGACGCAACTCATAGGAGTTTGTCGGCGTGTGCGTACCTTGAAAACCGGGCAGGTAAGCAGACGCTTTGCGAGCTCAGTCAACGAATCGGAAAACAAGCCCGCTTCGGTGGGACAGAGTTTTCTGACGGAGAGTTTGATCCTGGCTCAGGGCGAACGCTGGCGGCGTGCCTTAGACATGCAAGTCGAGCGGTAGACCCCCTTCGGGGGGTCGAGAGCGGCGAACGGCGGAGTAACACGTGGGTAACCTGCCCCGAAGACTGGGACAACCCGAGGAAACTCGGGCTAATACCGGATGTGGATGCGTTCGCTTCGGCGAAGGCATCTAAACGGGTTTCCGCTTCGGGATGGGCCCGCGGCCTATCAGGTAGTTGGTGAGGTAACGGCTCACCAAGCCGACGACGGGTAGCCGGTCTGAGAGGACGATCGGCCCGAGGGGCACTGAGACACGGGCCCCACTCCTACGGGAGGCAGCAGTCGGGAATTTTGGGCAATGGGCGCAAGCCTGACCCAGCGACGCCGCGTGGAGGACGAAGCCCTTCGGGGTGTAAACTCCTTTAAGCAGGGACGAACGCAGACGGTACCTGCGGAATAAGCCCCGGCTAACTACGTGCCAGCAGCCGCGGTAATACGTAGGGGGCGAGCGTTGCCCGAATTTACTGGGCGTAAAGCGCACGTAGGCGGCTCCGTAAGTCTGGTGTGAAATCTCACGGCTCAACCGAGAGGCTGCACCAGATACTGCGGAGCTCGAGGACGGGAGAGGAGATTGGAATTCCCGGTGTAGCGGTGAAATGCATTGATATCGGGAGGAACACCAGTGGCGAAGGCGGATCTCTGGCCCGTTGCTGACGCTGAGGTGCGAAAGCTGGGGGAGCGAAAGGGATTAGATACCCCTGTAGTCCCAGCCCTAAACGATGGGCGCTAGATGTCGGGGAATACTCCTCGGTGTCGTAGCTAACGCATTAAGCGCCCCGCCTGGGGAGTACGGCCGCAAGGTTGAAACTCAAAGGAATTGACGGGGGCCCGCACAAGCGGTGGAGCATGTGGATTAATTCGATACAAACCGAAGAACCTTACCTGGGCTTGACATCCACGAGCAACTCCCTGGAAACAGGGAGCCTCGATGGGGAAACCCATCGACCCGTGGACACCGGTTGCATGGCTGTCGTCAGCTCGTGCCGTGAGGTGTTGGGTTAAGTCCCGCAACGAGCGCAACCCTTGTCCTCTGTTGCCAGCGGGTCATGCCGGGTACTCGGAGGAGACTGCCGTGGTCAACACGGAGGAAGGTGGGGACGACGTCAAGTCAGCATGGCGGTTACGTCCAGGGCGTCACACATGCTACAATGGGTGGTACAAAGGGCAGCCAACGCGCGAGCGGGAGCGAATCCCAAAAAACCACCCTCAGTTGGGATCGCAGTCTGCAACT
>JBKBKS010000063.1:0-12698 GCA_046294565.1 Fimbriimonadales bacterium
AGCAAGGGTTGCAGCAAGGGTTGCAGCAAGGGTTGCAGCAAGGGTTGCAACAAGGGTTGCAGCAAGGGTTGCAGCAAGGGTTGCAGCAAGGGTTGCAACAAGCAGCCGACCAGATGCGTGATGCGCTGTTGCAGGCTGCTGCTCTCCGTTTCGGGAGTGAGGCGGAAACGCTGCGCGCAGATTTGGCGCGTATCAACTCTTACACGCAGCTGTTGCAACTTCTCAGCGCTGTGGTGGAAGCGTCTTCGCTGGAGGCGCTCCGTGCGCAGGTGCAAGCCGCCCTACCGCCGCGCGACGAGGACGACACGGCGTCAGGGCAAACGCCCAACGCATTCGCCTAAAAAGCAACCTCCGAGAGCATCGCACATATAGCGCGCTCCCGAAGGCTATTTGCTTCGCGTCCCTGCTACTCCAGCGTGGTCTGAATCGCCTGAATCACGCGCGGTAGGTCGGGCAGCACGGCGTACTCCAGCTCGGGGCAGAATGGGATATGCACATCGTAGCGGGCGACCAGCTGCGGCGGCGCCAGCAACAGGTTGAACCGCTCAGGAACGCTGGTCATCTCGCTGATAATCGCCTGTCCGAAGCCGCAGGTGCGATTATCCTCGTGGATGACCACCAGTCGTCCCGTCTTCGCCAGCGAGTGTCCAATCGTGTCCCAGTCGCAGGGAACCAGCGTGCGCAGGTCGATAATCTCCAGCGAGACGCCCTGCTGCGCGAAATGCTCCGCCGTTTGGAACGCCAGCTCCAGCGTGTTGCCCCACGCGACGACCGTGACATCCGAGCCTTCGCGCCGTATCGCCGCCTTGCCGAACGGAATCGCACGATACGCCGATACTGGCTGACGCACGCGAAAGATATGCTTGGGAATCAAGAACAGCGTCGGGTCGTCGTCTTGTATCGCCGCCCAGAACAGCCCAACGATGTCTTCGGGCGTGCTGGGGATGGCGATGCGCAGTCCGGGCGTGTGCGCCCACCAGCCGTCGTTGCTCTGGCTGTGCCACATGCCCCCTGCAGGCAGATACGCTCCGTAAGGCGAGTAGATGACCAGCGGGCATTTCCACTCGCTTTTGCTGCGCCAACGCAGGGTCGCTATCTGCGAGACCAGCTGGTGGAAGCCCGGCGTGATGAAGTCGATGAACTGAATCTCGAACACGGGGCGGTAGCCCATCGCCGCCAAGCCGACCGCCGTGCCCACTATCGTCGCCTCGGCGAGGGGCGAGTTGCGCACACGGTCGGGATATTTGGTGCTTAGCCCCTTCGTGAAGCCGAACACGCCGCCTTTCGGGTCTTCGATATCCTCGCCGAACACCACGATATTGTCAAAAGTCTCCATCGCGGCGTGGAAGGCGCGGTTGAACGCGGCGACCATCGTCGTCGGCTCGGTTTCCGCCTCCAGTGGCAGAGGCTGATACGCGGCGGGCGGCTCGCCGTAGAGATGCTCCAACACACGCGCAGGGTCGGGCAGCGGCACGCGCTCCACTTCCTGATAAATCGCGTCCACCTCCTGCGCGATTTCCGCCTGCAGTCGTTCGTACTGCTCTTGGGTCAACACACCCTCCGCGATGAGCTGCTCCGCGAATAGGCGGATGGGATCGCGCTCGAACATCGCCTCGATCTCTTCGGCGGGGCGGTAGACGCGATGGTCGTCCGCGCTGGTGTGCGAGCTGAGACGGTCAATCTCGCACCAGAGGATGGTGGGTCCGCCGCCCGTGCGCGCGTTGCGAATCGCCGCGCCTGATTTTTCATACACTTCGCTCGCGTTGCGCCCATTCACATAGGTAATCAGCTGCTCTTCGAAGATGTGCAGGCGCATCGGGAGCATGTGGCGCGTGGGCGTGCTGATGCCGTACTGATTGTCTTCCACGACGAACACAATCGGCAGTTTCTCCTGCACGGCGTAGCACACGGCTTCGTAGAACTCGCCTTGCCGTGTGGCGGCGTCGCCGATACTACACACCACCACGCGGTCGTCGCCTGCCAACTTAATCCCCCACGCGGCGCCCGCGGCAGGCAGACACTGCGCGCCTGTCGGCGTGGCGACCGAGAACACATTCAGCGACTTCGAAGAGTAGTGCGCGGGCATATTGCGCCCTTCCGAACTGGAGCCAGCACGCGCCATGAAATCCAATGCAATCTCGCGCGTGGTCATCCCTCGCGCCAGCATCAGCGCACGGTCGCGATAGGTGGGGAAGAGATAATCGTCGGGGCGCAAGTGATAGGCGATGGCGGCAATCGCCTCGTGCCCCATGCCCGGTACTTGGAACCAGCCCTTGCCCTGACGCATCAGGATTCCCTCACGGCGGTCGCCCTCCCGTGAAAGCATCATCACACGCAATAACTCTAACTTCGGGAAACTCGCTCGTTCCATCGTTGTTGGCGTCATCGCCGATAGCCTCCTCTATTTGGGTATGCGCCTGCCTACCGTCAGGCTATGCGCATTATACCTGTTTTGGCGCGTTGCTTGGCAGGACGATGCGCGTCGGGGGCGAACTGTGGGGGTATGCGCTCATCGTTGCACGGGTATTGGCGGGCGAATGTGCGCCTGATTGCGACGCTCCTTGCCGTGTGGTTCCTCACGGCGTATGGGGTGAGCATCGTGCTGGCGCCGTACCTGAACCAGTTTCGGCTGGGCGGCGCGCCGCTCGGCTTCTGGTTCGCCCAGCAGGGCAGTATTTATGGGTTCATCCTGCTCATCTGGATTTACGCCCGTCGCATGGACGCGCTCGATAGACAATACGATGTGCATGAAGATTAGGGTGTTATGACTGTTGAACTCTGGACCTATTTACTGGTCGGGCTGAGCTTTGCGCTGTATATTTATATCGGCTACGCTTCGCGGGTGCGCGACACGAAAGGGTTCTATGTAGCGGGGCGTGGGGTGCCGCCCGTGGCGAACGGCGCGGCGACCGCCGCCGACTGGATGAGCGCGGCGAGCTTCATCTCGATGGCAGGTCTCATCTCCGCGCTGGGCTACGACGGCGCGATTTACCTGATGGGCTGGACTGGCGGCTATGTGCTGCTTGCGTTGCTGCTTGCGCCCTACCTGCGCAAGTATCGCAAGTTCACCGTGCCCGACTTCGTGGGCGACCGCTACGCCTCGCAGACCGCGCGGACGCTCGCCGCGATGGCGACCATCTTCATCTCGCTGGTCTATGTGGCGGGGCAGATGCGCGGTGTGGGCATCGTGTTCAGCCGATTCTTAGCCGTCGATATCGCGCAGGGCGTGCTGCTGGGCGTGGCGGTGGTGGCGTTCTTCGCTATCTTGGGCGGGATGAAAGGCGTCACTTGGACGCAAGCCGCGCAGTACGCGATTTTGATTATCGCCTACCTCATTCCGGGCGTCACGCTGGCTTCGATGCTCACGGGCAACCCCATCCCCCAACTCGCCTTCGCCTTCAGCGACATCAGCGAACGCCTGAACCAAATCCAGACCGACTTGGGCTTCAGCGAATACACCGCGCCGTTCCAGAGCAAGCCGATGATCGATGTGTTGGCGATTACAGGCGCACTGATGGTCGGCACGGCAGGGTTGCCCCATGTGATTATTCGGTTCTACACCACGCCCGATGTGCGCTCGGCGCGCTACTCGGCGTTCTGGGCGCTGCTGTTCATCGGCATCCTCTACACCACCGCCCCCGCGCTGGCGATGTTCGCACGCTACAACCTGCTCAATACGCTCCACAACAAGCCCCTCGAAGAGGCGCGTCATATCGACTGGGTCGCCAAGTGGGAGCAGACGGGGCTATTGAAGCTGGTGGACAAGAACGGCGACGGCATCGTGCAGGTCGCCAAGGGCAAGGCGTTTGTGGAGAAGGGCGGCAAACCCGACTTCAACGCGCCCGACCTAAGCAACCCGAACGAGGTGTATCTGGACAACGATATTATTGTGCTGTCCACGCCGGAGGTGGCGCGGTTGGCGCCGTTTGTGATTGCGCTGTTGGCGGCGGGCGGCTTGGCGGCGGCGCTGTCGACGGCGTCGGGATTGCTGATAGCGATGTCCAGCGCGGTGGCACACGATTTGTATTATCGCGTGTTCAATCCGCACGCGCCCGAACGGTTGCGCCTGCTGGTGGGGCGGTTAGCGATGTTGCCTGCGCTGGGCGCAGCCGCGTATCTGGGCATCAATCCGCCGGGGTTCGTGGCGCAGGTGGTGGCGTTCGCGTTCGGCTTGGCAGCCTCGGGGCTGTTTCCTGCGATCCTGCTGGGCATCTTTGACCGTCGGATGAACGCGCAGGGCGCCATCGCGGGCATGGCGGTCGGCTTGGGCTTCACAACCGTGATGATTGCGCTGATACGTGCCCCCCAGCTGTTCGGTGCGCCCGAACCGTACCTGAAAGACTTTTTCGGGATCAGCGCGGAGGGCATCGGCGTCGTGGGCATGGCGTTGAACCTCATCACAGCGCTGATGGTCTCGCGCCTAACCCCGCCGCCGCCCGCGCACATCCAGGGGCTGGTGGACGCGATTCGCATCCCGCGCGGCGCAGGCGAGGCGCTGGAGGAGTAGCGGTCAGCCCACGCTCCGCGCCTTCACCAGTCGTCGGGGGCATGAACACCGGGTAGTGCAGGTCCTTGGGGCGCACGCGCACCGAATGGCGCCTCGGCGATGTCGCCCAGACGCACCAGCAGGAGCTGGAGCGCGTTGTTTGGTGTGAGGAAACGGTCACGACGCACTATCTGCATGTTGGGGTCTCTCTGATGCTTGCCTATGCTGCTGGTTGTCAGTGAGGACGCCAACGCTACAACTGTGGCTTGGACATTCCTGTCCAAGCGCACCCTGTCAATGAGGATGCCGACGCGACGACGCCACGAATGGCGGCGCACCAGTGTTGTTCGTCGGCGGGGACGACGACGCGACGAGTTTTGGTTTCGTCGGCGGGGACGACGACGCGACGAGTTTTGGTTTCGTCGGCGGGGACGACGACGCCACGAATGGCGGCGCACCGAGCGCAACGCTCTGTGACTACGCCATCATCTTGCGCAGTACCATCGGCAGGATGCCGCCGTGGCGGTAATACTCCACTTCGATGGGCGTGTCCACACGGGCAATCACTTGGAAGGCGCGCTCGCTCCCGTCAGGCTTGACCGCGCGCACGGTCAGCGTCTTGCGCGGCGTGAGGCTCGCGATGCCCTCGATGTGGAACACCTCCTCGCCTGTGAGACCGAGCGTCTGCACATTCTCGTCGGGCATAAACTGCAAAGGCAGCACGCCCATGCCCACCAAGTTGCCGCGATGGATGCGCTCGAAGCTCTCGGCAATCACGGCGCGCACGCCCAGCAACGCTGTGCCTTTCGCTGCCCAGTCGCGCGAGCTGCCCGAACCGTACTCTTTGCCTGCCAGCACAATCAGCGGCGTTTTGCAATCGGCATAGCGCTGGCACGCCGCGTAGATGGTCGTGCGCTCGCCCGTATCCCAGTGGATAGTGTAGCCGCCCTCCGTGCCAGGCAGCAGCAGGTTCCTGATGCGGATGTTGGCGAAAGTGCCGCGAATCATCACCTCGTGGTTGCCACGCCGCGAGCCGTAGGTGTTGAAATCGCGCGGCTCCACCCCGTGCGCAATCAGATACTGCCCTGCAGGGCTGTCAACGGGGATACTACCTGCAGGCGAGATGTGGTCGGTGGTGACGCTGTCGCCGAAGATTGCCAGCACGCGCGCGCCCTGAATGTCGCAGAGCGCGGACGGAGCATCGGGCATATCATCGAAATAGGGCGGACGCTGGATGTAGGTGCTGTGCGCGTCCCATTCGTACACATTCGATTCGGGTACGGGGAGCGACTGCCAGTGTTCGTCACCGTCGAACACCTGCGCGTAGCGGTGCTTGAACATCTCGGATTGCAGCGCGCGGGCAATCATCTCGCGCACCTCTTGCGGGCTGGGCCAAATGTCTTTCAGAAACACGGGTTCGCCGTTGGGGTCCCAGCCGAGCGGCTCGTGGAGCAGGTCGATATCGACCGTGCCTGCAATCGCGTAGGCGACGACGAGAGGCGGCGAGGCGAGGTAGTTCGCCTTCACTTGGGGGTTGATCCGCGCCTCGAAGTTGCGATTGCCCGACAGCGCGGCGGCGACCACCAAATCGCCTTGTTTCACCGCTTCCGAAATCACGGGAGGCAGCGGACCACTGTTGCCGATACAAGTGGTACAGCCGTAGCCGATCACATGGAAGCGCAACGCCTCCAGGTAGGGCAGCAGCCCTGCGTTCGCAAGGTAGTCCGACACCACGCGGCTGCCCGGCGCGAGGCTGGTCTTGACCCACGGCTTGACCTGCAGCCCGCGCTCGACGGCGCGTTTCGCGAGCAAGCCTGCAGCAACCATCACTGCAGGGTTGGAAGTGTTCGTGCAAGAAGTGATAGCGGCAATCACCACATCGCCGTGCTTGAGGGTATGCTCCTCGCCGTCCAGGAACACGGGCACGCCGATATGTCCGCGCTCGGCAGGGACTTCCTGCGCGGGCGACTCGCCTGCCCACTCGCTTGCCTCTGAGCTGGGCGGCTGCAGCCCGAACCCGCCCTCGCGTAGGGGGGTGTATAACGCCTTGCGGAAGCTGGACTGCATCTCGCGTAGGGGCACGCGGTCGTGTGGGCGTTTCGGACCAGCGAGGCTCGGCTCTACCGTGCTCAGATCCAGCGCCAGCACATCGGAGTATTCGGGGTCGGGCGTGTCGTCGGTGCGGAACAGCGCGTTCTCCTTGCAGTAGGCTTCCACAAGGCGCACGAGACTCTCATGCCTGCCTGTGAAGCGCAGGTAGTCCAGCGTGCGCTGGTCTACGGGGAAAAAGCCCATCGTCGCGCCGTACTCGGGCGCCATGTTGGCAATCGTGGCGCGGTCTTCCACCGTCAGGCTGCTCAAGCCAGAACCAAAGAACTCCACGAACTTATCCACCACGCCTTTCTTGCGGAGCATCTGCGTGACGGTCAGCACGAGGTCGGTGGCGGTTGCGCCTTCGGGCAACTCGCCCGTGAGTTTGAAGCCCACCACTTGGGGGATGAGCATGTAGTAGGGTTGCCCCAGCATCACGGCTTCGGCTTCGATGCCGCCCACACCCCAGCCGAGAATGCCGAGCGCGTTGATCATCGTCGTGTGGCTGTCCGTGCCCACCAGCGAGTCGGGGAACGCCACGAGGTCGCCGTTGACTTGCTTGGTCTGCACCACTTTGCCGAGATACTCCAAGTTCACCTGATGCACGATGCCTGTGCCGGGGGGCACGACGCGGAAGCCGTCGAACGCGCGTTGCGCCCAACGCAACAGCATATAACGCTCGCGGTTGCGCTCGAACTCTTTCTCCACATTCAGGAAGAAGGCGTACTGCGTGCCGAAGTAGTCCACCTGCACGGAGTGGTCGATGACTAAGTCGGCGGGCACGACGGGGTTGATGCGTTGGGGGTCTTTGCCGCGCGCCTGCATCGCGTCGCGCATCGCCACCAAGTCCACCACGCAGGGCACGCCTGTAAAGTCCTGCAATACGACGCGGGCGGGCATCAGCGGGATTTCGCGGGCTTCAGGCTGCGGCTGCCAACTCGCGAGGGCGCGCAGGGTGGCTTCAGGGTTCTCCAACAGCGTCGCGCCTTCGGGCGACTCGGCGAGGCGCAACATATTCTCCAGCAACACACGAATCGAGAACGGCAATCGGCTGATGTTGCCCAGTCCATGCCTCTCCGCAGCGGGCAAACTGTAAAAGATGTAGTTCTGTCCATCCACTTGCAGCGTGGTTCGCGTGGTCATAGGATGTCTCCTCCGCTGTAGAAGTGTACCTGAGCGCAGTGCGTCTCAGTGTCGGAAGTGCCTAACGCCCGTGAAGACCATCGCGATTCCGGTTTCGTTGGCGGCGGCGATGACTTCGGGGTCTTTTTTGGAGCCGCCGGGCTGCACGATGGCGCGGACGCCTGCTTGGGCGGCGAGGTCGATGCTATCGGGGAAGGGGAAGAAGGCGTCGGAGGCGAGCACAGCGCCGCGGGCGTGGTCGCCTGCTTGTTGTAGCGCGAGTCGAACCGAGCCGACGCGGTTCATCTGCCCTGCGCCCACCCCGTACACCACGCCCCCCTTCGCGACTACAATCGCGTTGGACTTGACATGTTTGACCACTTTCCATGCGAAGCGCAGGTCTGCCCATTCGCTTTCGGAGGGGGTGCGCTCGGTGACGACTTGGAACGCGTCGGGGTTCCAGTCCAGTATGTCGCGCTCGGTATAGAGGACACCGCCCGTAAGGCTGCGCAGGGCGTAGCCGTGCATCTGTGCGGGCGGCGCGAGTGCGCCCGTGCGCAACAGACGCACATTCTGACCCCAGCCCTTACGCTCTTGGAACACGGTCAGCGCATCGGCGTCGAAATCGGGCGCAAGCACAACCTCAAAAAAATTGCCTGGCGCGACCATCGCCTCGGCGGCTTCGCGAGTGATGGGGCGATTACACGCGACGATACCGCCGAACGCCGACACGGGGTCTGCCTCCAGCGCACGCAGGAACGCCTCGGTGAGGCTTGAGCCGATGGCTACGCCGCAGGGGTTCGTGTGCTTGATAATCGCACACGCAGGCGTCTCAAACTCGCGCGCCAGCTCCAGCGCGGCGTCGGCGTCGAGCAGGTTGTTGTAGGAGAGTTCCTTGCCCCAGAGCTGCTCGGCAGTCGCGACGCTGCCAGCGGGCGCGAACGGTTCACGGTAAAACGCCGCCTGCTGATGGGGGTTCTCGCCGTAGCGTAGGCGTTGGGCAAGTCGGAAGGTGAGCGTCAGCGTTGCGGGCAGGTCGCCCTCAGGGTCATAGCGGCGGAACCACTGCGCAATCAGGGCGTCGTAGTCCGCCACATGTGCAAACGCGCGAGCCGCCAGTTGCGCGCGGTCATCGCGCGTTAGCCCGCCGCTTTGCAAGCGCGCGAGCATCCACTCGTAATCCGCAGGGCGCACCACTACCGCGACATGCTCGAAGTTCTTCGCGGCGGCGCGTATCAGCGTGGGTCCGCCGATGTCAATCTGCTCAATCTGTTCCGTTTCCGACGCGCCTGCGCACAACGCATCCTCGAACGGATAGAGATTCACCACGACGAGTTCTATCGGGGCGAGGTTAAGCTGTTGCAGGGTCTGTTGGTGGTCGGGTAGGCTCAAGTTCGCCAGTATCGCGGCGTGGATGTGTGGGTGCAGCGTCTTCACGCGCCCGTCCAAGATTTCGGGGAAGCCTGTCCAATCGCTGACCTCTTGGACGGGCAGACCCCAGGCGCGTAGGGCGCGCGCCGTGCCGCCCGTCGACAGGAACCCAAAGCCGATTGCGCTCAGACCCCGCGCGAACGGCTCCAGCCCCGATTTGTCGGAAACGCTCACCAGCGCAACTCGCGACGGCATAAATGTAGGATACCCAATATGCTATAATAACTTAGGGGACGCACGATGGTACAGACGCAGCAATCCGAAACTGTGCATCAGTTCACGCCAGAAGAGGCGACGCAGATTTTGACCGATGCAGTGCACTTGTCGAGCAACTACCTCTCGCTGGCGCAGCTGGAGGCGATTGCCGACGAAGCGGGCGTGCCACGCGAGACGCTCTATCAGGCAATCCAGCGACACGCGCGCCAACAAGACGCCGCGAGCATCCGAGCGATACAACTTCAGGAACGCCGCCGCAAAGCGAAAGCCCGCCTGAAAAAATGGCTCTGGACAACCACACTCGGCGCAGTGATAGCGCTTACGCTCAAGATAGGATACGAAATCGGCGCCAGCACAGCCAACCCCAGTCATGAGCCGCACACTTGGTTGATCTATCATCAAATCGAGCTCGAAAAACTCGGCGATCATTTGGAAGCGTTCGCGACCCAGCGAATTCAGGGGCGCAGGGCGACCTACTATGTGATGCCGTACGCCTTCTCGATTGCCCACGGCGTGGAAATGACCTCGCTCTGGCGATTAGAGAGCGACGGTTCGGCGCGACTGCTGTTCAAAACTCACGGTCGCCTCGAACGGGCGTGCTTATCGGAAGATGAGAAGTTTTGGCGATGTGGGTCGCGGACTCGAACGACGCGGGCGTGTGGGTAATGGACTTGGAATCGGGTGAGCGCCATCGGATACTGGGGACGGATTACTCCAGCGGCTATAACCTGTTTGTAGGGGGCGATTATGTGCGAGCATACGGCGGCGAGGTTGCCTGGTTCGATAAGCGGAAGTTGGTGTTCTCCACGACGCACGGACGCTATGTGTGTACTGTGAATGAGCGCGGCGCACCGCTGACCTACGCGCCGTATGATGCTAATCCGTAAACGGCGTTCTCAACGCGGCGTAGCTGCCGTTGGGCAATCGGTCAAGGGAGTGCGCAAGCGCGCCGCGCAGCGCTCTGCACCAGGGGTTTCGCGGGGCGTCGGTCAACGCCACAATCAGGTAATCGCGGGCGCGGGTAAGCGCGACATAGAGTTTCCGCAGCGATTCGGCGTGTTCGCGTTGCTGGGCGTGGTGCTTGAGCAGGCGCAGCGGCAACGGTTCGTAGGGCACGGCGCGGTCGGGGCGCAGCACCTGCAAGGCGACGATGCCTCGCTCGGCGTCGATTTCCAGCCCGACCTCGCGCGGGCGACTGGCGAACGCCGTATCCGCCACGAACACCACAGGAAACTCCAGCCCCTTCGCCGCGTGGACTGTGTAGCACCGCACGACATTGGCGGTCTCCTCGTAGGTGGGCGCGTTGCCCTCGCGCTGCTCGAGGCGGCTGGTCAGCTCCAGTTGCTGGGCGAAGTCGCGCGGGTGCGTCGTGGGTTGCTCCAGCGCGATGCTTAGCAGTTTGCGCACATTCGCCGCCGATTGCTTGCCGCGCTCGCCTGCGTCGAGCAGCTTCGATTCGTAGCGGCTCGCTTCCAGCGCCCGTGCGAGCAGGGTTGCGACGCTCCATTCGCCCACACGGTCGCAGAGCGGTTCAAACCACTCGCGGAACTGGCATAAGCGCGCGGCGTCGTCGGGTTCCAACGCGCTGCTGACGGCGTCCCAGCAGAGGCGGATGGGCATATCGGCTTGCTCGGCGTGTAGAGCAAGGTGCGTCAGCGCGTCCATGCTTAGCCCTGCGAACGGGGAGCGCAACACGCTCAACAGCGCGAGGTGGTCTTCAGGCTCGCACAGGGCGCGCAGCAGGTTCACTAAGTCGCGCACCTCGTACTGCGCCCAGTAGCCGCGTCCGCCGCCCACCACATAGTGGGGCACTTCCGCCGCGCGGAACGCGTTCTCAAAGTGCTGAATCGCCGTGAACTGATGAAACAACACTGCGAAATCGCCGTACCGCGCTGGTCGCTCTGCGTTTGTGTCGGGGTCCTGCACGAGCAGACTCTGATGCTTGACCCAGTGTCGGATGGCCTGAGCAATCAGGTTCGCTTCGGCGGCGGGGTTGCGTTGTTGGAGTCGCCATACTTGCACGCGCGGCTCGCCGACGGCTGTGGTGGGCAGGCGTGTCGGGGTGAGACGCGCCCACTGCGCGCCCCAAGCGTGTGCAAACACCAGCTCCACGAACGCCAGCACATCGGGGTGCGAGCGGAAGTTCTCTTGGAGATGCACAAGCCGACCGCCCTGCTGCTGCGCGCGCGTTTGCCAACCCTCGAAAACGCGCGGGTCGGCATGCCGAAACCCGTAAATCGACTGCTGCATGTCGCCCACCACCATCAGGTTGCCGCCGTCGGAGAGGATATCGATAATCTGCGCTTGCAGTCCGTCGATATCCTGCGTCTCGTCGACCAGCGTGTAGCGGAACATACGCTGATAGCGCTTGCGTACAGTTGCGGAGCGTCGCAGCAGTTGCAGGGCGCGGATTTGCATATCGTCGAAGTCGAGGACGTTCTGACGCTGTTTGAGTGATTCGTAATTATGTAGGTACTCGATGGCGAGTTCGAGCAGGGCGTTGCTGATGGCGTAGGCGCGCTGCTCCAGCGCGGGGTCTAAGTCGCCCATCAAACTCTGTTGTTGGAGTGGGTCGCTGATATCGGGAGGCAGCAGCGGCTCGCACGCCTGCAGCAGCGACGCCGCGTCGGGATAGCGTTGTCGCCACGCGCACAGATCGTCTGCGGTCAGTCCCCGATGGCGCGCCGTGTTGACCAAGCGGTTCACCAAATCGTGTAGCGCTTGGAGCGGGTCGCCGCGGGCGCTGTCCAAGTTCAGATAGTCGGCAATCAGGTCGATGAGCGGGTCGGTTTCGTGGCGGCGTGGGGTTTGCAGCAGGCGGGCTAAGGCTTGATGGAACGCCTCACGCTTGAGCTGGTTCGCGGCGGGGCTGGGCAGCACGCGCGGTTCAGGGGCGATGCCTGCCTCGAACGGGTTCTCTTGCAGCAGGCGTCGGCAGAGCGCATGCACGGTGTGGATGTAGGCGTTCTCGATGCGCGTGCGCGCCTCACGCAGCCCGCGCGCTACCAACATGCGGATGATGCGCGTCTTCATCTCGGCGGTCGCCGCGCGCGTGAAGGTGATGGTGAGTATCCGTTCGGGGGCTACCCCACGCGCAGACACCAGATGCACGAACCGCTCGGTCAGCACGCCCGTCTTGCCTGAACCCGCCCCCGCCGCCACCGCCAACAGCCCCTCGCCGTGCGTAATCGCCGCCAGCTGCTCTGCTGTCCAGTGCATACGCCAAGTGTCTATCTTGAGCGCGTTTCAGCGCAATCCCCACGCTTGTAGCACTTCCAACAGCGAGGGCTGCCGCCACAGCCACTCCACGCGCAACCACAGCCCCGCGACCTCGCGACTGCGATAGATACCC
>JBKBKS010000064.1:0-12669 GCA_046294565.1 Fimbriimonadales bacterium
GCGGTTTGCACTGCGCGCTCCACCATCGCGGGCTGTATGTCGTAGAGGCGGATGTGTTGCTCGAAGAAAGCGGCGCGTTCCTCGCGCGGGACGCACAGCAGCAGCGGCAGCACGAGATTGCCTGCGCCTGCGAAGAGATCTACCCACAGATAGTCGCGTAGAATGGGCTGCACCGCAGGCAGGATATACTCCTCAAAGACGGTTGTGGGCGTGAGGTGTTCGCCCAAGCGTCGGCGATGGCGGCGCGTGTCCACAGGTTACTCGTTCGCGCTGTCGGCTTCGATTCCTGCTGAATCGATAGGCGGCGGCTCTTCACGGAGGTAGACCTCCAGTTTGTGGCGCAGCAGTTCACGGGCGCGGTGCAGACGCGCTTTCACAGCCGCCTGCGTGATGCCCAGTTGGGCGGCGGTCTGCTCCGTTGAGAGACCCTCTATATCGCGCAGTTGCAGCACAGGGCGCAGTGAATCGGGCAGCTCGGCGACGGCTTGGCGCACACGCTCGCGCAGCTCGTTCTCAATCACCAACGCTTCAGGGTCTTGCGCATGCTGGTCGATCAGTTGACGCAAGATTGCCTTGCCCTCCTCCGTGTTGAGCGGGTCGTCCAGCGAGTAGAAGCGGTCTAAGTCGCGTCGGGCGCGGATGCAGAGCCGTCGCGCGATAGTGTAGAGCCAAGTGGCGAAGTTCGCATCGCCGCGAAACTGTTGCAGCGCTTTGAAAGCGCTGAGCAGGGCATCCTGCAGCACATCGTGGGTAGTGTCGGGGTTGCCGCCACACGCGCGCAACAGCGAGCGGAACACCTTGTCGCGGTGGCGCGCCCAGAGCCGATCGAACGCCTCGTTGTCGCCCTGTTTCGCTTGCTCTATCAGGAAGGTATCGTCGCTCATAGTATTAATTACGGCGTGCGCCGAAAGTTTGCACCTCGCCGCGCGGCTGCACCATTAGGGTTGGGTAGACGACCAAGTTCGCGTAGCGTCGCAGGTACGCGCCGCCCGCGTCGCGCGCTTGCTGCTGCGCCTTGCCCAACGATTCGAGCCACTGTGGGTTGTGCGTGAGGTTCGCCCGCTGGTAGATATCGGGTTCAAGCGCATAGTCCCACAAGATGATGCGTCCGCTGCCCTGTTGCGCCGCCTGAAGCAACGCTTGGAAGTCGGTTTCGGGTTGCAGCCAACTGCTGGAGTCGATGACCTGCGCCTTGCCAGCGGTGTAGTAGCGCAGCCACTCGGCAAGTCGCGTGGCGGCGATGAGCGTGTCGCCCTCGCGCACGCCTGTCGAGACGGCTTCCGCTTCCTGACGCTCGCCGTCATGCTCGATGGAGCGCAGGTCGGCGGCTTTCATCAGCCCGAACACAAGCATGATAATCACGAGTGGGGGCGCAACATAGCCGATGCGCCGCGCGTCCTCTTCGTAATAGCTGCCCAGCCAGCCGCCCAAGCCCACCAACGCCCAAAACAGCGTCCACAGATACATCGCTTGACGGTCGCCCTGCCACGCCACGAGCGTCAAGAGCGCAAGCATCAGGCTAAGCCCGCCCACGCCACGCACAGCGTCCACCAAGCGGTCAGTCGCCACACGCTCGCCCGAAACGCGAATCGTAATCAGCACGATTACCACGATAAGCGTCATCAGCAGGAACGCGCCCTTGATGAGCGTGATGAAAGCGCCGCCCAGATAATACTGATAGACATCGCGCACGCGGAACGGTCGCCCCAACGCAAGCAGGAAGTTTTGCGCCTGCTCGCCAATCGACCGCCAGTAGACGCTGGAGTAGCGCGGGGCGTCGATAGCGGTTGCGCCTTCGCCTGTCCAGAACCACTCGGTGAGGGCAGGCTTCGGGCGGAGTGCGCCGTTTACTTGCACCTGCGCTGGCAAGAGCGCGAAATAGACCGCCAGATAGCCTATCAGCGTCACCCCTATCGCCGCGCCGATTAGCCCCGCGCCGACGCCGCGCCGAAGCGCGAGGATGCCCGCCGCCAACACAGCAATCAGCGAGAACAGGTTCACCAGCGCAACGACGCCGCCCAGTATGCCCAATCGGACGCCGCCGCTTGCGTCTGGCTCGCGCTGCGCCAGCCACCGAATCGCGCTGAGCATCCACCACCCCATCAGCAGCAGCGCCAGCGACGCTACAGGCAACATCGTCGCGCTCACCCACGCCACATTCGAAGCGTAGAACAGAAAGGTCAACCAGCCGCTCAGCCCCACAGGCAGTCCCACCAGTCGCAGGATACGGAACAACATTAGACCCGACGCCCACACGCTCAGTGCACTGATAATCTGCGCGGCGTCCAACAGCGGCGTGAATCGCAACGGCAGCATCGCGAGCCATAATAACGCCACGCCCAGCACGCTATGCCCGCTCCACCAAGTCGTGGATGCGCGGCTGAACCCCTCCGAGACCGCTGCGATTTGGCGCACCCCCTCGTAGTCGATATAAAACGCGCGCAACAAGATGCCAATCAGCGCGTACAACATGCTCAGCGCCCACATCCCTATGGGTATCCCAAACACATCCTTTCTCGGCATCGGTTCACTCCGAGTAGGTAGCAATATGTTGGAGTAGGGTTTTGACCTGCTCGCGCGTGGGCTGCACGGGGTTGAACAGGATCGAGCCGTCGGCGAGGGTCAGGTCGGTCAGCGTTTCGAGGTCGTCTTGGGAGACTTGGACGCCGACCTCGATGAGGTGTGCAGGGATACCGACCTCGCTCATCAGTTGGCGCACGCGCAGCACAGCGTCCTCAGCGGTGAAGGTCTTGTCCCACACGCCGCCTTGGATGGTGGTGTGGGGCATGGGCACGACTTCGGTGTCGGCGTGGGCGTAGCCCATCACCTGCGCGATTTGTTCGAACCGCTCGCGTCGGCTCTCCAAGTTGAAGTGCATCGCTATAGGGAGTGCGAGGGCACAGCACAGCCCGTGTGGCAGGTTGTAGAGGCCGCCAATTGCGTGCGCCAGTGCGTGCGCCAGCCCGACCATGCTGTTATTGAACGCCGCGCCTGCGAGGGTGGCGGCGAACGCCAGCGCTCCGCGCGCCTCCAAGTCGTCCGCGCCGTTTTGTACGGCGCGCGGCAGATAGCGCGTAATCAGGCGCACCGCCTCGAACGCCAACAAATCGGAGAAGGGGTTCGCCTGCAGGTCGACAATCGCTTCGATGGCGTGGGTCAGCGCGTCCAAGCCTGTCTGGGCAGTGGCGGCGGGAGGTAGGTTGCGCGTCATCAGCGGGTCGACAATCGCCAAGTGCGGCGCAAGGTGACGGCTCAGCACGGGCATCTTCTGTCGCTTTGCTGTGTCGGTGAACATCGCGATAAAGGTGACCTCGCTGCCGGTACCTGCGGTGGTCGGTATCGCCACGAGCGGTCGGCACGGGGCGGGGACAGTATCTGTGCCCTCGTAGTCGCGCACGCACCCCCCGTGTGAACGGATAGCGTTGATGAGCTTCGCGCTGTCTATCACACTGCCGCCCCCCACCGCAATCACGACATCTTGATCCAGAGCATAGGCAACAGCCGCCTCGATGCTCTCAATCGTGGGGTTGGGCACGACACCTGTGTAAAGGGAGTAGCGCACGCCCTGCGCCTGTAGCTGCGCCTCCACAGGCTGAGTCAAACCTGCACGCTGGACGCCCTCGTCCGAAACAATCAACGCGCTCGCCCAACCGTTCAAGCTGCACTCAAAGCCCAAGTTCTCCACTGCGCCTTGCCCGAAGAGCAGGCGCGTCGGCGTCTCGAAGCCGAATATCGTGCTTAGCATGGCAACTGAGAAGGTTCGGCGACGCCGCAAGGATTCCTGCTACACCGCAAGGCGTCACGGCGATTGAATCTCCACCAGAAACAGTTCGCGCTGCTCGTTCGTGACGACCAACTGTCGATTATCGACCCACTCGATGGCTTCGCACTGCTTGCCGTTGCGGATGGGGATGCGACGCGCTTTGCCGTTCGAGAGGAACTTGTCGCCGCGCGCGGGACGCTCGAACAGCCAGATGGACTGCTGCGGGGCTTGACACAGCACTGCCAGCGTGCGTCCGTCGGGCGACATCGCCGCCGCCGTGACCCAGCCGCCCAAGTCGCTGTGCGAGTCCACCAAAGTCAGCATGTTCACGCGGTCGGTGTGTTGTGTGTCCAGCCGATAGAGTTTGGTTCCTGTTTCAGGCACAGAGAGCTGGCGTGGAGCGCGGTGCTTGGTCAGCACATAGAGCTTACCCTCGAACACGAACAGCGCCTCGCAATCGAAGTGCCACACATCGCCTGGGAACGCTTTCTGGTCGGGGTACGCCACGGGGATGCGCTTGAGCGCGTGCGTCTGCAGAGTCGCCTCAGGGTTCGGCTCCTGCGCCACATAGATTGCCAAGTCGCGGCGCGCGTTGCCGTTGTTGCCCATGTCGGCGATATAAATCGTGTCGCCATCGATGGCGATATCTTCCCAGTCGATGTTTGCGGCGCCCTCGAGCTGGATGCCCTCGTAGACAATATTGGGGTCCTCCGCGCGGTTAGACGAATCGCGTCGCGAGACAAACGGCGGAATAACCACGCTGCCGTCCAGTCGGATAGCGAAAATGCGGGCGCGGTCGCCGCTGTCGTTATGCACCCAATAGACCCCTTCGTAGGTGCGACTGCGTGCAATACCACTCATCTCATCGACAGGCTTGTGTTGCACAATCGCATGGGGTTGTAGTTCCAAAGAGTCTTGTGGAACAGCGGAATGCGTGGGCGCGAAGTAGAAGGCAAGCCCCAAGCCTACCAAGCCGCTCACAAGCCAAGCATAGACTCGTCGCATCGGTTCTAAGTGTACCTACCGCGCGTTAAGACGGGGTTAAGAGAGTCGCTATCACTTTCCGCAGCCGACGCCGGGCGGCAACTCACTGAACAGTCGGTCATAGGCGGCGAGCAACGCCTGCTCGCTGCGCTCCCAGCTGAGGCAGTCCAGAAACCGTTGTCGTCCGTACTGGCTCATCATGCGGCGGCGCTCCTCATCGTGCAGCAGTTCCAGGATCGTGTCGCCGAACGATTCGGGGCTGTCGTCAGGCGGCGAGATGAGGGCTTCCTGCGCCGACCACTTATTCTCGATGCTCTGCGTGGCGACAATTGGCAGCCCCACCGCCATAAACTCGATAATCTTATTCATCGTGGAGCGGGCGGTGTAGCTGTTATCGGGGTCGCTGGCAACGCCGACATCCGCTGTGCTGAGATAGCGTAGTAGCGTGTCGCGCTCGCGCACGAAGCCTGTGAAGGTGATGTAGTCTTCCAAGCGCAGCTCGCGTGTGAGCTGTTTCACCTCTTCCAAGCAGTCGCCTGAGCCGATAGCGATGAAATGCACATCGGTGTAGCCGCGCTTATACACGATGTGATGCGCTGCCTTCACGAAGATGTCCGTACCGTCCTGCGGTCCCATAATTCCCAAATAGCAGACCAGATGCTTTTTGCCTTTCTTGACGGTGGGGTCTGGCTCCACTGGCGCGAACTCGGATGCACGGGGACCGCTGCGCACAATCACTATCTTTTCGGGGTCCGCCTTGCCCCGCTCCAGCGCGTTCTGGCGGTACGACTCGTTCATCTCGATAATCATATCCGCCAGATGATACGACCAGCGTTCAAACAGCACCTGCAGGTGGTAGAACAGCCCGCGCTTCTTGAAGCGTACTTCGTAGAGCTCGGGGCAGAGGTCGCGATGCTCATAGACAAACTTCTTGCCGCGCGCCTTGTAGTAGAGTCCTATCGACCAGAAGATATCGAGCGGGTTGCCTACATGAAACACATCGAAGCCCTGCTCGCGTTCCACGCGCTTGCTGAGGCGGAAGGTGTTCCACAGGCAGTAGATTGCCTCTTTGACGAAGTTGCCGACGCTATGGGTGGGCGGCAGCATCGGGTAGCGGTAGAGATGGACGTCCTCCAGACAGCAGTATTCGGGGTCTTCAGGCGGGCGTGGCGAGATGACCGACACACGGTAGCCTGCGCGTTGCAGCGAAGTCGCTAACTGCCACATGCGCCGATCGTGCGGCACAGGCAGGTTCTCCAGTACCAGTAGTATCTTTCTGGGTAGTGCCTCGAGCGTTTCTGCACGCTCCGTTTCGTGCTTTTTCAGCATACTAACTCCTGTGCTATGGGTAGGGGTGTGCGCATCAGCCCCATCAGTTGGCATACGCGCTCCGCATGCGCCTGAATAGAATATTGCTCGGCAGTGCGGCGCGCCTCGATGCTCAGCCGTTCACGGTTCTGATAGGCGCGCGCCATCAGATTGGCTAACTGCGCAGGGTCGCGCTCAGTCAGCACATAGCCGTTCACATCGTCCTTGACCACGGTGGGCATACCGCCGACATTCGTCACGACCGCAGGCACGCCGCACGCCATCGCTTCCAACAGAGCCGTCGGTAAGCCTTCCCAAAGCGAGGTCATCACGAACACATCCGCCCGATGATAATACGGCACAATCGCCTCGCGCGGCAGTAACCCCGTCATTACGACGGAGTCAGAGACTCGATACTGCTCAATTGCGTTGCGCACTTCGGCTTCGACAGGGTTGAAGTCGTGCGAGCCGCCCACGAGGGTTAGCACGGCGTCGGGGTAGCGCTCGCGAAACCGCGCAAAGCCTGCGATAAGCAAATCCAGCCCTTTGGAGGCGTCCAGCCTGCCCACGAACAGAATCTGGGGTGCGCCCACCTCACGCTCAGTAGGGGGTGTGTACTCATCGATCTCGATGCCCAAAGGTGTGTAGTGGATTTTCGCCGCGTGCTGCGGAAACTTGTTCACATAATACTCATAATCGGCGGGGCTAATCGTGAACACACCTTGCGCACGGGCAATCACACGCGCCTCCATGCGCAGAAACCATGCCCGAAACGCCCGCCAGCGGAACAACGGGTGCGAGGTCCACTTCTCAAAGAACGCCGACTGACCGTGCGTGTTGAAGAAGAGGGGTATCTCGTCGTGCAGAAAAGCCAATCCATGCTCGGCGCGCTGAATATAAATAGCCGCGCCCATCCGCACAAACTCCGCACGCTGACGCTTGAGCGCGTTTAGGAACTTGAAGTTAAGCGGAATCTTGGAACGGCGCTGTTGCTCATCGTCCACATACAGCAGCGGCAGGAATGGACGCTCGATGTCTTTAATCCTCACGGTCGTCCACTGGCGCAGGGGTAGGTCGGGATTGGTCGTAATCCCGACGCAGTAGAGTTCGACAGGCGCATAGCGGCTGAAGTTTTTCGTGTACTCCAGCACGCCGCCCATCGGATACTCCGCAAAGTCCCCGGCGTATGCCACGATTAGCTTCCGCATCGTTGCGTCCTATTTACCTGCGGCTTTGCCGCGCCTGCACGGTTGCGCCATCAAGCAGTCGTAGAATTCGATAAGCTTCTCTCGGCTGTGTTCCCAGCTGAGGCATTCCAAGAACCGTTTCCGTCCGAACGCGCTCATTTGCGCGCGCTGTTCGGGATTATTCAACAGGTCGATAATCGCCTGCGCGAAGGCTTTCTCATCGTTATTAGCGATATAGACCGCCGCCTCTTGCGCTGAGTAGCGCGATTCCTTAAGGTCGAACGACACAATCGGCAGCCCCACCGCCATATACTCGATGACTTTATTCATCGTGGAGACATCGTTGAGGGGGTTCAACGGGTCGGGCGCAAGCGCAATATCGGCGGTGCTGAAATAGCGCAGCAAGTCGTCGTCGGGGATGCGCCCTGTAAACTCCACAAACTTGGTGAGTTGGAGCTCTTCCGACAGTTTTATGAGGTCGGGGTACATATCGCCGCCGCCGATTAGCGCGAAGTGGCACTCGTGGTAGTTGAAAGTATAGACGACATGTTGAATCGCGCGCAGTAGGTAGTCAACGCCGTCCTGGGCGCCCATCACGCCGAGATACACGCCCAGATAGCGGCGCCCGCGCTTGAGGCTGGGGTTTGGCTCGACGCGCTGAAATCGGCTGGCTAACGGTCCGCTGCGCACGACAGTGATTTTATCGGGGGGGATGCCGCCGCGCTCGATGGCGACGCGCCGATACGACTCGTTGGTGGCAATCACGGCGTCGGCGGTGCGGTAGGTCTGTTTCTCCAGCCACAGCAACCCCTTGTAAAAGATGTCCCGCCGCTGAAAGCGCGACTCGTACAACTCTGGGCACAAGTCGTGCTGGTCGAACACGAACTTGACGCCTTTGCGCTTGTAGTAGCGTCCAATCAGCCAAAAAGTGTCGGGCGGGTTGCAAGTTTGAATGACATCGAAGCCGCGCTCGCTCCACACACGCCGCGCAAGCCGCCAAGTCTGTAGCCAGCAGTAGGTGAACTCGTAGAGGAAGCTTAGCACGCTTTTCGTGGGCGGCGGCAGCGGATAGCGGTACAGATGCACGCCTTCCAACTCCATGTATTCGGGTTCGTTGTGGGGGCGCGGCGAGATGACCGACACCTCGTAGCCTGCCTCGGTCAGCGCGAGCGACTCCTGCCATACGCGCCGATCCATCGGCACGGGTAGGTTCTCCACCAGAATCAAAACTCTCCCTTTCGGCTTACCAGTAAAGTCCGACATAGTGTCCTCGCAGTTCATCAGGCGTCAACGCGCGGGCGAGATCGACGATGACATGGTTCTCTCGGTGTTCCGCAAGAATCGCCTCACGCGCTGCGGGGTTGAGGTGTCCAATCACAAGCACTTCCGCGTGGTGAATGATCTCCCGCGCATCCTCGCGTAGGATTTCACGAATGTGAGGGATTTCTCGCTCGATAAAGGCTTTATTCGAGCCGTGCAGCGCCGCGTACGACACATTCGGGTCGTGGATGAGCAAGCGGTAGCCTTTACCGATGAGCTGCTCGGCGAGTTCCACCAAGGGGCTTTCGCGCAGGTCGTCGGTGCCGGGCTTGAACGATAGCCCGAACAGCCCGATTTTACGCTTGCGCAGGCGCACAAGCGACCTCACCACTTCCTCAATCTGGCGTCGGTTGCTGGGCAAGATTGCCTCCAGCATCGGCAGCTCAAGGTCGCTTGAGCGAGCGCGATAGGTGAGTGCGCGCAGGTCTTTGGGCAAGCACGAGCCGCCGAACGCGAAGCCCGGCGTGAGGTACTTCGGCGAGATGTTCAGTTTGGTATCCGCGCAGAACACGCGCATCACCTCGTGGCTGTCGACGCCTTCCGCCTTGCAGAGCCTGCCCAACTCGTTCGCGAAGGTGATTTTGAGCGCGTGGAAGGCGTTGCAGGCGTACTTAATCATCTCGGCGGTGCGGATGGAGACCAGAAACAGTTGCGCCTTCACATTCTCGTAGAGCGCGGCGACGGTCTCCGCGTCCGCTTCGCGCAGCGCGCCAATCACGGTAAACGGCGGGTCATAGAAGTCGGCAATCGCCGTGCCCTCGCGCAGGAATTCGGGGTTCACCGCCAGCCCGAAATGCTCGTTCACACGCTTGCCCGACGCATCCTCTAAGATAGGCAACACGACCTCTTCCGCCGTGCCGGGCAGTACCGTGCTGCGGATGACCACGATGTGGTAGGTTTGCTTTGTGATTAGCGCTTCACCAATCTGTTGCGCGACGCGCTCCAAGTATTCCGTGCGCAAGTCGCCGTTCTCTTTGCTGGGCGTGCCCACACAGAGCAACGAGAGGTCGGTATTGTGGACGGCTTCGGTCGCGTCGCTGGTCACTGTCAGCCGTCCCGACTCCACAGCCTGCTGCAGGTATGGCTCGAGGTCTTTCTCCACGATGGGCGCTTTCCCCTGACGAATGAGGTCTAACTTGTAGGGGTCTACATCGACGCCGATGACGGTGTGTCCCTCGCGTGCGAAGCACGCCGCTGACACCGCTCCAACATAGCCCAGTCCGAAGATACTTACTCGCATAGTCACCGCCAAAGGCGTTGTTCCATATTGCCTGATATATTATAGCCGAATACCGCCGTTTCGACGCCTGCCGCCGCCTCGGAAGCCTGTGCCCTCCTCGCCGATTACATGGAGGAACACTAAGCACATCTCGTCGCTGGTGCGCTCGCCCCAAGTGACATCGATAGGCGGTTTGTGAGGGTTGTTGGGGTTCTTCTCGGAGTTATCGTAGTAGGCGCGCGCCACCACGCGCGTGCCGCGAGGCAGCTTCACTGGCGTTTTGTAGTGGTAGGTGTCTTGCCACTTGAAGTCCCAGTCGTCGATGTGGATAAGGAGCTGCTTGCTGCCGTCGGGCAGTTCGGCTTCCACTTTCATTTCGCGCCCAAGCAGGTGCATATGAGGCGTGATTGCGACGACTTCCACATCGCGCGGTGCCATCCACATCGCCCACACCTCGTGACGCTCCGCGCCTGCGGGGATGCGGAACAGCGGGTTGATAAGCCACGCGATGCCCACGGGCTGTGGGTTCGGCTTCTTCTCAAGATACAATCCGACGCGCGTGCGGTCTTTTTCGGGTTTGCCTGTGCGATAGTAGTGGATTTGCAGCACGATATCCGCGCCTTTGGGCAGTCGGTAGCCTGTGCCTTCGGGCAGCACGCTGGGCGAGAATCCGGGCGCCCAGCCGCCCAGCATCCCTGCGGGCACAAAGCCGGGCCAGCCGAACGCCTCATAGCCCGGCTTGGGGTCGGCGGCGTCCAAGCGTCGCGCCGCGCCCGATGTGTCCAAAAACACTATCACATGATGCACTGTGTTGCGGTTGCCCGGCTGGATATCGATGGCGCGCACGAACACATCCTCATCGAAGTTGGTCGGGATCACAAAATGGCGGTATTCGTCGTCGCCTGTGGGACCGACCTCGTACTCGACGGGCATCTCGGCGACAATATCAGGCTTGCCCAGCGCCCAGTCGTTGTTGAACTGGCGCGGCGGGGGCATATCGTTGGGGTCGCCCATCGGCGCGCCTGTCTCCGCCCACTTCACAATCATGCCAATCTGCTCATCGGTGAGGCGTCGCTCGCCTTGAAACACGCCATGCCCAGTGGGCTTCCACGGAGGCATCTGCCGCGCCTGTACGGTCTTCGCAATCTCCCTGCGCCAAGTGTAGGCGTCGCGATAGGTCAGTAGCGAGAACGGGGCGACCTCGCCAGGACGGTGGCAGGGCTGGCAATATTCTTGTAAAATCGGCGCGATATGCTTCGCGTAGGTGATGGGGGCTTCTGCTACGGCTTCCTCGCGGAACCGAATGGTGCAGCCGAAGGTCTCGGCGGCGGCGACCTTCACAGGCTTACCTGCCAGCACCGCGTCAAGAGCGTTCTTGAGGTAATGCTCGCGCACGCGGGTCTCATAGCGGTTGTCGTCAATCGCGCCGCGATAGCGCAGTAGCATCTTCTTGTCTATCAGCACCGCTTGCGGGGTCATCGTCGCGCCGAGCGCGCGTGCCATCGCGCCGTCAGGGTCATGCACCGCAGGCGGCTTGAGACCATATTCGCGCCGATGCTGCTCCACCGCCTCGCGCGAGTCGTCATAGTTGGGGTACACCAAGAACAGTTGCACGCCCTGCTTGCGGTAGGTTTCATACATCCGATTCACGCGCACGGTATAGCGTTGCGCGGCGGGACACTTGGTCGCAGTGAACACGAACACTACAGGCGCACGCTGGGTCAGCTGGCTCAATCGGTAGGTGCGTCCCTGCAGGTCGGTGAACTCTAAATCAGATACTCGGCGGTTAATCGCCCCTGAGCGAGGCGCCTCAGTTATCACGCGATGCTTGAGCGTGACAACCTTGTCGGATTCTTGCGTATCGCTGGCAGGCATCGCGTTCCAACTCAGCGCGCCCAGCCCGCCTAACAGCCCCAGCATCCATAGCACTCTCATTTGGTCTACCCCTTGCGTTTCCTGACGAATAGTTCATTCTGTCGCCCACAAGTATACCTATAGACGCCTGCAAGCGATACAAGTTCGGTATTATAAGTATAGCAGAGGTGCTGTAGATGAGAGAGGCGTCCATGCGTGCGGACTACGATAGCCCGTGGAAGGAGTTTCTCACCGTCTTCTTCCGCGAGTTTATCCAGCTGGCGTTGCCCGAGCTATACGAAATGATTGACTGGGCGCAACTGCCTGAGTTCTTGGACAACGAGTTGCGCCGCATCACCCCGCGCAGCGAGACGGGACGGCTCTACACCGATCGGCTGGTGAAGGTGCGCCTCAAAACTGGCGACCCTCGCGCGATCTTGGTGCATCTGGAGGCGCAATCGCAGTTCGTGAGCGAGATGCCAGAGCGCGTGTTTACCTACCACGCGCGTGCGTGGATCGAAGTGCGCCTGCCCATCGTCAACATCGTCATCTACGCTGATAAGAACCCCAACTGGTCGCCCAATCGGTATGTTCACGAGCTGCCCGGCACGCGGCTGGACTTTCAGTTCCACGCTGTGAAACTGCTGAACTTAGAGGAGTCGAGCCTGCTGGAGTCGGCGCGGCAGGGCAACCCCGCTGCGCTGATACTACTGGCGTTTCGCAAGGCGATGGAGACAGAAAGCGATATGGAGCTGCGGTATGAGGCGCGGAAGCAGCTTACACAGCTAATGATAGAGTTGGGGTATCATGAAGAAAGCCAAGCGCATATAGAACGCTTGATGGAGTGGGTGCTTATGTTGCCAGAAGTGCTGGAACAGCAGGTACAGGAGTTGATCGAGGAATACAAGCGCGAGCGTCGGACGACTTTCGTGTCGAGTTTGGAGCGTCGCGCAATCGAGCAAGGGTTGCAGCAAGGGTTGCAGCAAGGGTTGCAGCAAGGGTTGCAGCAAGGGTTGCAGCAAGGGTTGCAGCAA
>JBKBKS010000065.1:0-12341 GCA_046294565.1 Fimbriimonadales bacterium
TTGCGCTCTCTGGTTCACTCCGTGAATTTTCGAACACCCTCTGCGCCCCTTGACAATCGGCGGGGGAGTATGGTATAATATAATCCGCCTGAGATATCGGGCGAATAGCTCAGCTGGGAGAGCGCTTCCCTTACAAGGAAGAGGTCGCAGGTTCGAGCCCTGCTTCGCCCACCAGCGAGCGCGCCACGCGGGGCTGTAGCTCAGCCAGGTCAGAGCGCTAGCCTGTCACGCTAGAGGTCGCGGGTTCAAGTCCCGTCAGCCCCGCCATGCCGAGGTAGCTCAGGGGTAGAGCACTGGACTGAAAATCCGGGTGTCGGCGGTTCGAATCCGCCCCTCGGCACCACCACACGGGCGAGTGGTGGAATGGTAGACACGCCAGACTTAGGATCTGGTGGGCCCTGCCCGTGGGAGTTCGAGTCTCCCCTCGCCCACCAAAATCGGGTATAATTAACACGATGTGCGGGAGTAGCTCAGTGGTAGAGCATCTCGTTGCCAACGAGAGGGTCGCGGGTTCGAATCCCGTCTCCCGCTCCATTCTCATGTAGAGGCGTCATCATGCAAGCACAGCCCATCCAATCCTTTCAAATCCTAAGTCGCGAGGAACCTGCGCCTGCGACCGTGCAACTCACTGTTGAAGTCGATGCGTCGACCACCCAGCGCATGTTCGAACGCGCAGTGCGATTAATCGGCAAAAGCGTGCGTGTGCCTGGCTTTCGACTCGGACAAGCCCCGATTAGCGCAATCCGCCGCCTCATTCCCGATGAGCAACTGCGCCGTGCCACAGGCGAGCTGATGATGGACGAATTCGTGCCCAAAGCCCTGCAACACGAGCAGCTGCAGCCTTACCGCGCGCCGCGCGTCGAAATCGAACGGCTCCAAGAGGGCGAGCCGTTCCGCTTCAAAGTCACCGTGCCCCTGCACCCCAAGGTGGAGCCGCTGGGCGAATATCGCGACCTGCGTTTCCCTATTCCCCCCCAAGAAACCACCGATGAAGAGGTCGACCAAGCATTAGAGTCGATTCGCAAGCAGATGATGCGCCTGCAGCACGCGCCCGACCGCGCCGCCCAACCCGACGACCGACTCGTCATCGCTATCAAGTCGCTGGAGACCGAAGACGCAAAACCCAACCGCTACATGGTGACGCTGGGCAAAACCTTCGGTGAACTCGATAACCTACTATCGGGCATGCGCGAGGGTGAAACCAAAGAGGCGACGCTCACCTTCCCCGAAACTTTCGACGACCCCGAACTCGCAGGCAGGACCCTGCATGTCGCAGTGGAGCTGCAGCGCGTGCACATGCCCGTGTATCCCGACATCGACGACGCCCTCGCTCAGAGCATGCAATACACCGACCTGAACGAGATGCGCGAGCGACTGCGCGAACGCATTACCGAACAGAAGATGAACTACCTCCGCGAACAAGCTCAGGCGCAAGCACTGGCAGCCTTGCGCGAACGCAGCACCGTGCATATGCCCGAAGCCGTCATCGAAGAGCAACTGCGCGAGGAAGCCCGCGACTTCGCCGAAGAACTCCGCGCCAATGGCATGACCCCCGAAATGTTCATGCAACAGTCGGGCATGACACAACAGCAGATCCACGAACAACTGCGCGAGCGCGGAATCACTCGCCTGCAGAACACATATATCCTCTTGGCGATTGCCGACCGAGAGGGCATCGAAGTCGATGACCAAGAGGTCGAGGCGACCGTGCGCACGATGCTCGAAGCCGTTCAAGACCCCGCGCAGCGCGTGCGCCTGCTGGAAGACGCCGAGTTCCGTCATCGCGTGCGCCAAGAACTGCGCATCGAGCGTGCGCTCCAAAAACTGATGGCAATCGTCCAAAATACAGAGTAGGAGTCTGACTATGAGCGATTGGAAAAATCAACTGATTCCGATGGTGGTGGAGCAGACCGCGCGTGGCGAGCGCGCCTACGACATCTACTCGCGCCTGCTCAAAGACCGAATTGTGTTTGTGGGCACGCCCATCAACGACGATATCGCGAACCTCGTTGTGGCGTCGCTGCTCTTTCTCGAGAAAGAGGACCCCGATAAAGATATCGATATGTATATCAACTCGCCCGGCGGGGTGGTAAGCGCAGGCTTAGCCATCTACGACACGATGCAGATGATCCGACCCGATGTCGCCACCATCTGCATCGGGCAAGCAGCGAGCATGGGGGCGGTTCTACTCGCTGGGGGCGCCGCCGGCAAACGCTATGCCCTGCCCCACGCACGCATCATGATTCACCAAGTCCACGCAGGGTTCCAAGGTACTGCGCTCGATATCGAAATCCAAGCCCGTGAGGTGCTGCGCTACAAAGATATTCTCAACAATATCCTCCACAAGCACACGGGACAGCCCATCGAGCGCGTGGAACAAGACACCGCACGCGACTACTTCATGTCCGCCCAAGAGGCGAAAGAGTATGGAATAATCGATCATGTCTTAGACCGCAGCGGTCGCTAATAGGAGGTTGCCAGTGGCTCGAATAAATGATACTCGCATGACTGATCGGTGTGTACTATGCGGCAAGTCGCGGGAGCAGGTGCGTAAGCTGATTCTGGGCATGTACGGGGGAGTCTGCGCCGACTGCGTGAAGCTGGCGAATGATATCCTCAAAACGGAGCAAGGGGGCGCTACGCCTGCCTCGCACCCCATCGGCTCGGTCGATACCGTCCCCAAACCAAAAGACATCTACCGTGTGCTGAACCAATATGTGGTGGGTCAGGACCGCGCTAAGCGTGTGCTTTCTGTGGCGGTTTATAACCACTATAAGCGCGTCAGGGCAGGCGCGGGCAGCGATGTGGAGCTGCAAAAAAGCAATATCCTGCTCATCGGTCCCACAGGCAGCGGCAAGACTCTGCTGGCGCAGACGCTGGCGCGAATCTTGAATGTGCCGTTCGCCATCGCTGACGCCACCGCGCTCACGGAAGCGGGCTATGTGGGCGAGGATGTGGAGAACATCCTGCTGCGCATCGTCCAAGCCGCCGATATGGACATCAAAGCCGCCGAACGCGGCATCATCTACATCGACGAGATCGATAAAATCGCCCGTAAATCCGACAACCCATCCATCACGCGCGATGTGTCGGGCGAGGGCGTGCAGCAAGCCCTGCTCAAAATCTTGGAGGGCACTGTCGCCAATGTGCCTCCCCAAGGCGGACGCAAGCACCCCCACCAAGAGTTCATTCAGATCGACACATCGAATATCCTATTTATCTGCGGCGGCGCGTTCGACGGGCTGGAAAAAATCATCGAGCGACGCCTCACCGACCAGACGATGGGCTTCCGCTCCAACCCCGACAGCAAGCGCAAGCGACAGGCAGGCGACCTCCTGCAACATGTGATGCCTGAAGACCTGCTCAAGTTCGGGATGATTCCAGAGTTCATCGGACGCCTACCCGTGATAGCGACCTTAGAAGCGCTGGACGAGGCGACGCTCGCGCGTATCTTGGTGGAACCCAAAAACGCGCTGGTGTGCCAGTACCAGAAGTTCTTCGAGCTCGACGGCGTGGAGCTGGTAGTTCAGGACGGCGCGCTCAAAGCCATCGCCCGTGAAGCCATCCGACGCGGCACAGGCGCACGCGCCCTGCGAGCCATCCTCGAAGAGATTATGCTCAATGTGATGTACGAAGTGCCCTCTAACCCCAACATCAAGCGCGTCGTCATCACTGAAGAGACCGTCGCCGAGCGCAAAGACCCGCAGGTACTGACCCAAGAGGACATCCAGCGCGCGTCATAGCCGAAAGTCTCTATTGTCCCCCCTACTCAGGGAGAACGGTTCCCCCTACGCAGCAGGGGGAACCTAACGGGGGTAATTACCCGTAGGCATTTGACGGTTATTCTTCAGGTACAATTCCCCTGATGGTCTACTCTGGGCGGTTTAGCGTTGCCACGCGCGGCAACGACGATATGCACGATATTACAGGCGGCGTGGAGCAGGCAATCTTAGAGAGCGGTGTGGTGAACGGTGTGGCTGTAGTGTTCGTCGTCGGCTCCACCGCCGCGATTACGACCATCGAGTTCGAGCCAGGACTCACGCAAGATATGCAGGCGGCGATGGAGCGTCTGGCTCCGCGCGATGCGCCCTACGCCCACGAAGCGCGCTGGCACGACGACAACGGGCACGCGCATATCCGCGCCTCGCTGATTGGTCCCTCGCTTACCGTGCCCATCGTCGGCGGACGCATGACGCTCGGCGCATGGCAACAGATTGTGCTTATCGATTTCGACACGCGCCCGCGCACCCGCACAGTGCATGTGCAGGTGATGGGCGAATAAAAACGCGCGGACGAGAGAACCCCGCCCGCGCGGAATAGGAAGAACAGGACAAGCGCGCGTTTTAGCGATTGCGTCGGCGCAGCGCCGCCAGACCTGCCAAGCCCGCGCTCAGTGCCAACATACTCGCAGGCTCAGGCACCCAGTCCTGCTCTACCAACAGCAAGCTCGCCGTCGAGACTGGATTGGTCGGCAGCACGAACAGCACGAAGTTCTCGTACACGGTTACATCATTCGCAGGAGCGGAAAGCGTTACAGGGATGGACACGCTAAACGCGCCGTCCGTTGTTGAGAATCGTCAGATGCCACGACGCAAATGCGCCTGTAGCTAGAGCGCCTGCTAACATAGCCAATGTAAGTCCCTTAAATGTGAAAACGCCGCCAAAGTGAGGAATGGAGAGGCCTCGCTTCGCTCGGAATGACAAACTGGTGGCGTCAAGTCTGTCATTCCGAGCCGAAGGCGAGGAATCTCAACAGGGACTTTTTCACACTCGAGCAACTTAATACGGATGGATTCAACTCCACGAGAGCCTGCAGGATTCTGCAACGCACACGCGAATCTCCCCCGTTAGGGAGCGAGAGACGCTATGCCACAAGTCCGCTTCGATACCTATTATCGCTACGAGGAGCTGACCCAGATACTGCAGGCATATGCGGAAGAGTACCCGCGCTTGGTGCGCCTGCAAAGCATCGGCAAGAGCTACGAGGGACGCGACATCTGGCTGCTGACGCTCACGAACTTCGAGACGGGCGACGCTGCCGAGAAGCCCGCGCTGTGGGTGGACGGCAACATCCACGCCAGCGAGGTGTCGCCCTCCAGCGCGTGCCTGTACCTGATTCATCGGCTCACAGGTGAATATGGCGCTCAGGAGAAAATCACTCGCTGCCTCGACACACGCGCGTTCTACATCTGCCCGCGTGTGAACCCCGACGGCGCGGAGTGGGCGCTCGCCGATAAACCTAAAATCATCCGCTCCAGCACGCGACCCTACCCCTACGATGAGGAACCCATCGGCGGCTTGGTCACTGAAGACATCGACGGCGACGGGCGCATGCTCATGATGCGCATCCGCGACCCGAACGGCAACTGGAAGAAGCACCCCGACGAGCCACGCCTGATGGTCCGACGCGAACCCGACGAAATCGGCGGCGAATACTATCGCATCTTGCCCGAAGGACGCTTCGACGAGCCGTTCGACCCCGCCATCCTCACTATCCAACCGCGCAAAGAGGGGTTAGACCTCAACCGCAACTTCCCCAGCCACTGGCGTCAAGAACACGAACAGCACGGCGCAGGACCCTACCCCACCTCCGAACCTGAAGTACGCGCGATTGTGGACTTCATCGCCAAACATCCCAACATCACAGGCGGAGTCACTTTCCACACTTGGAGCGGCGTGCTGCTGCGCCCCTATAGTCACCAACCCGACGACAGCTTCCCCGCCGAAGACCTCTGGACCTACCAGAAAATCGGCGCGAAGGGCACAGAAATCACAGGCTACCCCAATATCTCCGTGTATCACGACTTTAAGTACCACCCGAAAGAGTATATCTCTGGCGTGTTCGACGACTGGATGTACGACCACATCGGCGTGTTCGCGTGGACAGTGGAGATTTGGAGTCCCCAGCGTCAGGCGGGCATTACCGACTTCAAGTTCATCGACTGGTATCGCGAACACCCAGTGGAGGACGATCTGAAGCTGCTGCGCTGGAGCGACGAGGTACTGGGCGGCAAGGGCTATGTGGACTGGTACGAGTTCGACCATCCGCAGCTGGGCAAAGTAGAGCTGGGCGGCTGGAACGCGCTGTATGCGTGGCGGAACCCGCCGCCAGAGTTTCTGGAGAAGGAGATTGCCCTTTTCCCCGACTGGCTGGTGTGGCACTTGCTGATTTCGCCGAAGCTGGAGATTTACGAGGCGACGGCGGAGCCGCTGGGCGAGGGCGTCTACAAGGTGCGGTTGGTCGTCCACAACACGGGCTGGCTGCCAACTTATATCACCAAGAAGGCGTTGGAGAAGAAACTAACGCGCGGCGTGATTGCCGAGATTGAGCTGCCTGAGGGCGCGACTCTGCGTTCGGGCAAGCCGCGCGAGGAGCTGGGGCAACTGGAGGGGCGCGCCTACAAGCCCTCCGCCGCCAATGTGTGGAACGCCGATCCCACCGACGACCGCGCGAAAGCCGAGTGGGTGGTGCATGCTCCTCAAGGCGGAACCGTGCGCATCACTGCCAAACACGAACGCGCAGGCACCGCTCGCGTGGAAATGCCTCTATCGGGTAGCACGGCTTACCAAACCCAGTAGGGGCGTCTAAAGGACGCGGGTATCTGCTAATCAATCCAGTGTTGTCGTCGGCGAGGACGCCGACGCTACACACAGCGACGCCACGAAAGGCGTCGCACCGACGCTGGACGCCGATTAGCAGCCCTGTCCGAACGCGAACAGCACCGTCAGCAGGTCGGCATCGTCCACCACGCCGTCGCAAGTGACATCCTCAGGCAGGAAAGTGCCCGTGTTGCCGAACGCGAAGAGCACTGCAAGCAGGTCGGCGTCGTCGCCGCCCGCAGTGACGCCGCAGCCGTTCTCGCTGACGAAGTACGCACCCGTGAGCGTGATGATGTAGCGTCCCGCCTCAAGGGTTGCGCCTGCCCAACCGCCAAGAGGCTCGTTCGCGCGAATGCCGTCCGGACAGCGCACTGCACGCCCACTGCCTGTAGGATCCCAGAGGGGCTGCCCGTCCGCCGCCACTGGGTCGCGATTGTAGCGGCTAATCGCCAATAGGTAAATCCCCGCCTGCCGCCCCGTGAGACAGTTCGTCGAGTTATCAATGCGTGAGCGATCCTAATTGCTCCCCACTTCGTCGTCGTTAAACACCACGCCTTTGCCGTTGGAGTCAAACAGCCAGAGCTGGGTGTCGAAAGTGGTCTCGTTATTGACCGTCGTCGCGCTGAAGTTCGCTGGGTCGCTGATGTAAATCACATACATGTCGACATCGTTTTGTCCCAGCGTGCCGCGAATGGCGCTCAGCGCGGTATTCGTATCAGTTCCCGTCGCTTGGGCGGTTTCAGGCAGGTCGCCTGCGTCGCCCTGCTCTTGGTAAGTGCTTTGCGCAGGCGCTAGCGTCCAAAGTGCGCTCAGCGCCGCCACGGTCCAGAAAATGCGTCTCATCATCGTCAAAGCCTCCTTTCGGCGTAATTGCCAGCATACATTATGCCCCGAATTACCACCAGCGTCGCCGTCTGCCCAGCCCCCAGAGCAGGTTTCGTGCAGCGCGCCACAGCAGACGCTGCAGGAATCGCCCGGAGCGCACCGCTCGAATGTCTCCCAGAATGCGCAGCATCTGATACACGATACGCATCGCGTCACCCCCTCAAAGTTTACCTCGTGGGGCTGGGTCGGTGTTGGCGCAGTATAATTGAGCGCGTGAGCGAGGCGCGCATTCTCTGTATCCCCAACTTTTCGGAGGGGCGCAATACCGAGACGATTCACGCGATTGCCAACGCCGCTGCGTGCACAGGCGTATGCATCCACCACTGCTCGTGGGACTACGACCACCATCGGATGGTGCTGGCGTTTTCGGGGACGCCTGCGCAGGTGAAACGCGCCGTGCTGAACGCGGGCGCGGCGGCAGTGGCGCGTATCGATCTCAACTGTCATCAGGGCGTGCATCCGCGTATCGGCGCGGTGGATGTCGTGCCGTTCGTGCCGCTAAGAGGGCTGACGCGCGAGCAGGCGGTGGCGTTCTCGCATCAGGTTGCGAGAAGTTTTGCGCGACGGCTGCGCGTGCCTGTGTATCTCTATGAGCATTCCGCGCGTGAGGGGCGTATTCGCGACCTGCCCACTCTGCGCAAGGGCGGGTTCGAGGGCTGGATTAGCAAGCGGCTCACAGGCGAGCGCACGCCCGACTACGGTCCAAAACGCCTGCACCCGACGGCAGGCGCAACGATTATGGGCGTGCGCGACCCGCTGATTGCCTTCAACTTGAACCTGCAGCCGCCCGATCCTGCGATTGCCCAGCAGATTGCCCGCCAGATACGCCGCGAGCGCGAGCAGAATCCTGCCCTGCGGGGCGTGCGCGCACTGGGGCTGTGGCTGCCCAGCCGTCAAGTCGCCCAAGTCGCGCTGAACCTCACGCAGACCGAGCAGACCGACCTGTTCCGCGTGGCGGAGGCGGTGCGCGAGATGGCGCGGGCGCTGGGCGCGGAGATTGCCGACACCGAACTGGTGGGTGTGCTGCACGCTGAAGACGCCGCGCGCGCCCTGCAATCCGCTCTGCGCCTGCGCCAGCTCAACGCGCAACAAGTAGTGCCCTGCGATTAAGTTTCTCATACGAACGCGATGGCGTGTTAGACCCCAACGCCGAGCTGATTCACGAACCTAAACGCGCCGTCGTGGGCAGACCCGACTTCATCCTGCTCAAGCACGGCGCGCCCGGCTGACCAACTTTGTGGAGTTCCGTCTCTATCGGGGCGGTGCGTGCGTGATGCAAGCCAGCCTGCCCCGTGCGCTGGATGCGCCCCTGCGCGACGCCCACGCCGCGCCCGTGCTGGCGCTGCTTCAGGCGTTCCTCGAGGCGCAACCGCTGCCCATCCGCACGCCCAGCGAGTTAGCCCACCACCTCGCCCGACGCGCCCGCCAACTCAAACACATCCTGCACGCCACGCTCGAAACGCAACTCAAGCAACCGCCCGACGCGCCGCTGGAACTGCGCAACCTCTATCGCGCCTTCCAAGAGACCCTGCTGCCCGACCTCTCGCCCGACGAGTTTGCCGACCTGTACGCGCAAACGATTGCCTACGGGCTGTTCGCCGCGCGCTGTCAACTCGCCCTCGCGCCGAGCCATTCGCGCCGCTTCACCCGCGCCGACGCCGCCGCGCTCATAAGGAAGGGATTATGAAGGTAAACTATGGTCTTGTGAGGGAGCTCATCCAGCCGAACCAAGTGTATCTGATGGACTGTCGGGAAGGAATGCGCCTGATGCCTGAGGCGTGCGTGGATCTCATCATCACTGACCCGCCGTTCGCGATAGAGTTCAGCGCAAAGCGCTCCAACTACAATCGCCTTGCAGGGCGCGTGCTTCAGGGCTACAACGAAATCTCCCAAGACGAATACTATGCGTTCACACGCGCGTGGATGCAACAAGCCTATCGCGTGCTGAAAGACTCGGGGAGCATGTATGTGTTCTCTGGATGGAACAATCTGCGCGACATCCTCAACGCGCTGGACGAGTTGGGCTTCATCACAGTCAACCATATTATCTGGAAGTATCAGTTTGGCGTGTTCACGAAGCGGCGGTTCGTCACTTCGCACTATCACTGCCTGTATGTGTGTAAGAACGACTCGTTGCGACGCTTTTATTCGGAGAGCCGCTATCCTCAAGAGGCGCGCGATTCGGAGGGACGCAGCCTGCGCTACCAAGATATGGAGGATGTGTGGGTCATCCCACGCGAGTATTGGAACGGCGACCTGAAGACGCCCACGAAGCTGCCTGCCGAGCTAGTGCGCAAAATTCTACAGTATTCGTCGGTGGAAGGCGACTTGGTGTTGGATCCGTTTTTGGGTTCGGGACAAGTCGCCGTGATTGCCAAGCAGATGGGGCGTCAGTATATCGGGTTCGAGATTGTGCCAGAGTACTACGAGTTTATTCAGCGTCGGCTTCGGGAAGGGGTCTATCGAGTCAAAGCCTCTCAAGAGGATGAGTTGTCGCTGCCTTTTGATTGAACATCTTCAAGGGCGCGCTTGAGTTTTTGTGTTTTTGCGATAATTTGTTTGGCGATTTCGCGACTTACCAACTTGCTCAAGTGCTTCTCTTGCAGTGGCGCTGGTACTGCACAGGCTATAAGCCATTCTGGATTCGAGGTGTAGAATGCTCGCAACTGCTTGAGACTAACTGCGATAGCGTCTCCAGTGGTCCTAACAGCGTTGGCATATCCTTTTTCCTGAAGTATCAGCGGGTCGGCATACACAATACCTACCTCGTACAACACAAACAAGGTAGCGTCGTTCCAGCGCGCCTGTTCAGATTTTCCAAGTACATTAATTAGTCGGATGTCGCCACTCTTGGAGAAGTGTCCTTTTACGGAGAAACCGCCTTGAGGGATGCGAATGTCTAAGCGGTCTTCATCTGCTCCTACATCGATGGCATTCACTTGAGCCGCGCGGAGCGCAGCCGTTATAATTACCTCCAAAGCGCCGCCAACTATGAATCGGTTCTCATAAATGCTGGTTGCAAACTGACCCAAAAGATCGTTGAGAACGACTTCTATTTCGTTCTTCAATTCGGGATCTTCTTCCACAGCCTGCTTGAAGCGACGAAAAGCTTCGCGCTCTGCATAGAACGGTTGCTGGTTCTGAGCGTTCATATCTACACCTAATAGTTCGGCGTCTCATGCAGCGACCTTGACACGGAGATAATCGGCGATTTTTTTTCCGTAATTCGGTTTGTCGTCATCAGCCGCTTTTAGAGCTTGCAAAGATTGTACCTACTTTAGGGCAGTCTGAGCAATGTTCCTCGCGATGACGAAACCGCGCGTCAAACGGCGTCGCACATCCTAGCCTCATGCCGTCCACCAGCGCGTATGGGGTCTCAGCCGTCGGCGGCTCCATGGCAATCCCTTGCGGAGCCAGCCAGTGCGTGAGTGGATGCCAGCGTTCATTGGAGATCGTGTGAATGCAATAGACCTGCGACAAGCCCATCCTCGTCGTGCTGGGCAACCCACCCTACAGCGGACACTCCGCTAACCGCCTGCGCACCTTCGACCGCCTCTATATTCTGAACCTGCACGGCAACGCGCGGCGCAAGGAGACCGCCCCCGATGGCAGCCCCGACGAGAATGTGTTCGACATCCAGCAGGGCGTCGCCATCCTGATTGCCGTCAAGCGTTGCCCAGTGCCCGATGGGACGCAGAGAACTCCCAATGACGCGCAGGGAACTCCCGACGCTTCAGAACCGTGTGTGTTTTATGCGGATGTGTGGGGGCGGCGCGAGGCGAAGTATGAGTTTTTGGAGCGCCACACGCTGGAGATGGTTGCGTGGAACGCGCTGACGCCCTGTGCGCCGATGTATCTGTTCGTGCCTCAAGATACCTCGTTGCAGGCGGAGTACGAGCAGGGTTGGCGCATTCCCGATATTTTCCCCACGCACAGTGTGGGCGTCGTCACGGCGCGCGACAGCCTGACCATTCACTGGACGCCTGAGGATATATGGCGCACCGTGTGTCAGCTGGCGGCGCTGGAGCCTGAGGCAGCGCGAGCGATGTTCCACTTGGGCAAGGATGTGCGCGATTGGAGCGTAGCGCGTGCGCAGGCAGACCTGCGTCAGGCGGGTGTGCCCGACGAGACAGCACGGAAGCACATTCAGCCTATCCTATATCGTCCCTTTGATGTGCGCTACACTTTCTACACGGGCAGGTCGCGCGGCTTCCACTGCATGCCACGCCCCGAAGTAATGCGCCATCTGTTAGCGGGCGAGAATGTGGCGTTGATTGTGGGGCGTTTTGGGGCTGCGACAGGCGATAAGGAGTGGAATATCGTGTTCGTGTCGCGGCAAATGGTGGATTTGAACATCTTTCGGCGCGGCGGAGGCGAGGTGTATCCGCTCTATCTCTATTCGGAGGCGCAGGGCAGTTTGATGGGTGGGGGGCGTCGGGAGAATCTCAGCGCGCGGTTTCTGGAGGCGTTGGCAGAGCGCGTGGGAGGTTCTACTGCTCCCTCTGCTGCTCACGCACAGCGGCGCCCTCTGTCATTCCGAGCCGAAGGCGAGGAATCCCAAGCTGAGGTTCTTCGCTTCGCTCAGAATGACAAGGGGAGAGTGGCGATTGCCAATCTCGGAGTATCTGAAGAGCAGGTGCTTGCTTATATCTACGCGGTGTTGCACGCGCCTGCCTATCGGTCGCGTTATGCCGAGTTCCTGCGTCGCGACTTTCCGCGCATTCCCCTGCCGCCGAGCCGCGAGGCGCGGGTGTTTAGGTTCGTGAGGTATTCCGCACCCCCTTGAAGGGAGACCGCGTTCTCCAATCCATGCCACGCCAAATCGCGCAGGAACCGAAACGCTTGCACAAGGTTCG
>JBKBKS010000066.1:0-12253 GCA_046294565.1 Fimbriimonadales bacterium
GGCTGGGCGGGACCGCGCTGCCGCTCGCGCTGCGAGACCGCCCGTCGGAGTTGATGCTGGGCGTCTATCGCGCGACGCACGGCTACCTGCTGATGGCGGCGGCGGTCGGGCTGGGCGCAACGCTCGCCAAACTCATTCGCGAGAAGAACCTGCTCGCGCCTGTCATTCCGTTCGCCGCGATGGTCGATATGCTAACGGTGCTGACGCCCGGCGGGTTCGTGAAGCAGGTGCTGGAGAAAGCCCCCGAAGTGGCAGAGCGGGCGTCAGTGGCGGTGATGGCTGCCCCGAACGCGCCCCAAGCGACAGCGAAACTCACACCGATTGCGATTATCGGCGTGGGCGATTTTATCTTCTTGGCGCTGTATGCGGCGTGCCTGATACGGTTTAATATGCGCGTACGCGCGACGATGATCGGGCTGTTCGTGGCGTTGTGGGTCTACTTGGGGCTGGCGCTGTGGGTGCTGCCAATGCTGGGGCTTGCGCCGCGCCTGCCCGCGCTTGTGCCGATGGCGGCGGTCACGCTCGCTTTGAACTGGCGGTCGTTCCAGCTGAGCCGTCAAGAGAGCATCGCCAGCGTGGTGGTGATTGCGCTCGCGCTGGGCGTGATTGCGTTTCTGTTCACGCGGGGCGCATAGCTACGCCGCTGTGATACGGATGCGCTCGCGCGTCATCTCCAGATTGTGTTGCGCCTGCGAGTGTTTCGGCTCAAGGGCAATCGCTTGCTCGTAGGCGATTTTGGCGGCGTCATAGACGCCCATGCGGAAGTAGCAGTTGCCGAGCGTGAACCAAGCTTGGGCGTTGTAGGGGTCGCGCTCGATGCCAGCGCTGTAGGCGTCGGCGGCTTCGCTATAGGCGCCCAGTTGGTAGAGCGCGTCGCCTGCGTTCAGAAAGGCGTTCGCATCGTGAGGATTGAGTTCGATGGCCGCCGTGAAACAGCGCAGGGCGTTCTCGTGGTCTTTGAGTTGCCACAGGGCGCGCCCCCAGTTGATATACATCTCCGCGCTCATCGGATAGCCGAGCGATTCATAGTGGGCGTACGCCTGCGCCAGGCTTTGCCACTCGCCTGCTTCTTGCGCGGCGTGGAGCCACCGCTCCAGCCAGAGGGCGTCGCTGGGGGTTTCTTGCGCCACGACGCGCACATAGGACAACGCGCGGCGGTAGTCGCCTGCCTCCCACCACAGCTTCGACAAGAGCTGATACGCCAGCAAGTGATACGCCTCGTGATTCGCGAGTTGCAGGAACGCCTGCTCAGCAGCGTCGTGCGCGCCTTGCTGCATCAGCAGTTGTCCGTAGTCCAGTAATACTATTGGGTCGTTCGGGCGCTCCTGCAGGAGCCGCTGGTAGAGTGCGCTGGCTTCCTCAACGCGCCCCAGCGCCCGTAAGGCGCGGGCATAGGCGAACCGCCATTTGTAGCCCACCACGCCGACATCGCCCACATAGCCGCTGCCTGCAAGGAGCGTCTCGCCGTCGGACGCCAGCAACCCTATCCGAATAGCCGACTCGCGCGCGGCGTCCAGCGCCTCTAGTGATTTCTGATAGCAGCCCATCTGGTAATACACCTGCGCCAACGTGTAGTGAATCATCGGGCTGTCGATGCCGCGCGCTATGCCGTCTGCCCCCACTTGCAACGCTTCCTCGTAGCGCTGGAGGTTCAGCAACGAGCCCATCCAGTCCGCCCAGATTTGCCCTGCGTAGTCCTCGTCGCCGCGCAGGTAGGGGCACACCTGCTCTGCCCAGTACGCCGCTTGTTCATAGTCGCCTGCAGTGAAGTAGGTGTTGGCGAGATTGAACTTGTGAAATAAGTCGTCGGGTTCGCGCTCCCGTTGGCGTTGGATGAGCTCGATGTTGCGTTGGATTTTGTTGCGGTCTTGCATCACCTCGCCGCGATAGCCCAGGTGGCGTATCTGGGCGGCGACGGTGGCGATGCGTCCCCCGCGCTCCACGAGGCTGGGTGTGATTTGCTCATGGACGGCGCCGTCCCAGCGCACTCCGGGCAGGTTCCGAAACATGCGCACGATGCGATGCACGAAGTAGTCGCCGTTGCGGATTTCGTTCAGAATCTCCAGATAGTAGCCGGCGAACTGGGGATGGCGCGCGGCGTTGAGAATCGCTTGCTTCGATTCGGGGGTGAGGCGTTCATCGGCGTCCAGCACAAGGATCCAGTCGCCAGTGGAGTGTTGGAGGGCGATGTTGCGCGCGGCGGCGAAGTCGTTTTGCCACTCTGCAAAGACGACTGTCGCCCCGAACCGCTCTGCGATGCGCGGCGTGTCGTCTTCCGAGCCTGTGTCCACCAGCACTATCTCGTCCACCACGCCCTGCACGCTCTTGAGGCACTCTTCCAGGTACTGCGCCTCGTTGCGGGCAATCATGCTGAGCGTGATTTTCACGCCGACAGGCTCGTCGGGGATGGGGAACTGATACCGTTCCAGCCAGTGTTCGAGGGTCTGGATGCCCTTGAGGAGCGTGGCGCGGTCGTGTTGGCGTTTCTGTTTTTTGCTGGATACCAGGCGCGGGTCGCTGGCGTGGCAGATGAGCACATTGCGCAAAGGCACTACGACCTCACGCAGCCAGTCAGGGTGTCGATAGCCGCGCTCCAGCAGTTGCACGACGATGGGATACGCTTCCGACTCGCGTGTGAGGTAAATCCAGTTCCAGGTCTGTCGCGCGGCGAGGAGGGCGGAGTGAGGGCATGCGGCGCGCGCCTGCTGGGTCAGCCGCTCTGCCTCATCCCAGCGCGTCTGTTGCAGTAGGGCGACGATGGCGCCCTCGTAAGCATGCTCATCGTTGGGACGCTGCGCGAGGATCTGCATGAAGATAGGATACGCCTGCTCGGGGCGTTCCTGCAGCAGCTGCTCGAACGCGGGCTGCAGGTCTGCGTCGTAGCCCTCCGCGAAGAGGGGCACGACCTGCTTGACGACGGTAGTTTTCATTTGTTCCCCCTTTCTGAGGATGCGCTGTTATTGGCGAGCCATGCGCTTTTTGCGGATGGGTTTCAGATGCACGCCGTTGCTGTCTTTTGGGGGCGGCGTCGGCTCCGTCGCTTGGAACTTCTGACTGAGCGCGCGTTTTGCCCCCGCGATTGTGTAGAGCTCCTCTTTGAGCAGGCGTTTGATTTCCTGAAGCACCTCGATATCCTCGCGCCGATAGCGCCGCTGACCGCCTTGCGTGCGCACAGGGTTCAGAAACTCGGCGAACTCGCGTTCCCAGTAGCGAATCGTATGCGTCTCCACGCCCACTAAGAAACTAGCGGTGCTAATCGGTACAGGACGGTCCTGAATGGGCGTTTTACCCGTATGTTTTCGCTTCCGCATCTCCAAACCTCCAAAGCATAATCGTTCAACAGCCTGTGAGATTATCGGAAGACGATAGAGGTTTCTTTACAGTGTGTGTTCAGCAGCCTGTTCCGAATCTGAACAAGACCTCCAGGAGGTCGGCGTCATCGACAACGCCGTCGCAGTTGACATCGGCGTCCGTGGGTGCCGTTGCCCCAAATTGAAACAGTACGCTCAGCAAGTCAGCGTCGTCTGTGCAACCGTCTCGGTTCACATCGCCCTGCGAGAGGCTGCACGCGCTGTTTGCCGCCCAACGAACGGCGTTCGCTAACAGAAGCGAGCCTGGCATGCGGGTGATTTCTGACAAGCTATCCGTGCCTATCGCGACCGAAAAACTGATTGTTCGCCCCGAGCCGACTTGCCAGCCTGCAACGCCTACACTGTTGGGCGCGTAATCGCTTGCGTAAAAAACCGTTGCGTCAGAGACCGCGCGTAGATATGTCTCTTTCAAGAAACCCAGTTGAAGCATCGTGTCCAACCCTGCGTTGAGAATTGGATCTGGGGTTTGCTGTGTATAGCGCACTTCGCGTTGCTGAGTGAACGGTTGCGCCGTGGCTGGTAGTAGACTACTCAGTCCGACGAAGTAGTTCGCCTGCCGTAGGTACCAAAGCGTCCACTCAACGGTTACCATTCCCCCACCCGAAAGAACCCACTGTTCCAGAATGCTTTGAGTGTGGACTGGCATATTGAATGCGCCTTGAACAGGCGTCAACACAACCACCTCACATTGTTGAAGCGATGTTGCGTCGATGAGTTGGTAATAGGGCGTGATCCAGACAACCTGCAGTCCGTGCGCTTGTAGCACATCGCGATAGGTCTGGTCGCGTAAGGTCTCGCCGCAGCCGAGCAGTCCCACTCGCTGCGCGTTGCTTGCAGCCCACGCCAACGCGGCGAACAACAGGATTAGACAGCGCATGCTATGTAGTTTCGTTGCCAAGGCGTCTAATTCCTCCTAAAGGCTCAGCGACTGTAGAGAGGTCTGCCTTCTCTGCGCCCCTGAGGGTGTTCGAGAAAACGCATGCGAGGTAATCGGTGTAGGGGCGCTATAGGTGTCCGCCCCGACCGCGTTGTTTGTGGGGTCGGGGCGCACACCTATAGCGCCCCTACATCCCCCGATTTTACGAACACCCCGTGTCCCTGCTGATAGAAGGGGAGTGAATAACCCCGATACTGCGTTGTTCATCGGCGGGGACGCCTGCGCCCTAACGCCGCCAGCCCCAACCCCAACGCCATCAAACTCGCAGGCTCAGGAACCAGCGTCCCCTCCGCACGCAAGTTGATATCGAGGTCAACATTAAGCCCAATCTCTTCCAGCGTGAGGTCAAAAATCAGGTTCGCGGTGTTGCCGGGCGGCAGAATGGTGGGCAGTCCGAACTCAAAAGGCGGCCAGTCAAGGTTCGGGTTGAAGGTCTGGGAGAAGTTGAGCGTCTGCAACGAGGTAATCAGCGCACTGCCGCCGCTAACTACGACCTGTCCCTGCAACGGCAACACGAACGGAATCGTCTGCCCCAGCGGGTTGCCCAGCAAATCGGCGGCGAGAGTCAGATCGACCTGCACACCTGCCGTGAAGTCATATTGATTGGCTCCTGTGGGCGTGAGCACGCCCGCACCTACGCCTGTCTGTACCGCCGTGAACTGGCTGAGGTTTACCGTGCCTATCGGAAAGCTGATGCCTTGACTGGGAAGAACATAAACGGAGTCGGGGTTGCGCGTGCGGAACGATTGCCCCGCAATCGTCAGCGTGACGGGCAATACTGCGGGTCCGTTCGCTAAGAAGTTCAGCGACAGGTTCTCAAAGGTGATGGAATTGTTGCTCCCGTCGATGGTGGCGCGGAAGGTTCCGCCCGCCTGACGGTTGATGTTGCCGCCAATCGCCGCGCCGATACTCACATTCACAGGCACATTCTCGGTGGGTCCGAAAGGTCCGAAAATACCGGGTTTGGTGCGCGTGCCGTTGGGGTTCGTGTTCGGGTCGTAGTTGCCGACAAGCGTGCCCTGCGTCTGTGCGGAGATAGACAGATTCCCGCTAATCCCGCTGGGCGGCGCGACAACATTAAAATCGTACAGTTGCGCCTGCGCGAGGCTGAATGCCCCCACCGCGCCGATCAGTCCAAAGAAGAGTCTGCTTCCTTTCATTCCACACTCGATAGACTCGAAAACTTTCCAAAAGCGGACACCGATGCTGTCAACAGGTATAATCGCCTGCGTGGAGACTTTAGCCTGCGCGATACGGTTAAACACGGTGCTGCCGCCCGATTTGCAGGCGCGGTATCAGGACCCTGACACGATTCGAGGCATTCTGCGTGGGGCGCGCACGATTGCGATTGTCGGCGCGTCCACCGACCCCTACAAAGCCAGCCATATGGTGATGAGTTATTTGCAATCGGAGGGCTATCGCTGCATCCCCGTCAACCCCAAGGCGGACGCGATTCTGGGCGAGCGGTGCTACCCCGATGTGGCAAGCATTCCCGAACCGATTGACGGCGTGGACATCTTCCGCCCTGCGTCGGAGTGCGCTGCGATTGTGGAGCAAGCGATAGCCAAAGGCGCACAGTGGGTCTGGTTCCAGTTGCGGATTGTGGCGCTGGACGCCGCCGCGCGCGCCGAGCAAGCAGGGCTGACGGTGGTGATGGACCGCTGTATCAAGATGGAACACGGACGCTACGCGGGCAGCCTGCACTGGGTAGGGATGAACACTGAAATCGTCACCGCTCGTAAGATGAGACGCTGGTTTTAACAGGCGTTTAACACAAAAAGTGTTCTCATCATAGATTGCGGGGGTACAATAGAATGGGTCTTTGCGAGGCAACGGTGATGACATCCCGAAAGGTTTGCACGGGCATTTTGAGCGCGCTGATGGCAGCAGCGGCGCACGCGCAGTGGCTTTGGCCCCCCCAGAGCATGCTCAACGATACCAGCACGCTGAACCTACAGGTGATACGCACTTGGACGGTTTCGATTGGCATCCAACAGGTGCAGATGAGTGAGTTGCGCTATAACTCGTGGGAATATGTGAACGGTCAACAGCAGACGATTCCGATTGAGGCGTACTACGCGCGTCCGACCTCTTTCAACACGGGCAACACGGTCTACTTCAGCGAGTTTCGGCTGCGAAGGAACTTCCTCTCGTCCGAGTTTTGGGTGACGAGCATGCCGCAGCTACCGCCGAACTTCCGACCGCGCATCCGCCCGATGCCCAACGCCCCGCGCTTGGAAGGCGATGTGAACGGCGACGACTGCGTGGATGACGCCGACCTGCTGATGGTGCTGTTCAACTTCGGCAACGGGTGCTAACAAATAGGGTATACCTTTCTCCGTGAGGCACTCGGTAGTGGTAGGCGATGTGGTTATTGGCGACGGGCGGCTGTGCCTGATTGCAGGTCCGTGCGTCATCGAGAGTCGTGAGCTGTGCCAACGCGTGGCGGGGCATATGACCGAATTATGTCGTCGGCTGGGCGTGCCCTATATCTTCAAGGCGTCGTTCGACAAGGCGAACCGTACAGCGCACGATTCGTTTCGGGGCGTAGGGTTGGAGACGGGGCTGGAGGTGTTGGCGCGCGTCCGCCGCGAGTTCGGCGTGCCCGTGACGACCGATATCCACGAGTCGTGGCAGGCGTCGCCAGCGGCGCAGGCGGTGGACTTGCTGCAAATCCCTGCGTTTCTGTGTCGGCAGACGGATTTGCTGGCGGCTGCGGCGCGCACGGGCAAGCCTGTGAATGTCAAGAAGGGTCAGTTCCTCGCGCCGTGGGATGCGGGCAACATCGTGGAGAAGTTGCAGGCGTTCGGCGCGTCGGGCATCTTACTCACCGAGCGCGGAACCAGCTTCGGCTACAACACGCTGATTGTCGATATGGCGGGGCTGCCCATCCTGCGCGGGTTCGGCGCGCCGTTAGTGTTCGACGCCACACATAGCGTGCAGCGCCCAGGCGGCGTAGGCAAGCAGTCGGGGGGCGTGCGGAGCGCGATTGAACCTCTCGCACGCGCCGCGGTCGCCGTCGGAATCGACGCGCTCTTTATGGAGACGCACCCCACCCCCGAACACGCTCATTCGGACGCCGCCACGCAGTACCCACTGGGGCAGATGGAGCCGTTGCTCCAACGGCTTTTAGCCATCCATCACGCCGCGCAGGGTTAGCCGCCTGTCGGTATCGGATACTCGTAGCTGCGGTACTCGTGTTCGAACGAGCCGTCGTCGTAGAGGTCGATCAAGCCCCAGCCGGGCGGCGTCTGATGGTAGTTGCCGCCCCACCAACGCCCGCTCACCGCGCCGTCGCAAATGTAGGTGACATTGTTATACACCACGCGGTCGAACAGGTGAATGTGTCCGCTCAGGCACAGTTTGACATTTTTGTATGAGTGGAACAGCTCGACGATGCGTCGGGCGTCGATGTGCACCCATGCGCCAGGCACGACCCAATCGCCTGATTTCTCGTTCTCGCCGTCGAACATCGCGCACACCGACACGATGGGTATATGCGACAGCACCAGTATCGGCATCGTGGCAGGGGTGCGCTGCAACTCGCCCTTGAGCCACTCGAACTGCTCATCGTCTAAACGCGCCTTGTAGTCGTTGCCGTGCGGGAAAGTGCTATCCAGCACCAGAAACTTCCAGCCCGCCTGCTCGAAGCTATAGTAGGGTTTCTCCAGCTCGTACAGATCCATTATCCACTTCTTGCCGAACTTAGGTTCGTTGCCGGTGCAGCCGCTGCGCTCCTTGTTCCAGCCCCACACATCGTGGTTGCCGATGCAGAAGCGCGCAGGGATGGGCAGCCGCTCTTTGATGACGCGCCCCCAGAGTTCGAGCAACACTTTCGCGCGTTCCTCGTTTTGGGCGAACACATCGGAGACGGCGTCGCCGCCGAACAACAGCAGGTCTGGACGAGGTTGCGTTTCGTCCACTGCTTTCAGGCAGTTGAATAGCCCGCGTAGGGAGAACCCCTCTGGCGCGATATGGGTGTCGGTCAGGTGCGCGACGCGCAGTACACGCTTACGCTGAGGGTTGGGAGATGCGTCCATCGTGCTGCGTAGGGTAAGCCACGCCGCTGCGCCTATGGTCGCCGTGCCGAGTCCTTTCAGCACCTCACGCCGTGTCAAGTGTTCCATAGCGTCCTCCATAATACCTCAAGCTTACCGCGCGGCACTTAAAGAGAGTGTTAAGCCGCCGTCGCCACGCGCCCGAACCGCGCGTCAAGCCCCCTCTCTCACTGCATGAGAGAGAGGGTCGGAACGAGGACGAGTGGGTTCGGCTGACGAGATAGCCTTTATGGGACACACCCGCTCAGGGCAACCGCGCGCCTGTTTCGCCCAGCGCTTCGTAGCGGCAGTTGGCGAAGGATGGAACCAGTTGTGCGATTTCTTGCATCACTTCGCGGGCGTTGAAGGGCGGCGTTTGGCGTTGCGTGCGTAGCCACAGCTCGGCGAACACCTGCCAGTCAGGTTTCGCCTCGCCCTGCGGCGGGTGCGCCTGCCAGAACCGTTGTACGCGCCGCTCCCAGTTCGTGAATGTGCCCTCATACTCTGTGAACGGGCACGCGGGCAGCAGGAGGTCAGCGTAGCGTGCGCTCTCGGTCATACGGATATCCTGCGCCACGACGAACTCGCACGCGCGTAGGGCGCGTTCCGCCAGCGTCGGGTCGTAATACTCGCTGACAGGGTCTGCGCCCGCGAGATAGAGCATCTGCACCTCGCCTTGCAAGCACGCTTGCAGGATTCCATCCGCGCTCAGCCCCGCTTCTGCAGGCAGGGATTGCCCCCACGCCTGTTCGAAGCGAGCGCGCGCCTGCGCGTCGTCCACGCGGGCGTAGCCAGGCAACAAATGCGGCGCGACGCCCAACTCCAGCGCGCCTTGCTGGTTCGCGCCTGTGGGCATCAGGTTCAGCCCGCCCTCCTCGCGCGTGTCGTTGCCTGTGAGGCGGTTTAGCGCGTGGAGCCACTCGACCACCTCATCCGCAAGGGGATGGTTGAGCGTCTTCTCGCCAGCGAGGATGAGCATACTGGGCGACTCGGCGATATGCTGCGCGACAGCCCGTAGCTGCCCGGCAGGCACGCCTGTGTGCGCCTGTGTCCATTCGGGGGTGCATTCAGCCACACGCGATTGGAGCCGTTCGGCGTCTGCGTTTGGGGGCGTTATTCGCTCCAGCAGCGCGTGGAGCAACCCTTTCAGGAGCGCGTCTTCCGTGCCCGCGCGATAGCGCAGGCTATGCGCTGCGAACTCTTCCACCGCGTTCGCGCGCGGATACGCCACGATGACCTGCACGCCGTAGTGTCGGTTGGCTTTGCGCGTCCGCAGGAACACCATCGGCTGCTCGTCGGCTAAGTCTGCGCCGAACACCAGCACAGTCGCAGTGGCTTCCAAGTCGCGATATTCGTTCTGCACGGGCGGCTCGGTCTGCGCCGCTTGGTAGCGTGTGCAGCGATGGTCGATGTGGTTGGTCTGGAACACGCCGCGCATCAGTTTCTGGAACATGTAGAGCGATTCGTTGCTCAGGCGGTGTCCTGCCAGCCCGGCGACGGCGTGTCGGTCGCCCGATGCGCTGGCGCGTTGCAGGATGAGTTCGTAAGCCTCGCCCCACGCAATCGGCTCCCACTCCTTGCCGCGTCGTCGCAAGGGCTGCAGGATACGGTCGGGCGCGTGCATGTAGGTCTGCTCGAACTTGCCCTTGTCGCAAGTCCAAGTCTCGTTCACGGCGGGGTTCTCGCGCGCGTTGAAGCGCACCACCTTGCCCGAACGGCTATCGGCATATAGCGTGCAACCGTTGGAACACATCGTGCAGACGGTCTTCTGGGTCGTGATGTCCCACGGTCGGGCGCGGAATCGATAGGTACGGCTGGTGAGCGCGCCGACGGGGCAAATCTCTATCACATTGCCGCTGAATCGGCTGGTGAACTCGGTGAGTTGGAAAGTGTGCGGTTGCGTCTGCGCGCCACGGAACAGGAACGCCAGTTGCGAATCGCCCGACACCTCTTCGGTGAAGCGCACGCATCGTCCGCACTGGATGCACCGCTCCAAGTCCAGCGCGACATAGTTCGACAGCGGGAACGACTTGGGCAAGTGCCGTTTGATTTCGATGTAGCGGCTGGTGGAGGGTCCGTAGAACTGCGTGTTGTTCTGTAGGGGGCATTCGCCGCCGCGATCGCAGATGGGGCAGTCCAGCGGGTGGTTGATGAGCAAGAACTCCAACACGGCGCGACGGTCTTTGACTATCTGTTCTGTCTCCGTCCACGCGACCAGCCCCTCGGTGCAGGGCAGGGAGCAGGAGGTCTGCGGTTTGGGCATTTTGCGCACGCTGCCGTCGGGTTGCTTGTAGCCCACCTCCACGAGGCACATCCGACACATGCCCACAGGTTTCATATACTTATGATAACAAAATATGGGAATATCGGCTTGAACGCGCTTGGCAGCTTCCACCAGCAACTCGCCCTCAGGCACTTGCAGCGGAACGCCGTTGATTTCGATATTCACCAGCTTCGGCTCGGCACGCTTGGGCTTCGGCATAGCAGGAGAATTATACCTGACTCTGAAGTCTTGCTCCCCCCTCTACCAGACAGGAGAGAGCATAGACGCCATAACCTGCCGAGCGAGGCGTTCGCCGGCTTCCTCCGCCGCTTCGCGCGCCGCTGCCCGTGCGCCGCCCCGACCCGACGCCAGCGAGGCATAACCGCCCCACTCGCTGCCGACCGCCAGCAGCCGACCCAGCGCGTTCAGACCAGCAAGGAACTTCTCGCCCTCGCTGGCGGAAGGAGTGGTTAGAGTATACCTCTTTTACAAAGCCATCCGAACGCCTTGAAAAGCCTTATCCCCCAACAAACCGCAACGCCCCTACGACACAATCTCCAGAGTTTCTTTTTATCTTCCCAGTTGCACATTAAGCTCCCTCCTGTAGGCGTGGGGCAGCCGCAAGCATACACCCCGTACAGATACATCACTCGCGTGGATTAGGGTACTGAAATACCCTACGGTATTCCTCCAACGAACAGTTTTCGATGGAAACGATAACGCCTCGCCCCACCTCTGTCGAGGTTCCCCTCTCAGTCGTGTAGTCCACCATAAACTCTGCACCCTGATGAATATACTTCACGCTATGTTCGTAGGCCAATAGTCCCACCTTGACTTGCTCCCATCGGCAAGTCTCAACATGGGAATTGGGCACTACTATTAGGCTCCAAGAGACCTGTGGTTCGCTCGTAAAACGGACCGGAAGTATGAAGGTTGAGGAGCGAGGAAGTTGCACAAACTTCCTCGCCTCTGGTGTGAGATAAATCTGCGCAATACCGTAGATACATTCACTCATTTCAGCCATGGCACGGACGGCAGCTCTCGCAAGAACTGAATGTGGGGCAGTAGGTACTCAGGAGCAAAGTAGGCAGACCCAATCATATCCAGCCGCTCACGGTAGAACATTCTCGTGAGTATTGAGTGGGGTACCCGAACCTCGATGATAGAGTACGGCTGCTTATGCGCGCTCAGCCTCCAAAGGTTCTTGCCCCACCTCGTCGCGTGTTCCACCGTGGTGGCGAACCACTTGCCTTCCATCGAGAAGCCCTGTGGGTGTTGGCGCAGCTTTCCAGTTTTCATGATGTCCTCCAGTTCCTCCATGCTCACAGCCCGATAGAGCCTGACCCACTCATCGGCGTTCCGTGCCGCCTGCTTTGCGCCCTGCCGTGCGAGGCGTTCGCCCGCTTCCTCCGCCGCTTCGCGCAAGGCGGTGCGGGCAACGCTACCCCCTGCCCGTGCCCCAGAGCCTGAGACAGGCGCTGCGTAGCTACCCCACTCGCTGCCGACCGCCAGCAGCCGACCCAGCGCGGTCAGACCAGCAAGGAACCGCTCGCCCTCGCTGGCAGCAGGGTCGCGTAGAGTATACCCTCATCCCTTGCGCCAAACCACCTGTCAGACTACAAACGGCACAGTCTCAGTGTTTCCC
>JBKBKS010000067.1:0-12222 GCA_046294565.1 Fimbriimonadales bacterium
TGCACGGATCGCATCGCCTGCTCCGCGAACTCGTGCGGGAGGAATTCGTAGATGCTCCTGCCCAGCGCAAACTCTTTCGGAACCGCCAGCTGGCTCTCGTCGTAGGCGTAAATCTCGTGGTACACGCCCTCGCGGTCGATGACGAACAGCAGATCGGGCAGCGCGGAGAGCAGCGAGTTGAGATACTGCTCGCGCTCCTGAATATGGCGCAAGAGTTCAATCTGTTCGGTCTGGTCGATGGAGACGCCCACTAATGTTTTGAGATTCCCGTGTTCGTCGTATAGATGCGAGTAATAAGTTCGGTAGTAGCGTCCTTGCCACTTACGCTCGGTGATGAGCGGTTCACCTTGCAGGGCGCGTTGCAAATCGTCGCAGATTTCGGGGTGATCCGCCATCATCACGAACAGATTGCGACTGGGCGGCGGCTCGTGGCGAGGGCGCTGCGGCAGGTGGCGCAGGGCTGCGCCTTCGGTAAGGAGCAGGTTGCCCTCCGCGTCGGTCGCAAACACCAGTATCGGCGCGTGCGCTAACGTCTGCTCGCGCAGATGGTTCAGATACATTAACTGCTCCTGCTGCGCTTGGGCGCGCAGTTGAGTGAGGGCGCGATAGCGCAGTGCCACGAAACTTGCCAACCCGACCACCAACGCGAGCGCACCTGACAAAATCAGGTAGCGTTGGTACACCACAATTAATGTCGCCTGTTTATTGAGATACTCCTGTGCTTTCACATCGACGCCCACCGCGCCGATAACCTTGCCTTGCGTGTCGCGTAAAGGCACATAAGCGGAGATGAAGCTGCCCCACCGATCGGTCACGATGTCGGTTACTTGCGCTTGCCCTGTCGTGAACACGAGGTGTGCATATCGGTTGGCTTCCGAGTATTCGTCGCCGATGTAGGATTTATCTTCCACGCCGTCGTTATCGTGGTCGCCTGGCGGCGTCGCGTCCAGCACGAAGTATATCTTCCCCTCTTTGCGCACAAAAGTATAGATGAATTTGATTTTGGGGTCGGTCGCTTGAATTTTCGCCAGTGGCTCGATAGCGCGTTGGTACTTTTCGGTCTGTTCCTCGCCCACCTGAAAGGTTTGGTGCTGTTCAGGGTCTATGACGGTTGCCGCCGCGCGTGCGAGGTTGAGCAAGTTGTTATTAAACTCTTGCTCAAATAGAGCTTTGGACTCTCTGTAGAATTGTTGGAGAGCGATAGCCGTCACGCCGAACAGTGCGATTGCCGCCGCCGCGCCCCATAAGATTGGATAGCCCCAGTTATGCAACCATCGCTTCATACCGAAGGGGTTATTCCATAGGTGAGGGAGTAATTGGAGTCGGTTCTCCGAATTGCGACGCTTACTCTGAGTCGCAGGCGAGGAATCTCAAAAGAGACTTTTTTTGAAGATTCTAAGTTATCCTCTGCAGAGAGGCAGCTGCCACACCGTCAGGTACACTTAGGGGTATGGCACGCGACCCGAAACCGCTCAAAGCGAAGCTGGATGCGCTGTGTGAACGCCATCGCGGCGTGATGGGCTACAGCCTGTATCACACTAAGCACAACCATCGTATCCACTATCGCGGCGACGAGATTTTCCCGACCGCCAGCACCATCAAGGTCGCCGTGATGAGCAAGGCGATGGAGGAGATCGACGCAGGACGCCTCAGCTACAGCGAGAAGCTGCCCATCACCCATGAGGATATCCGCGAAGGCTCTGGATTGTTGCAGTTCTACAAGGAGAACCAGTCGGTCGAGGTGAAGCTGCTGCTGCACCTGATGATTACCGTCAGCGACAACACGGCGACGATTATGCTCGCGCGTCGGCTGGGCACGGTGGAGGTGAACCGCCACTTGGAGCGACTGGGCTTGCGCCACACCAAGTTGCTCGCGCTCCATCCGCCCGACGACGCCGAACTTAAAGCCTTGCGCGACAAGTGGGGCATGGGCATGTGTACCCCGAACGAGATGGTGCAGCTGCTGGACGCGATACGCGCCAACAAAGCCGCCTCGCCCGCTGCGTGCGAGCGGATGCTACGCATCATGAGTCATCAGTATTATGATGACCTCATCGGCGCGTCTGTGCCCCCGTGGGTTGTGGCGTGCCTGAAGTCGGGGGCGGTGAACCGCTCGCGCTCGGATGTGGGGATTGTGTTCGCGCCGTCTGGGGCATACCTGCTGGCGCTGTTCACGAAAGAGAACGAGGACACGCGCTGGACGCCTGAGAACGAGGCGGAGAACGCCATTCGCGAAGCGGCGCAGATTGTGTGGCGGTTCTATCATCCGCGCGACCCGTGGCGTCCGCCCCGAAACGCAGAACGGTTCGCAGCCATCTAAGGAGGTTCACCCGCGATGCAAGCAACGGATACTCTGGAACGACGCCGCGCCGTGCGCAATACGCGCTCGCTGGTGCTGCTCACCATCTTCGGGCTGCTCGCGCTCTTCTTCGCGTTGAACTTCCGTATCGTGGTGGTGAACGGGCGCTCGATGGAGCCGACCTACAAAAGCGGCGATCGGCTGCTGATGACCACCGCCTACTGGCTGTTTGGCGACATCCAACGTGGCGATGTGGTGGTGATTATCCGCCCGAACGGCGAACTGCTGATTAAGCGGGTAGTCGCCTTTGCGGGCGAGCAGGTGCCAGAGAAGTATTGGACGCCGCTGGTCTATATGATGGGCGGGCGCGTGCCCGAAGCGCATATCTTCGTGGTGGGCGATAACTTGGCGCGGTCGGAGGATAGTCGTCAGATTGGCGCGATTCCGCTGAGTTATGTGCAGGGCAAGATTGTCGGCGGTCGGGGGGAGCTGCCTTGACCGACTGGGAGGCGTTGGAGGCGGTGTGGGCGGGTCGGCGGATGCGGTTCGTCCCGACGGGCGAGGCGTCTGCGCTGCCGCCGCCGCGCTATGTGGTGGTGCTGATTAGCGATGGGGCGGGACGCTATCTGCTGGCGAACATTCGCGAGCGGGGCTACTGCGCGCCGAGCGGACGCATCGAGGCGGACGAGACGCCTGAAGCCGCCGCCCGACGCGAGGCGTATGAGGAGTCGGGCGCGGTGGTCGAATCGCTGCACCTGCTGGGCGACTATGTGCTGACGCCGTGCAGCGCACAGGAGCCATCGCCTTGCCGTGCGCCCGTGTTCCTGACACGCGCCGAACGGCTCGACGCGCTCGATGCCCACTTCGAATCGCAGGGCGTGCGCTGGGCGTCGCTGGCGGAGCTGCCACAAATCTATTACGATTGGTCGCCCCTGATAGAGGCGGTATTTTACTATGCAGAGGAACGGCGCAAGTCGCTCTGGGAACGGCAAGGCGAAGGTTAAGCCGCGCGCGCCGCAGTGGGCGTCGTGGGCGACGGGGCTAACAAGCGTGGGCGTCGCGCTCGCGCCGTGGCTATCGGGCGGTGTGTATATCGGCGCACGCCCCGTCGCGCCCACCGACACGCTCGGCGCGCTCCTCTGGAGCGCGGATATGCCCCTGATGGGGGCGTTCATTGTGAGCCTGCTGATGTTTGCGGGCTTCTTCGTCGCTGCGTGGAACGCCGAGATGTGGCGATTGCCCGTGGGGCGGTTCCTGCTGCCCTTCGCGGCGCTTGTGTTGTGGCTGGGGCTGTCTACAGTGGCGTTGCAATCGGGCTGGCCGGGTCTGCTGCGCACAGTGCAGTGGCTGTCGGGGCTGATTGCTGTGTTGACTCTGACGGCGACGGCGCGGCGCGGCGCGGCGGCGTGGCTGGCGATAACTCCTATTGTTGTCAGCGCGAGTTTGCTGGGACTGCGCGGCTGTACCGAGTATCTCATCAACGCGCTGGGCGGCGTCCTGAACTGGCGCGTGTTCGCGAGTTTTTTCAACCCGAACCTGCTGGCGGGCTATTTGGCGATGAGCGCGCCGCTCACGTTGGGGCTATTGCTGATGGCAGGGCGCGAGCTGGCAGAGCCGCGTCGCCGTGTCTACACCGCGTTCATCACGGTCGGGCTGTGGCTGCAGCTGGGCGCGCTGGCGTTGACCGCTTCGAGGCTGGGGATGCTCTCGATGGCGGGCGCGGCGGCGGCGTTTATGGCGTGGGCGGGCGCGTGGAAACTGCTCTCGCGCGAGTTTCTGATGCGCGTCGGGCTGGTAGGCGTGTTGCTTGTCGGCGTGCTCTGGCTCAGCACGCCCGCCACGCAACGGCTGACCCCGCAGGCGGCGGCGCAAGATGTGCATTCGGGCGCGTTCCGCGTGGAGACTTGGAAAGGCGCCGCGCGCGCCGCGCTTGCGAACCCCCTCTTGGGTGTGGGTACAGGCGCGTTCGAGTGGCAATACCCGCGCTACGCACAGGTAGGCTACACGCGCGCGGCGCACAACACCTACTTGGAGCTCGCCGCCGAGTCGGGGCTGCCCGCGCTGCTGTTGCTTGGGGCGATGGGCGTCGGCTGGCTCATGCGCGCGGCGCAGCGCGAGTTGCCGCCCGACGCAGCGCGCCCCGCCCCGCGCGTGACGGATTGGCGTCCGATGCGCATCGGCATACTGGCGGCGGTCGTCGGCGCAGTGCTCCACAACGCGGTCGATTCTGACCTGCAGGCGTTCGCGAATCTCATCATGCTTTGCACGCTGTTGGGGCTGGGGCTGGCGCTGGCGCCCGACGGCGTGTTCACTATACCGATACGCGCAATCGAACGACGCGGCACCGCGCTGGTCGTCGTACTCACACTTGCCACTGCGCTCGCCAGCTTCGGGTTGGGCGAGTGGTACGCTCATCAGGGACGCTACGAGATGCTGGTCTCGCACGCGCCGCAAGCCGCTGAACTCTATAGCATTGCTCGACGCTTCGACGCGAGCAACCCCGACTACTTGATGGACGCTGGCGAGCTCTACTACGCGCTCGGCAGGCGCGAGACCGCGCTGGAGCTGATGCGACGCTCCGTTCGGCTCAAGCCGTCGCCGCGCAACCTCTACCGACTGGGGCTATACTACGAACGCGAGAACGACCTCAGCAAGGCGCGCGAGCATTACCAAGCCGCGTTGGAACGCGACCCGCACAGCCTGCCCGCCTTGCTCAAACTGGCTCGGCTTGCGCAGCCCGACGAGTCGCTGCCGCGCCTGACCGACGAAGCGAGGCGATACTACGAGCGCGTGATTGAAATCCAGAACAGTCCCTACGGGCGCGTCCGCGCGATACCTGAGATGGTGGAGACGGCGTATGGGTTCGCGCATCTGGCGTTGGCGCGCGACTATCGGGCGCAGGGCGAGACCGTGCGTGCGCAAGGGCACTACGAGGGGGCTTTGCAGGTGTTCCGCAACTACCGCGAGGCGACCTACCCGTTCAATCTTGCGGGGCGCACGCTGGGGCTGTATAACGCCGAACGCGAGCGGCAGATCCTGAGCGCACACCTACAAGCGTTGAGCGACCTCGCCGCGCTGTACGAGGCGCAGGGGCGCACCCAAGACGCCGTCGCGCTGCGCGAGGAATATAGCCGACTCAGCAGTGAGTGAACGATGCTGTTGCCTACCGACCACCTAAGCGTTGCGCGGGCGCACGCGGGCGCAGTGTCTATTCCGCTGGAGGAGCTGCCCCATCGCACGCACGAGTTGCCGCCGCCCCATCAGACGATTCGGCTGATTCGCGATTCGTTGGACGCCTACGCCGCGTTGGGCTGGCTGCACGCGCGCGGGCGACGAGCGCAACTCGCCGAGCCGCCCCCGAACGCCGATGGCAACGCGCAATACCGCCTGTGGCGACCGAACGAGTGGCTGGAGTCGGTCGCGCCGCGCTTACACCCCGATTCTGAACGGCGCGCGCTGGACTTGGGCTGCGGCAGCGGACGCGAGGCGGTCTACCTCGCCGATAGGGGCTGGCGCGTCTGCGCGGTCGATCGGCTGCCTGAAGCGATGGAGCGCGGGCGCGACCTACAGACGCGCTACGCGCCCGACAGCACCCCTATTGAGTGGCTCTGCGCCGACTTGGAGAAGTCCGAGTGGCAACCGTCGGAGCGATACGAGTTGATAACGCTGTTCTATTTCTACTCGTGCGGGTTGATTGCTCGCGCGTGTGAGTGGCTCGTATCGGGCGGCGCGCTGCTGGTGGAGGCGTTCACGAGGGAGCATCGCGCCCGTTATGGCAAGCCCGCGTCCGATTTGCGCGTGGCGCGCCCAAACGAGCTGCCCTCGCTACTGACCCCGAAGATGCGCCTTGTTCACTACTCGGAAGCGTGGCGCGCGAACGGACGCCATACCGCGCGACTGTGGGCGGAGCGACGATAGCGCGCCGCTCCATCAGCACTACCGCTTCATGTTCACCACATCGGCGAGCATCTCGTCCACAACCGACACGATGCGCGTGTTGGCTTGGAAGCCGCGCTGCGTCACAATCATGTCGGCGAACTCGCCGCCCAAGTCCACATTCGATTGCTCCAAGTAGCCTGAGTTGATTTCGCCCAAGCCGCCTGTGGTGGGCGCGCCGACTTGGGGCAGCCCAGAGTTGTCGGTCATGCGCCACATGTTGTTGCCCAATCGGAACAGCCCCGCAGGATTGGAGAACAGGCTGAGCGCAATCCGCCCCATCGGACGCGAGAGACCGTTGGAGAACACGCCCTGAACCGTGCCGTCGACGCCAATCGTGAACTCCTGCAGCGTGCCGGGCGGGAAGCCGTCCTGATACACGGGCTGCACGATGGACTCCGCCGCCAGCGAGGTGATTTGGCTGAGGTCTAAGTTCACTGTGAAGGGCGGCGCGCCGTTGGTGGGAGTGATGGTGATTTGCTGCGTAGTGGCGCCGATGAGTTCGCCTTGGCTGTCGAAGTAGAGGCGGGTGTTGCCGCCTGTGCTGAAGTCGCCGACGGGCAGGCTACCCTCCGTTGCCGACCACTCCCACGAGCTCGCCGCGCCCGTAGGAGGCGTACCTGCAGGAGGCGTCTGGCGGTTGGTGAAGGTAAGGGTGATGTCGTGTGAGCCGCCGAGCGAGTCGTACACACGCACGGTCGCTGCGTAGGTCTGCGTTGACAGCGCGTTCGCGTTCAAGTTGCCCGTGTAGCGCACCACCGTCGTCTGGCTGACCGCCGCCTGCGACCCCACAGGGAACTGCAGCACCGACTGCGCGTTGATTGGGAGGTTGGTGTCAATCAGCCCGCCGGGGTCAGCCATCCAGCCCAGCACCTTCCAGCCAGTGCCGCGATGCACCAGAAAGCCCGACGAGTCGAGTCCGAACGCGCCGTCGCGCGTGTAGTGGATGTCGCGCCCGTTCGTGAGCATGAAGTAGCCGTTGCCCTGAATGGCGAGGTCGGTGTTGCGCCCGGTCATCTCCAGCGCGCCTTGCAGCGTATGCACATCGATTGCGCCGACCTTGACGCCCAACCCCACTTGAATGGGGTTCACCCCGCCCAGCACCTCGCTGGGGCGGCTCGCCGCGCGAAAGGTCTGCGCCATCAAGTCCTGAAAATGCACGCGGCTGCTCTTGAACCCTGTCGTGTTGATGTTCGCGATATTGTTGCCAATCACATTCATCTTGGTCTGGTGCGCCTTCAAGCTGGCGACACCTGAAAGCATCGCTTGCCACATAGATCCTCACCTCCTCAACGAATGGCGCGTACCGACTCCATCGGTATCTGCTCGCCGTTCACGCTTAGAAACGCGCGTCCTGCGCTCATCTGCACCGATTCCACCTTGCCCGCGATTTGCGCCCCGCTGGGCAGGGTGGCTTCCACCTCGCGTCCGATGAGTCCTGCCGCTTGGAAGGCGCCGAACATCGCGCCCAACCGTTCCATCTGTTGCGCGGTGTTGAGCTGCGCCATCTGCGCCAGAAAGTCGCGATCCTTGATGGGATCCATCGGGTTCTGCGAGGTCAGCTCCACGATGAGCAGTCGCAGAAACTGGTAGGTGTCCATCATGGTTCGCGAGCCGCTGAATGTGGCGTTTGCGCCCTGTTGTATCGCTCCTATGGTCATCGAACAACCTCCGTCTGACAGTGTTCACACCCAGACGCTCCATCGTCCATCGTAGAAACTGAGGCTGTCCGTAGCCGCTGAGGGGTGTGGGATAGTGTTTCTTTGGGCGGCAGGCGCGCGGTAAGCGTGCGCCTGCGCGAAGGGGGAGTTGCCTTGCCCTCCAACATCGAAATGCGTGAGTTGCAGTCCGCGCGATTCGAGTTGCTCGCGCAGGTGCTGTTGCGCTTGCTGCAGCAGCTGGCGTGTGAATTCGCGTTCCGCGCTCACCCACGCCTGTACCTCGCTGCCCTGCGCTTGAACACGCAGCTCAATCACGCCTAACTCAGGCGGATCGAGGCGAATAGTGATGCTGTCGCGTTCACGGTCGTACGCCAACCGCTCGATATACTGCGCCGCCTGCTCCACCGCGTTCCAGTTGGGAGAGTCGGTCGTGATTGCGTGCGAGAGCTCGGCGGGCGCGGCGGTTGGCGCAGCGGAAGCGCCCTGCAAAGCGAATGCGTGGGATGGCGCGTCGCGCGGCTCTTCACGCGCGGCGCGGCGCGGCTCAAGCACAGGCTCCGACGCGCGATGGAACGCCTCCGCCGAATCGCGCACGGGCGACGGCGAAGGGAGCGTCTCCACCTGACGGGCGGACAACACAGGGGAGACGCTCTCGTCACCGCCAGGAGGAGGAGATGCCGTCGCTTGCGGCGACGCCTCGGAAGACTGAAACGCAAAGTTGCCCCCAAGGACCTCCGTGCGGGTCTTCGCTGCAGCAGGTAGCATATCGGCGAGTTCTGCGGCGTCAACCGCCGCGGGCGCGTCAGGCGGGTTCGCGTCGCCCCGCGCAGGTGAAGCGTTCTGGGCGTGCAATATCGGCGCAGGTTGCAGAGCGGTCAGCGCGCCCCACTCAAGGCGTGCGACTGCGCCCTCGCCTGCTGCCAGAGGGTCGCTGCTCGGTATCGGCGCGAGCGGCGTCAGCGTCCACGCGGAGCCCAACGCTGACAACTCTGTGTCCGCGTCCAGCAGTTCCTGTAGAACCGCCTCAAACAGCTCCTGATTCCCTGCATCCGACGCGCCTATCGCAAACGGCGATTCCGCGCTGAGCGTCGGCTCGGCTCCGACTATCGGCGTGAACATCACCCCGTATTATTGGCATCGGCGCGCAATCTTTAGAGGTTTCCCACACGCCGGGTGGAGCGCTGGAGAAGAAAAAAGCACATCCTGCCCCCGAACAGGGGTGAGGGCTTGTGCCTACTGAATAGCCTTTTCCTACCCTCCTGCGCCTGAGTTGAAACGGACAATCTTCTCCCAATCCAACGAACCATCTTCGTTGGCGAACTCGCTGAGGAGATCGCGCGTGAACCGATTGACCGCTTTCGCCCATTCTTCCTGATAAATCTTGCGTTGCTGTTCAGGATAATCACACATTAGCCGAATCAGCTTGAGATAGAAATTGCGTTTGAGTACCTGCTTGAGCTGCAGGGTTTTCAGCTTCTCGATACGGCGGCGGTAGAACTCTTCCAGGTGTGTCTTGATTATTTGTTCCAGTTCCTCAGGTTTCATAGCCTACTCCCTCTTCTGCAAAGGTGTAGAGGTTCGGCGTTGCTTGTTCTTTGGCGATTCGTTCTTCCGCTAAGCGCACATACTCTTCCACCAGCTCAATGCCGATGTAGCGTCGGTCTAACCGCACGCAAGCCACTGCCGTCGTGCCCGATCCCATAAACGGGTCCAGCACCACATCGCCAGGCTCGGTGAAGAGTTTGATGAACCATGCGGGCAAATCCACAGGGAAGGTCGCTGCGTGATAGCGGTTGTAGCACTCGGTCGCCAGGTGTAGCACATTGGTCGGGTAGGCGTGTTCGCGTCCAATCCAGTTGGTAACGCGCTTGCCGAACCCACTGCCCGCACGCGAGTTGAAACGGTATAGGTCGTTCGGGTTGAGCTTTTTGAGCCGCTCGTGTCGCCACTCGCCCATCGGAACCATCACGGCATCTTGAAACATTTTGAACTTACGCTGCTTGGTGAAATGGAGGAGCCGTTCCCAAGCGTCGCGAAATCGGTTAGGCCACTTGCCTGGATAGCAGTTTTTCTTATGCTAGATGTATTCCTCTGTCCAGAGCCAGCCCTGCTCGCGCATTGCCAGAATCAGATGGAGCACATACGGGTGTCGCTCGCCATTCACCACGCGCTCCTTGATGTTCAAAAGGAAGGAGCCTGTGGGTTTGAGAACGCGCTTGAGCTCAGCCGCGATGGGCAGAAACCATTCCACATAGCGGTCGGGGTGAACCCCGCCATAGACATCCTTGCGCTGGTCGGCGTAGGGCGGCGAGGTAACGATAAGGTCTACGCACTCCTCTGGCAGCTGCGCAAGCACCTCACGGCAATCGCCGTGAATGATGCGATTCAGGAACTCCTTCATCGCTGCAGAGTATACCCTTTAGGTTGCCTGCGCATTCTCGCCTTCAAGGAGCGCTATAGGCAGGATTTTTCTGGGGCGCGCCGTAGTAGACGGTATGCGCCGAGAGTTGATTGCGTGGGTGTTTGGGATGCTCTGCATCGCGCTTTTGTGGGCGGACGCGCCACGGGTGCAGGCGCGCGCGGCGATACTCCTCGACGCGGAAACAGGACAGACACTCTATGCGCGCCACGCCTATAAAAAACTGCCTCCCGCCAGCCTCACCAAGATTATGACCGCGATTCTGGTGCTGGAGTCGTGTAATCTGGACGATACGGTGAAAGCCTCCCCACGCGCGGTGAACACCCAGCCGAGCTCGATGCACTTGCGCGTCGGCGAGCGGGTGAAGGTGCGCGACCTCCTGTACGCGCTGATGCTCCGCTCCGCCAACGACGCCGCCGTTGCCTTAGCCGAGCATGTGGCAGGCTCCGTCGAAGCCTTCGCGCGGCAGATGAACCAGAAAGCGCGTGAACTCGGCGCAAAACACACCCACTTCGTGAACCCGCACGGCTTGCACCACCCCAAGCATCTCTCGACCGCTTACGACCTCGCGCTCATCACACGCTACGCCATGCAAAACGAGACCTTCCGCGCGATTGTGAAGACGCCGCACTACATCGTGGCGCGTTCCATCAATCAAGACGATTTGTGGATGGTGAACAAGGCGAAGTTTTTGAAAGAGTATCCCTACGCCGAGGGCGTGAAGACGGGCTACACGAACCCTGCAGGGTTCTGCTTTGCTGGCGCGGCGACGCGCGAGGGGCGACGGCAGATCACGGTGGTGCTGAACAGCCCCCAGCGCGAGGCAGACACTATCGCGCTGATGGAACACGGCTTCAACGATTGGGAGCGCATCGAGCTCACTCCAGAGGCGGTGGTGGGCAGTGTGCGCGTGGAAGGCGGTGTGGCGTCGCAGGCGTCGGTGCGCTTGACAACGCCGTTGGTGTGGCTCGCACGCAAGTCCGAGCACACGCGCTATCGATGGGCAGTGCAGGCGCAGCCGCTGAACGCGCCCGTGCAGGAAGGCGACCCCGCAGGCTGGCTGGTGGTGTATCGTGATGGGAAACCCTACAAAAAGGCGCCTGTTGTGATTGCCCAAGCAGTGGCGCGTGAACCCACGCAGACGCTCCCCATCGGCGTCGCACTCACAACAGCCCTCATCCTCGGCTTAATCCGACACCGCCAGCACCAGCGCATGCGACTCACGCGCCGACCCATCAGCGCAGGACGCCCCTAATCCCCCCTCAACGCTCGCGCACGCCCCACAGATACGCCAGCAACAGCCCCAACGCCATCGTGCCCCACAGCAACTTCGACCAGCTGGGAAACGCATAGAACGAGAAGAACGCCTCGGTGAACGCCGCAATCAGTATCAGCACGATGGCGCCTGCCAGCATCCAGAAGGCGTCGGGGGCAACCTGGCGCACCGCCTCCGAGCGCGTCCAATCGCCCGGGGCAATCATCGCGCGCCCCAGCATCAGCCCCGCACCCCCACACAGAACCACCGCGCCCAGCTCGGGCACGCCATGCGGATAGATCGAAACCAACAAAAAGCCCAACTTGCCCGCATGGTACATCTCGCCCGCTAATGTGCCCAGCAGGAACCCGTTGGTGATGAGCAGATACACGGTCGGTATCCCCCAGAACACGCCCAACCCGAACGCCAGCATCGCCACGCGCGAGTTATTCACAAAGTAAAAACTGCTCATGATGGAGGCAAGCCCCACCTCGCCAGGCTGGCGCTGCTCGCCCGACTTCCACTGCTCGAACACAGGACGCCACTGCGGGTCGACGAGGGCATGCGCCGCGAGAACCGCGTCTACCGAGAGCATCGCGAGAACGACGTAGGCATCCTCGCCCCCGAGGTCATCGCCCTGCCGCCCGGCTCC